>JAFYPA010000003.1 GCA_017560085.1 Clostridia bacterium
GTATGTAAAGCAGGGCGATTATTATATTGAGGTCAAGGGAATCTGACATTCGCGATTTGCATAAAATACTAAGCGGTGTATAGGCTATTCCGCACAATGAATTATACGAAATGAATAAAAATACGGGACTGCGGCAGGGCAATTTGCTGCAGTCCCTTTTTGCGTTATTTTTTTGATTTCAGCAAGGCTTCACGGTAGTCGGAGGGGTAAACTCCGAACTCCTTTTTGAAGTCTGTGGAGAAATAGCTCTGGTCACAGTAGTGCAGGGTATGGGCGATATCCGACACGGTTTTGTCGGTGGATTCAAGAAGCTGTCTTGCGCTTTCAAGCCGTGCCTTGCGGATGTATTTCGTGGGGGTTATTCCGTATCTTTCACGGAAGAGCTTTGTTGCGGTACGCTCTGTTATTCCGAGGTGCTCGGATGCCTTGCGAAGTACTATTTTTTCCTGCAGGAAGGTGTCTATATACTGCTTGAGATTTGCCGCCTTTGTCTGCTCGGAGGCAGGCTCTGCGGTGCTTTTTGCGCTTACGGCAAGCATAATGTCAAGCATTGCGTGGGTGCATATTCCGATATCGTCCTCGCCCTCCTTTTCAAGCTCGGAAAGTACCTTTTCGAATATGGAATACACATTGACATTCCGCACAAGAAATTCGGTTCCCGACGGCATAAAGGCATCAAAAAGCGATTGAACGTAATCTCCGTTTACGGAAAACCACAGCTTGACGTAAGGGTCCTTTTTGTCCGCTCCGTAGTGGGTGGGGACTCCCTTGGGAATCACAATGCAATCACCCTTGGAGAGCTTTACCGTTATGTCGCCGCACTCGAGGAATCCGCTTCCGCTGACTATATATTCGAAAAGCCAGTTGTCGCGTACCTTGACAAATTCGTATCTCGGGTCGGGATAAACAATGCCCGCTCCGTACACCTGCATAAAGCATTTACCCGGATTGTAGGGCGTTGAGCGTATATATTTTTCGTTGAAGGGTGGAAAAATCAGCTTGGGCATAATTCTCTGCCTTTCTTTTTGTCGGATTTTGATTTGATTATATCATAATGGTGTGAAAAATAAAGCGAAAAAAGTAAATTTTGTGTTCAAATCTTTATAAAGCGTGCAGTAAAACTAATTGCGGAGAAAAACTTTAATTACCGATTTTCAAGGATACTTTGTGCGTTTTCAACAAGTTTCCGACAGAAAAATGTCATAGTCTACAAAAATAAAAAACGCACTTCAAAAAGGCAAAAAAACTTATGAAGAGAGTAAAAAAACACATTGACAGAATGACTGTTTTTATATATAATATATAATTAAGGAATAAAATCCAAATCATAAGGAGGAAACTATGAAAAAATTCCTATCAATCATGCTTGCAGCGCTTCTTTCGCTGACATCCATGAGCGCAGTTGCTTTTGCAAAGGACGATGCTTCGGTCGAAGAAGAAGCTGATGTTCAGGCAGAAAGCACAACACTTATCTCGCAGGTAACTGCGAAGGGATCAAAAATCCCCAACACATACGCAAAAATCAAGAACGGCCAGGACATTAACCTCGGCTACTTCGGCGGCTCCGTAACCAACGGTTACGCAGGTACAAACCAGTACAGCCCCGTTGCTCCTTCGCAGGGCGTTAACTGCTGGAGAGGTCTTTCACAGGTATGGCTTGCTGAAACCTACGGTGTTCCCAATGGTGTTACCATTATGGAAACCAACGGTAACAACTTCAATGCCGACGGTACACCCAAGAAGTACCACGCAGGTCTCGGCGGTACAGGTATTGACCTTAACTTCTACAGAGCAGATACAGCTCTCGGTCTTTCCACAGACAATCCCGTAGACCTTCTCTTCATCGAGTTCTCCATCAACGACAGCTATGAGGGAACTACATACGACAAGGGTGCGTACTTTATGGAATCCACTCTCCGTATGATTCGTGAAAAGTGCCCCACAACGGATATCGTTGTTATGATTACAACCGACCACGGTAAGCTTGCAGCTTCCAACGGCGGTACAACTCTCAACATGAACGCTCAGGCTCACGTTGACGTTGCAGAATACTATGGTATTCCGTGGTTCTGGTTCGGTCAGTATATGTATGAATTCCTCGTTTCCGAAAACGAAAAGCTTGGCAACGGAAGAGTTCTTCCTTCCTCTAACTCCGAGCTTTGGATGACATACATGGCAGACGGATGTCACCCCTCTCCCAAGGGTTATGCGAAGTACTATGAATTCCTTCGTGATAACTTCCTTATCCAGAACCTTGATGACAATGACAACTTCACAACAGAAATCGTAAACTACACTGTTCCCGAGGTTCCCTACAACCAGACACAGGAATTCTACGACAACTTCAAGTCATTCCATCCCAATTCAAACACTCAGTATTACAACGTTCCCCTTCGTAAGGATTCCACAAACGTAGCTCCCGGTCTTATCCGTAACTTCGGAAAGAGCGGCTACGGCTACAATCCCGACGGTGGCGTAATCAAGGCTGATACATACTCCAACCCCGGTCTTTCCTTCTCTGTTAAGGTTAAGTCCAAGAGTGCGGGTGTATTCTATACGGGACATCCCACACAGGGTCTTATTCAGTACAGAATTGACGGTGGCGAATGGAAGTATCATAACATGTACAGGTCTTCACAGAACACCAACGAATTCTTTATGTTCTTTGAAGCACTTGAGGAAAAAGAGCGTGTTATCGATATCATCCTTCGTAAGACATTAAACGGTGACGACTTCAGATTCAGAGGCATTTTCGTTGACGGTGACAGCGAAGGCTTCGGTGCTGAAATCCTTGAGGGCGCTCCCAATAAGACACCTCTCAACGAAAACGTAGTCGTTCCTACTGTTCTTACTCCCGAGCTTCTTAACACAAAGGTATCAGGTAACGGTTATACAAACCAGGGCGCAAACTTCAACGTATACCACCTCGGTATCACAGACTCCGATGTTCTCCGTTACATTCCCAATCCTGCAAGCTCTGATGTTGTAACATCCGACTGCTACAACGGTACATTCGGTTCTATCACACTTCCCCAGTATCAGTATGCGGTTATCAGATACTACTACGAGCTTGAGCCCGGTACAACAGAAGCTAATGCTGTAGGCAACAGACCCTCCATTAACTTCCTCCAGCTCGCAAACGGTAACCCCAAGAGCCAGAGAATCAACTCTGCCGACAAGCTTATCCTCGGCGGTACAGGCGCACACAACGCAATCATCGACCTTAATGCAATCGTTGCAAGAACAGGTCACACAGGAAACCTCAAGCAGATGCACTTCAATCCCTTCGGTGAAGGCGTTAAGGGCTCCAGCCTTGTTTCCACAGAAATGATGAACGTTGAGTCCATCTCCTTCTATGCAGAATATCCTTACGGCGACCTTATGGAAGTTGAGGTGCCCGTTGCAAAGAATATCACAAGCACAGAAACAGCACTTTCTCTTGACGGCTATCAGCTTCTTCCCTCCGCTCACAAGTACGCTACAATCAAGTACACAGCGACAGAGGATGCAAAGATTACCTTCAAGTTTGACAAGCTCTACGATCTTTCCGCAAAGACAGATACAAAGACATTCGCTATAGATGTAGCGGCTCCCGCTTCCAAGAATGAAGTTGTTATCAACCTCGAGGAAATCGCAAAGAGCGGTCAGATGTACTACTACAACGATGTAGACCTTCTCTCCGACAAGGCTGTTACAATCGAAAGCATCGAATTCTCCGTAAACTATCCCGACCCCGATGCACAGTTTGAGGTTAAGTTCGATGCTAACGGCGGTACAGGTGTTGTTCCCGAAACAATGCTCTGCAGCATCGGTCAGAACGTAAATCTTCCCGCAGCAACTCTCGAAAAGGGCACACAGCTCTTCCTCGGTTGGGCTACAACTCCCGATGCACTCGAAACAATCAGCACATTCAGCGTTCCCGTTGGCGGAATTACACTTTACGCTATCTATGCTGATGCGGCAACACTTACATACGACGCAAACGGCGGTACAGGTACTGTTCCCTCCAGTGTTAAGGTTCTCGTTGGCAGAGCTACAACTCTCGTAGGCGCAGATCTTAAGAAGGACGGTGCGGTATTCGTAGGCTGGGGCACAACTCCCACAGCTACAACAACCGTTTCCGAAATCACAATGACTGAGGAAGGCGTAACGGTATACGCCGTTTATAAGGAGCTTCAGAAGGTTTACGTTACAAATAACGAATCCGGCAAGTTCACATACAACGGCACAGAGGTTACAGCTGACTATACATCTCTCACAGATGCTCTCGCGGCTCTCGGCTCAAACGGCGGTCACATCATCTTCACAGGTCACTTCACAGAAACAAGCTTCTTTAATAAAACCGTTTCCTCCGCTCCCATCATTATCCTCGAAGGTGCGGATGCCGAAGCAAAGCTCAGAGGCGAATCCACAAGTGCAGTTAACATGAAGCCCAACTGTAACGTTACACTTAACAATGTAACATTCATCAAGGGTATCAACGAAAACGGCGGTACTACCGACGTTTATATGAACGGTAACGGCAAGGAAGTAGTATTCGGACCGGGTACAAAGATTTATGCTGAAAACGGCAGAAACACATATGTTTGCGGCAATGAATCCACTCTCCAGGGTTATACCTTCAAGAAGGTTGTAATCTACGATATCAAGGTTTCCGGCAACTTCCACCTTACACAGTACAACAACAACTCCTCCGGCAACCTCTACTATGAAATCAACGGTGGTTCCGTAAATCCCGTTCAGGCAGGTACACTCAGCTTCTCTGCACGAACAGCTAACCACACAGGTAACATCACTGTTGTTGTAAACGCAGATGCACTCGGCGGTACTCCCACAATCAACATTGACAAGAGCGGTACTGTTAAGACAGTGGTTTCAGGTGCTACAACAGTTATCGTTAACAACGGTCTTGCTTTCGCAAAGACATATACAATTGACCCCAAGTTCAAGTATATCGTTAAGTCCGGCAACGGCGGTAAGGTAACACTTGCGGCAGAAGGCAGCGCATCCTACGCTCCTACATTCCTTATCAAGGCTAACAATCCCGCAAGCGCAATTAAGATTAACGGCGAAGAGGTTGAGGCTGTAAACGGCGAATATCTCTTTATGCCCAAGAGCGCAGGCGAATTCAAGGTTGAATACGCAGGTGCAACAAAGGTTTACGCAAGCTCCACAGGTAAGATTACAATCGACGGCAAGGAATACGCGGCTTCCAAGACAATCGCTGAAGCAGTTCAGGGTCTTGATGCAAACGGCGGTACAATCTACTTCGACGGTGTACAGTCCTACTTTGCAGTTGAGGATGCTTCCAAGCTCGGCTTCAAGAGCCTCACAGTAAGAGGTGTAAGCGACAACGCAATTCTTCTCTGTGATACAAAGAGCCAGACAGAAGGCTTCGGCTGTAATGTTTCAATCGAGCACTGTCATGTTCAGGAATCCGCAAACAAGGATGTATGGCTCAGAACAGGTGCGGCAGTTGTTACATTCGGTAACCCCGCAGATGACTTCGTTATGAAGTATCTCAATATCGACGGCTCCGAAGGCTCTGCACAGGCAGTTGTTACATCCTCCGCAGGTAAGTACGTAATCAACAGCTTGTCCTTCAGCAATCTCGGTCGTGACTGGTCCGGTACACATAACACAAACGTTGTTGCTGAAATCAACGGCGGTAAGGTTAATGCAAACGGTATCGGTGCTTACTACTCAACAAGCGGTACTCACACACTCAACGCAAGCATAGCTATTACCGTTAACGGTGCTAAGCTCAACGGCACAAACATCAACTTCAAGACAGGTGCCAGCGTAATCAACGGCAACACAATCCTCGTATTCAATGACGGTGCAAAGTCTCTCCAGAGCTACACAATCTCCAATGTTGGATATATCGTAGATGCTCCCGCGGGAATCAAGGTTGAAATCGCAACAATCGGCAGCTCCACAGTAGCTCCCACATTCAAGCTTATCCCCGGCGAAGGCGTTGAAAAGGTATTTGTAAACAAGGCAGAAATTGCTCCCGTAAACGGCGTTTACACATACACACCCTCTGCAACAGGTACACTTCTCGTTGAAGCAGACCTTGTTCTTCCCAAGATTACATTCTCCAAGGGCGATGCTACAACAGGTACAGCTCCCGACGCAATCAGCGCTCAGGCAGGTGCCCAGGTAACACTTCCCACTTGTGACCTTGCAAAGGAAGGCTATGTATTCGCAGGCTGGTCCGAAACAGAAGGCTCTCTTATCGCAATCTCCGGCGCATATACAATGCCCGAGGGCGATGTAACACTTTACCCCGTATTTATGGTTGAGGGTACAGTATTTGCTAACACAGACAAGTCCGGCACACTTACGGTTGACGGTATTACCTATCCCGCATACGACACGGTTGAAGACGCAGTTGCGGCTCTCGGTGCAAAGGGCGGTAAGGTAATCTTCAAGGGTGCGGCTGACATTGCAAAGTACTATCCCAAGATGACAGGCACAGCATCCTACGAGCTCGTAGGTATTAACAAGGACGAGGCGTTCATCAAGATTTCAGGCGGTATCACAGCAATGACCGCAAATATGGCGTATGACAACCTCACATTCCTCCTTCCCGCAAAGTCTGACAATACATACGCTGACCCCTACATCAACGGTAACGGTAAGACACTTACACTCGGTGCAAATATCGAATACTATAAGGAATCCGGTTATAACACAAATACACCTACAGAAAGCAAACAGGTATTCAAGGGTATGATGGGCGGCGGTAAGCTCATTATGAACGGTGGTTACATCGGTGATACATTCCATATGGGTGCATACAACAATAACTCCAGCGGTAACGTATACCTTGAAATCAACGGTGGTAAGGTTAGCGGCAGTGTTCAGCTCGGCGCACTCAGATTCAATGCAGGTACACACACACATACCGGTAACATTACTGTTGTTATCAACGGCGGTGAAGTTGCAAAGAAGATTTGTGTTGACCAGTCTGCTTCTATTATCACAAACGTAACAGGTGCGGTTTCCGCTATCTTCAACAACGGTATGGCTGAAGGCTTCACAATCGACCCCAAGGTTGAGTACATCCTCAAGTCCGCAAACGGCGGTAAGGTAACACTTGCTGAAGAAGGCAGCGAAACAGCAGCTCCCAAGTTCCACATCGCAACAGCGGCTACAAACAACATCCTCATTAACGGCGAGGCTGTTGAGGCTGTAAACGGTGAATACGACTTCACACCTGCAGACAAGGGTACATTCGTAATCACATACGAAGAAAAGCCCGCAGACGTTGACTTCGAAATCACATTCGGTGATAAGGCTGAAGGTTCCAATGTAGTTGTTGACACGGAAACAGGTTACGACGGAAGAGCAATCCTCGTTATTGAAGGTCTTGAGCCCATCCACCTTGAGGGTGCAGATGAAGGCGATGCTGACATCACAAAGATAGTTTCTCTCCCCTCCGGCACATATACATTCGAGGTTAAGAAGCCCGGCTACATTACATACACAGGCACAGTTACTGTTGACAAGGGCGTAGTTACAATGGACGAAATTCCCGCACTTATCGGTGGTGACATCAAGGGCTCCTTCGATGAAACCTACGGTGACGGCAAGATTGACCTTGACGACTTCATCAGAGTTCTCCGTGGCTTTGCAGACAGCGAAAACGCTACTGCACTCCGTCAGGTAGTTGACATCAACGAAGACGGCGTAATCACGGTTGCTGACCTTGCGGTTATCAAGGCTAACTTCGGCAAGACCGCAGATGCTTACACAAAGTAATTCCAAGGGTTAATCCGAAAAAATTAATGGGGTGGCGAAAGCCATCCCATTTTTATATGCCTTGTTCAGCAATAAAAAATCCCTTGGATAAATTTCCAAGGGATTGATTTTTTACCACGTCGTTCCGTCGTCGTAGATTTTATGCTTGCCGTGGGACTCATCGGCACGAAGAATCAGCTTGTGCGGTGTTGAGCCCTCCGTGATGCATTTGCCTGCCCTTATATCCTCTTCGCGGAAGATTGCGAGGAACATTTCACTGTCGGTGTAGCGGTTTCTGTCGAAGGAAACATATACCGTGCCATCCTTTGTTATCATTCCCGCGGGGTAGGAAACATTAGGCTCCTTGTACAGAAGAAGCTTGTGAGGGAAGGTTTTTCCGCCGTCCTCGGAAAGGAAGGCTGTCATCTGATTTCTTTCGGAAAGATCTGTGCCCTCGGGATCGTTTGTGACAAGAAGCAGATTTCCCGACGGGAATGTAGCAAGGAAGCTTCTTGATGAGGTGTGATCCATCAGCTTTTTCGGCTCTGTCCACGTTCTGCCTCTGTCCTTGGAGAAGCAGATGGAGATTGCTTTTTCGTCTCGCAATGTCATAACAAGAGTTTTGTCGGGAAGCTCGGCGAGGGTGTTTTCGTCAAATGTGGTGTCGGGGTCGTTTGCTTTGCCTACAAGGGTAAAGCTTTCTCCGCCGTCGCTTGATGCATAAACACAGCTGTATTCAAGCTCGGGCAAATGATTGAACTTGTGTCTTGTGATGTTCTTCCATATGGAAACGGGAAGAAGCATCTCACCCCAGGAGGTAACAATCGGGGGAGTTGCAAGAACACCGTGACAGAGTCTTCTCGGCTCTGACCACTTGAGCTTTTCCGCATCGGGATTGTCACAGGTTATGCACCATACACCGCCTCGTGAATCCCAGTAGATATAGGACTGCGCCCAGAAGAGCCACAGCTTTCCGCTTTCCTCTACAAACATAAGCGGTCCGTGGATTCTTACAGAATCGGAATGGTCTATTATCAGCTCATTCTCGTACCAGGTCTTGCCGTTGTCGTCGCTGTATATAAGAACGTTGTAGTTGTTGGGGGATTCGTCACCGACGTTTGAGTTGTCACCGCTGAAGGTGCAGTAAAGCCTTCCGCCCTTTGTCTTGACCGTGCAGGGCGCACTCTGCCACGCTCTTCCCGCACGTCTGTAGTGCTCGGCGTTGGCGTCCTCGCCCGTGTGGATGTTGGCGGGCTTTAATGAACAGTCCTTGTCGACTGTGAAGCTGTCTTCAAAAAATTCCTTGCTCATTTTTATTCCTCCGAAATCAGTTTGTCGCATATCGGCAGAAGCTGACGGGCGAATCTCTCAAGTCCCTTTTTGTCAATGGGGAAGTGTCTGCCCGCTTCCTTGTCGTACATAGCGTAGTGTGAGACCTCCATAGTCTGTGACTGACCGTATCTCTTGGCATAGCCGTCAAAGTTTGTGGTCTTTACGGCAAAGTCGTCCCAGTATCTTCTTGTGGGAAGGAAGGAGGCTTCTTCATAAACGAGGTCTACAAAGCGGTGCTCTCTTTCATAGTCCTTGTCGGTTTTGTCGGGATTTGTGCTTATCGCCTGACAGATATCCCATCTGCCGTAGTTTGCAAGTCCCGAGTGAATATCAAGAAGGAAGGACGGCACGGGCTTTTGTGCTTCGAGCCAAGTGTGTATTGCCTTTGTGGTGGGAAGCGTCATTTCCTCCCAGTCACGGTTGGGGTTTATGTCTATTGTAAGATGTGTATCAAGTCCCTCTCTCCACGATGTCACACTCGCTACGGGGACAAAGTAAACCACGTATTTTTTGCGAAGCTCGGCAGCCTTTTCGTCGTCACCTGCAAGGAAACGCATCATAAGGTCACACATATGGCTTCCGTTGTTTTCGCTCACATGCTGTTGTCCCATAAAGAACATTGCCTTCTTTTGCGTGTCGGGCACGGAAAAGTCTGTAACGGTAAAGGCGTAAATTTCATCACCGCCCATATCGTTGCCGATGATTTCGGTTTTTATATATTTGTTTTCATCCGCAAACCCGAGAAGGTCACGGAACATTTCGGTTGTGTAATAATAAAGAACGGTAAACCAGCTTTCCTTTGCCTCAAGCTCCGATTCGAAAACAAGGGAATTGCCTGCAATTTCGACATTTTCGATACGGCTCCAGTTTATTCTGTCGGTGCTTGTAAAAACGATATCCCTTGCACAGGTGATAAAGCATTCCCATTCAAGCTCGAAATTCGGATTCTTCAGAAGCTCGGGGTCGACCTTACTTTTGTCGTATTCCGGCCATTCAAGCCGAATCTTAACCTTTTCACCGACCTCGCCCACAACCTTGGCGTGCCACATATGCCAGGTGTTTGTCTTGCCCTGGTTTATGATTCTGTCGGGAACATCGGGAGCACAGACGATATAACCGTCCCTGAGGATTCCTGTTGTGCTGCAGCCCTGCTCGGTTTTGCCTGTAAGATATGCCATATTTTTATTCCTTTCTTACATAGGAAAATAAACTTGTATTACAAGTTGAGTATAACATACATATCAGCCTTTGTCAATAGGCGGGGATGAATTTGTATTACAAACTGAAATGTTTTATTAAAGCTGTAGCCCCAAAAAAAGGAGACTACAGCTTCTGCTTTTGTATTGCGAGGCATACGGTTTAGATGCAAGCTTTTCAAAGGCTCCCTTGTGGCTCCCTTGTGCAAAGGGAGCTGTCAGCGCAGCTGACCGAGGGATTGTTTATCTTATATACATCATAATAAAATCTAATATTATCATTAAAACCAAAACTATAATTGGTATAAATTTTATAACATAACCGAGAACCTTGTTTTCTGTTATTCTCCTTGAAACCAAATAACAAGTCAAGCATATAATCGGCATAAATAAGCCTATATAGGCAAATATATTTGTTAGAGTAATTACCACTTTATTAGTTTCATCGATCAATCCATCTGTTGCCATACCGCACATAAAACCGAAAAATGATAATGGTATATATAACACATAGAGTATTGTATTTAAAATCTTATAAGTTTTATATTTTCTCATTTACAACCCCTCCGAGTTTGCTTTGCAAACCCACCTCCCCTTACACATGGGAGGCTTTCATTTTTCGACAACATTCGACATATCCATATTGATAAATTCAAGCCCGAAGAATTCTGTAAGTACCGCTTGTCGCTTTAAGCCTTAAGTATAAAACCATTCTCGCACAAGAACGGTAAAAGCTCATCGTAGCTTACCTCACTTACAGACTTGCCGTGTTTTTTTGCAACCGTCGCCATAAGTCCCGCCGCCTCACCGAGCGTCATGCAGGTGTTCATCATTCTGAACGTACCGATAAGCCTCGGCTCGGAGCCGATACACCGTCCTGCGGCAAGGAGATTGCTGAATTTTGCACTGATGAGCGTTTCCATCGGAACAGCGCCTATACCGCCCGCACCGCTTGTCCAGCTCGAGCTGAAGCTTTTTGTGCTGTTGCTGTGCATACCGTAAATTCTGCGACAGAGTGCAACGGGATGATAAAAGTCGTCGCTCATAAGAGTATCCGCATTAAAATCGCAGGCACTGACAATGCTTCTGCTTGTTCTGACACCTATTTTTGAAGGAGTTGCGGTAAGATAGCAGTCCTCAAAGCCGGGGACCTCTCGCTTCAGGAAATCCAGTACCTTGAATACATTTTCACGCATACCGAGCTCCATAGATGTCATTTCACGGGAGTCTGCACCGTTGCCGATGTCAAAGCAGACGGCAATCTGCATCATTCCCCGCTTTAAAAGTGTCGCAAAGCCGAAATGGGGCCATACCTTCTCGGGAAGCCGTCCTGCATCTCTTGCCTCCTTGTATATCCGCTTTGCCGTATCGTGATCGAAATCCTTCACGCCGTCAACGACAAAGAACATGGAATTATGCATACCGTCATCGGCAGAGCATACACTCACGGCACTGCTGTCAGCGAGGAAAGCAAGCTGTGCGTTTCCCGTGGCGTCAATAAAGGTGTCAGCTTCGATGAGATAGTTACCCTCGAGCGCCGACAGAAGCACGGAGGATATTCTCCCGTTTTCCGTGAACACCTCTGCCATATGGGTGTAATAAAACAATTCTACTCCCGCCTCGGCAAGCATTCTGTTATATACCAATTTCATAACCTCGCCGTCGAGAAGAACCTTTGTGGTGAGGGGTCTGTCACCGATTTTCGTGTATTCGGGCACCTCGTGGGAATCGTACAGAAAGAAGGTAGCGGCACCGAGGTCGTCCATTCTTCTTATAAACTCCTCGGAAAGTCCTGCAGTTGTCTGCTTGCCGTCAACACCGAAGCCGAAGTAAATGGGGCAAAGGCTCTGTGTACCGACACCGCCCGCAAATCCGAATGACTCGACAAGTGCGACACGAAGCCCACGCCTTGAAGCGGATATAGCCGCTCCTATTCCCGCTGGACCCGCACCTGCAACTATGAGGTCGTAGTGTCCCTTGCTTTTCCACATTTCCCTGAGGGCTGCTGTTATTTTCATTGGACTGAGCTCCTTTCTGTGTTACGAAGGATTACCCCACGTTCTCGGCACGGAGGGCTTGCTTGCAACGACAAGTGTGGGGGCGTTTCCGTTTATTATATCGTCCTCGGTGAGAGAGGCAACGATAATCTCTCTTGCGCCGTGGCGTTCTCTGTCGTAGGTGAGATATATTTTGCCGTCGCAGAAGTCCGCATCGGGGTAGGAGAGCTGTTCTCTGTTGTCAAGAAGAAGGCTGTGCTTCCACGTTTTTCCGTCATCCTCCGAAAGACAAACCGTCATATTTGTGCGCTCGGACGGATGATTGTTGTGAATAAGTAAAACTCTTCCCGTGGGAGTCCTTGAAACGAAAAATCTTGAGGATGTGCTGACGATATCCGATTTTTCACCGTCTGTCCACGTAAGACCGCCGTCACGGGAAAAGCTTTCGGCAAGGACACCGATTCTGTCCGCTCTTGCGAGAAGCCTTATTGTGCCGTCCTGCATTTCATATGCCGTGGTTTCATCGTGATTTGTAAGAAGCTTCTTACCGCCGGTTATACGGGTAAAGCTCTTGCAATCCTCGGTAAGGCTCATCATATAATTGTCGGTTGTCTGGTCGTAGTTAAAGAACAGGTACTTGCCGCTTGACAGCTTCAACGGCTTACAGCGGAGAAAACCGTCATCGAGGCACTCGGGCTTTGTGAATTCAAGGCTTTTTATATCCGCATCGGGATTTTTACATATAGCGCACCACATAGTGTGACGTCTGTCCATAAAGTTGTATCCGCCGTAGTTTACCCTCGGGAAGCCGTGCTCGAAAAACACCTTTTCCTCCATAGAGTCGATTTTCTCAACGTTGTTCTGTACCCAGAATACATACAGCTCGTTTTTGTCGTTTATCCAGAGCTGAATATCCAGAGCGTGAACAAGGTTTTCCTTGCTGCTTGGAATTATCGCAATTGGCTTTGAAAAGGTTTTTCCGCCGTCATCGCTTGCCGCAAGAATGTTGTAGTTATCCATCTGAGGCTCACCGCCACCGCCCGAATACCATCCGAGAAAAACTCTGCCCTTCCTTGTTACTGCAATGGTGGGACAGCCCTGAAACTGTCTTGTTTCCTCGGCGTATTTTTCGTCCGTGGGATATATTAAAAAGTCGCAAGGGATATTTTTAGCATTGTCAAGCATAAGTTTACTTCCTTAAAAACAGTAATAGTGCCGATATTTTCCGATACCGACACTATGAGTATAACAAATATATTTTGTATTGTCAAGACCGAATCAGAGAGTTATTCTGTAGCCTTTGATATAGGCCTTGGGGGCATCGTCCGTGATGTAGTTTACCATATAGATTTCGTTGTCTGCGGTCTGTACCCACGCGGAATAGCCCTGGTCGTGGTGGGTTTCGTGGTTGTCCGTGTCAATATGGTAGGTGTCGAATTCCTTGGCGTTAAAGATGTCGTCCTCCGTTATGATGCTCGCCATAAGCCGTCTGTAGGTTTTGTCTGCAAGAAGCTCACGGAATGAAAGAATGAGTCTTCCGTCAAACAGCCTTCCCACGAAGGGACGGTGCATACCGGGAGTGGGGATTTCGAAAATCTCGCCGAAGCTGTCGCCCTTGTCCTCGGAGACTACCGCAAAGCCGTTGTAGCCCATCATGGAATTCTCACGAAGGAATGCAACTATTCTGCCGTCACAAAGCTCGATGGAGTTGGGCTCAATGAAGGTATATTTGTTACTTCTTGCGGCACAGCACCTGTACTGCCAGCTTTTTCCGTTGTCATAGCTCTTGTGTGCGTGGATTTCATAAAGTCCGCTATCAAAATTTATAAGGCTCACAAGCAGAAGCAGAGAGCCGTCGGAGAGATGGCGTACCTTGTCCGAGCAGAAGCCGACAATCTCCGTGTTGCGCTCGTTGACAAATGTCTCACCGTTGTCGAAGCTTTCCCACATATATATGCGGCAGGTATGGCAGGACTCTGCGGTAAGCCCCTCACCGTTCATTTTGTCACAGACGAGGATGATTCTGCCGTCGGGCATTACACTTGCACGGATACTGTTCCAGTGCTTGCCGTGGCTTGTTTCGTAGCTGATATATCTCTTCTCCGACCAGGTTTTGCCGTTGTCGTAGCTTTTTCTCATTGTGATACGGCTGTGGTCTCTGTCACCGTGGGCGTTGCATTCGTTATATACAACGAAGAGGTCACCGTTTTTGCATCTGACAATATCCGGCCAGCCTTCGTGGATTGTATCGGTACGGGAGACAATATGTTTTTCGATTTTCATATTTGTGTTTCCTTTCACTTTTCGATATGGCACTTCTTAAGCGTTTCCGCCATCTGCTTCATCCCTGCGGCGAGCATACCGTAGTCTGCACCCGCACTTATCATATTGATGCCGAGGTCGTGCCACTTTGTGATAGTTTCCGCATCTCTTGCGCCGGTGGAAAGTCCGATTGACTTGCCGTGACGGCTGACGATTTCCACGGCCTTTTTGATGAGATTCTGTGTTTTTTCACCGAATACATTCTCAAGCTCACCGACAGAGCCGGAAAGGTCAAACGGGCCTATGATGAAGCCGTCAATAAAGGGATTTTCGCATAGCTCGTCGAGACAGTCAAAAATGTCGATGTGCTCAATCTGGAGGAAGCGGCACATATCCTTGTGGTTGCGTGCGATGTAGCCGCTGCTTGTCTCAACACCGTACTTTATGGCGTTGCCGGGGCCGTAGCCTCTGTTTCCGTAGGGCGGATAGAGTGTGTAGCTTATAAGCTTTTCAGCCTGCTCCTTTGTTTTTATCATAGGAAAAAGAATGGCATCGGGGCCCATTTCAAGTATCTTCTTTGTGTATGTGAAATCGTCCTGAGGTGCACGGACAAGCACGGGCTTGCCTGCGTTCTGGATGGTCATCATATGTCCGAGAAGGTTTTCAAGGGACAGATGGTTGTGCTCCATATCTATCCAGATGTAGTCGAAATCAAGGTGTGCGACTATGTTGCCGATTACGGGGTCGTTGAGATTTATGTGTGTACCGCAGAGAAGCTCGCGGTTTTTTACTCTTTCCTTGAATGTTGTCATTTTGGATCTCCTTGTTCTAACTTGTATTACAAGTGTTATTATAGCAACCTTTACTCTGTTTGTCAAGAAGGGGAAAGAGAAAATCCCCGATAATTTTCTATCGGGGACGGAATTGACTGCTTTATCTGTTGCCGTATTTGTCTACGGATTCTACCTTGTAATATTTTTTTGCATTCTCCTGCGAAATCTCGGTGTACAGTGCAACGGTGGAGCAAATCTGATTCTCGTATGAGGGAATGAAATCCTTTTTGTCGGAGGCGTAAACTCTGTAGTAGCAGTGCTCCGCATCCTCGCAGGAATCCCATTTTACGAAGTCCCCTTCCGTGCGGACATTCTTTATTTCGGAGGGCTTTCTGTCAACATAATCCGTTGTGAGGAAGGTTACGGACATAGGAGGCGCTTCAATTTCGCATCTGCCGTCCTTGGCTTCAACAAGAGCCGAGAAGGGCTGGAGGTCGCAGAATTTGTTGAAGGGAACATTATCTGCCTCAAAGTCGTATTTTCTCATAGGCTTTCCGAGATTATGCTGTATTTCGAGGCTTACCCTTGTTGCTTCGTTTCCGATGTTTATAACCGCACAGGAGAAGCTTCCGTCGGGATTTGTAACGGCACAGGCACGCAGATTCTTGTCGTCGCACTCAACCGCAAATGTGCGTGAGCCCTTTCTGAAGAGCTTTACCATATAGCCGATGGTGTAAAGCATTGCTCTTGAGCTGTAATCCTGCTCGTCGTCGCACCAGCGGAAAAGACCGTTTTTGTTGTATCTTATGGGAAGTCCGTGTCCCGAGAAGCGGGCAACATCGTAGATTGCTTTTTCCTCATCGCTGTCGCCGTCCTCACGGATAAAGGGGTCGGGATAGTCTACAAGGCTCCAGTATGCACCGCTGAAAACTCCCGTGTTTATTATTGCGGCACACATTTCCGAAAGTTTTACGGAAAGCACGCCCGCTTCCTCCGGGAAATTCTCTGCGGCGCACATATCGTTGCGCATTGCAAGTCCCTTGTTATTGTATCGTGTTCTTGATGTAATACCAAATTCACCGAGACAGAAGCGCTTTTCCTTTGTCTGTGCAATCTCAACCGCTTCCGAAAAGAGCTTTACAAGGTTGTCATAGAAATTCTCGTCAATATCCTCTCTTATGCTGTAAAGGTGAGTACAGTAAACCTCGGTCTGCTCGTCCATATTGTCCTTTACCCATTGATTATGGGAAAAACACTGAACTCCCGATGCATCCGTTGCCATAAGACCAATGTCAAGTCCGTGACGGATGAACGCCTTCTGAAGCTCCGTGTGGATTTCCTTGAAAAGGTCAAGGTGCTGTGCGAGATAGGCGTAGGTGTTACCCACGGAAAGCTCGTTTGTTGCACAGTAGTAGCGCACCTTTGTACATTTTCTTTCCTTTATGAGATATTCAAGGTTGGTTGCGACCTTTTCGCAGTAGTCAACAAGATTAAAATCATCCGTAATCATCGGCATTCTGCCGGGGACGAGGTACAGAAGAGTACCGCTCTTGCGGAAGGTTTTGTCGTAGTAGTCGGCAAATCTGTCCATTGCTTCCCGTGTCCAGTCGAAATAGCCTGCGAATACTCTTGAGAAGGTGGGGGAGGTTTCGCCGAAGCACTTGAGGACTCTTTCGTTGAGGAATTTGTCCGACATCATGGGTGTCATTGTTGCCTCGCTGTTGTGGAAGCCGAGTCCGCCGAACAGCCATCTTCTTAAGTCTTTTCTTATTTTTATATTACTCATATTATGCCTCCGTGGAAGTTGTTGTAATACAATTATATCGCTTTTGCTTCTGCCGTCAAGCAATTATTTAGACGTTTTTATATAACTTTATTGACATAGTGACATATTTGTGCTATAATACGCCCCGAAGGGGATGATTTTACGGATATCACTGTTCTTGAGGCAAAGAGCTTCACCTCCGAATCGCAGAAAAGAGTATTTCGTACCGTCAAGGACTACGAAATAGATATGGAGCTTAAAAACGACAGAATTTATTCCTACGGCGAATATTTTGAAAGAAAGCTTTATCGCGGAGATATACTTTTCCGTCCGCCGGGCGGTGTGGTTGAATCGGTGGGGGCTCAGTCAACATATATTGTGACGCTTGATTTTTCCGGTAAGGCGGTGACAGCCGACTATTCGAGAAATCTCCCGGGAAAAATCCAGCCGCTCTGCGAGGATGCGCTTATATCACGGTTTCTGCCGATAATCCGCCCGATAAATATAAACGGAATTATGCGTATATACGAAAATCTGATAAATCTTGCCGACAAGAATTCCCCCGCGGCAAGAGAGCTTGTGCTGGAGCTTTTATACAGTGTGAATGCGGAGATAAGCAAGCGTAATTACGAGAGGCTAAAGCCCGTGAACAATGCCTGCGAGACGGCACTTCTGTATATGCGGCAGAATGCGGATAAGCAGATTACTCTTGAGGAGCTGTCGAATCTTGTGCATCTTGAGAAGAGCTATTTCGTAAGGCTGTTCAGACAGACAACGGGAAAGACCCCGATTGAGGCTCTTATTTCCATTCGTCTTGACAAGGCGAACGACCTTATTGCAAATACCGATATGAAAATCTGCGACATTGCCCCTTTGTGCGGGTACAACACGGTGTCCTTCTTTATTTCCTCATACAAGGAGCGGTACGGAGTTACACCGAGGGAGCACAGAAGAAATTCCGAGTGATATAACAAAGCCACGGAGACTGCCTTATGCTCCGTGGCTTTTCGTGCTTTTATTCGGGTGTGACGTCGTATATTCTTTCGAAATCCGTTACTATCATAACGGCGTCCTCGTTTACAAGGTCACAGGTCGGGGTGATAATGAGGGTGAGTGTCTGGGTGGTGGCGTCTCTTTGTATTTCGGCAACATTACCCACGGAAAGCTCACCGGGGAAGATTTCGCCCGTGCCTGCGGTGGTTACATGGTCGCCTATCTTTACGTCGGTGTCTATGGGAAGTCCCGTGATTTTACACTGACCGACAACCGAAAGATTGTAGTCGCCCTGAAGAATTCCTGGGGTGCCGCTTCTTGTGAGGTACACGCCCGCAGAGGAATTGTGGGAGATGAGAGTTACCGCTCTTGAGGTAAGGGGACCCTCCTCCGTGATGATGCCGAGAATTCCGCTTGAGGTGATTATCGGCATATTCTTTTTCACGCCGTGCATTGTGCCCTTGTCGACGGTGAAGGAGGTCAGGAAGTTTCCGCTTCCGCGGGAGATTATTTTGGTGTTTACGAGAGAGAGCTTGTTGTATTCTCTCTTGAGCTCAAGGTAGGAGTAAAGCTGTTCGTTTTCCGCCTTGAGTGCCTCTATGCCTGCGATTTCGCCGATAAGCTCGTTGTTCTGTGCCTTGAGGAGCATGTTTTCCTCCTTGAGCCTTGCGATATCGCCGAAGTATTTGCCTATGCCCGTGATTCCGTCGGAAACGGCGCTTGTGCAGTAGGTTATGGGGTAGGTGATTATATTCACAAGCCCGCTGAGAATTCCCGAAAAGCCCGTGAAATATGATAGTACGGCGGTGAGTGACAGAAGGATTGAGATAAGAATACTCAATACGAAAAATCTCGACTGCCGTTTGGTTGTGACGTCTTTTGTATTGTAAGCCATATAAACTCCAATGAAATATTTTTGACACCGTTTGTCTTTGTTCATAAAAATAATCTTTACAAAGTAAGACAAATGGGGTATAATACTATGATAGTTAATTACATTATAATTCCTTGCGAAGTAAATTTCAAGTACATTTTGAAAACTTCACATAAAACTTACGATTGGAGGAGCGCATAATGAGAAAACCCTATCTTCTTGCACCCTGCGGAAGCTACGATGCCGTGCTTGCCGCTATAAGCGCGGGTGCGGACGAATGCTATTTCGGCGGAAGCGGACTTAACGCCAGAATGAATGCCAGAGGCTTTACGGAAGAAGAGTTTTACAATGCTCTGCGTATTTTAAAGCTCCACGGCGTAAGGTCGAATATAACTCTTAACACTCTTAATTTCGACAGAGAGCTTCCCGAGACTCTTGCCTTTGCAAAAAAGGCGTGGGAAAGCGGAGCGGATGCCTTTATCGTGCAGGATCTGGGTCTTGCAAGGCTTCTTTATGAGAGCATCCCGGGTGTTGAGCTTCACGCAAGCACGCAATGTGCCTGCCATAATCTTGAGGGTGCGATTGCACTTTCAAGGCTCGGCTTTTCAAGAATAGTTCTCGCAAGGGAGCTTCCCTTAGAGGATATAAAGGAAATCACCGAATACGGAAGAAGCGTCGGCAACTTCGAAACAGAGGTATTTATCCACGGAGCTCTGTGCGTGTCCCATTCGGGAATGTGCCTTATGAGCTCGGTTATAGGCGGAAGAAGCGGAAACAGAGGACTTTGCGCACAGCCGTGCAGAATGCAGGGCTCGCTTACGAATTCAAAAGGTGAGCAAAGGAAAAATCTCTATCCCTTGAGTCTTCGTGACCTTACTCTTTCAAGGCATATTACGGAGCTTTCGGAGCTCGGTATAGCATCCCTTAAAATCGAGGGCAGAATGAAAAGCCCCGACTATGTTTACAAGACGGTGAAGATTCTTCGCGGTCTTATTGACAAGAATGAAAATGCGGACGAGAAGAGGTACGGCGAGCTTTCGGATATCTTCTCGAGAGGCGGCTTTACGGACGGATATTTCACAAAGAAGTATTTTGCCGACAACAGAAAAATGTACGGCTTCCGCAGTGACGACGATAAGGCAAAAACTTATGGCACCGAGGTGGAAATTCCGCCCATACCGAAGGTACCCGTGAGGCTTTACGCAAAAATACGAAGTGGCGAAAGACCTTATGCAAGGCTTGAGGCATACGGAAAAATCGGAGAATTCACCCTTGAGGGAATTGTCGGAAATGCCGTGAATGCTCCTATGACAAGGGAAAGCTTTCTTAAAAATATGTCAAAGCTCGGCTCGACTGAGTTCGTACTGTCACAGAGCGAGATAGACCTTGACGACGGACTTTTCCTTGCTGCGTCCGAGATAAACGCACTCAGAAGAGGTGCCGTTGAGGCTCTGGAGAGGGCTATCCTTTCGGATAAATCGGGAGCCGTTTGCAGGGCTCGAGAGGTAAGCACAGACGGATTCGAGACGGAAAAGAGAAGCTGCAGAAGGGCGAAAATCCGCTTTATAACGGATAACCCGAATTTCACCTACAGCAAAAAGGAATATCCCGAGGAGCTTGAGAGCATTTGTCTGCCTCTGGAGCTTTTCGGAAAGGGTACGGTTGAAAATATAAAGCTTCCCTTCGGGGTAAGGCTTCCGAGAGTAATATTCGAGGAAGAAAAGGAAAATATAAGAATCGCTCTTGAAAACGCAAGGGACATCGGTGCAAGATATGTGTATATCTCAAACATCGGTCATATAGAGTACGCAAGAGATACCTCCTTGCCGATATACGGCGGTATGGGGCTTAATATTGCGAATTCGCAGGCACTTCTGGAATATGCCGCAATGGGACTTTCCTGCGTGACGCTTTCCACGGAGCTCAAGAGTGCGCAGATGCGTGATATCCTTCGTGTAAAGGGTGTGGAAGCGGCTTGCGTTGTAAGGGGCAGACTTCCTCTTATGGTGCTTGAGTCCTGCATTCTCAGGGCAAACGGACTTTGCTCAAATTTCGGCGGTGAGAGTCGTATATGCGGTGAATACACGGACAGAATCGGAAAGAAATTCCCCATATATCCCGAAAGAAGATTTACAGACGGGAAAAATCCCTGCCGTAACATCATTCTCAATGCGGATATCCTCGACCTTTATTCAAAGAAGGACGAGGTATCCAAGTGCGGCACGGAAATACTTGAAATTATAACGGAATAAAAGAAATGATAAAAATAGGAAATACGGAATACAGGCACGGTCTTTTTCTTGCTCCCATGGCGGGAGTGACGGACAAGTCCTTCCGTGCGCTCTGCAAGAAGAGGGGAGCGGAGGGAATGACCACCGAGATGGTTTCCTCAAAGGCTCTTATATTCAAGGACAAGAAAACAAACGCCCTTTGTGAGATTCCCGATGCGGAAAGACCCTGTGCCCTTCAGCTTTTCGGAAGGGTCCCGGACGAAATGGGCAGAGCGGCGCTGCTTGTTACAAAATACAATCCTTGTGCGATTGACATAAATATGGGCTGTCCCGCACCGAAGATTGCGGGCAACGGTGACGGCTCGGCTCTTATGAAGAATCCGGAGCTTTGCGGCGAGATTGTTGCGTGCATACGCCGTTATCTCGATACCGAGGGCTTTTACGATTTACCCGTGACGGTGAAAATCCGTGCGGGCTTTGACAAGGCGCACATCAACGCGGTAGAGGTTGCAAGGGCGTGTGAGAGAAGCGGTGCCGCGGCTATCGCAGTACACGGAAGAACAAGAGAGCAGATGTATGCTCCGCCTGTGAATCTCGATATAATAAGAGATGTAAAGAGGGCGGTATCCGTCCCCGTTATCGGAAACGGCGATGTAACAAGCGAGGAGGAAGCCGTGCATATGCTCGAATACACGGGCTGTGACGGACTTATGATTGGCAGAGGCTCGCTGGGAAACCCTTATATATTCGAGCGGATTGCATACTATCTCGAAAACGGCACGAAAATGGTTGAGCGCTCCGATGCCGTGAAAAAAGAGGACATCATATTCCATATGACCTCGCTTATTGCCGAAAAAGGCGAATACACGGGCACTCGTGAGGCGAGAAAGCATATTGCGTGGTACATCAAGGGAAAGCCCGGCAGTGCGGCACTTCGTGATGAGGTTAACAGAGCGGAAACGACGGAAGCGATTCTTGAGGTTGTGGAAAAGGCATTCGGGGAATGCTGATTTTGAAATTCGGAATTCGGAATTTTCATTTATTGAAATTGGTGCAGTTGAAAGTTTTTATACAATAAAGAATCCCGACTGGCATGTCAGTCGGGATGTTTCTTTTTGGTTACATTTCGCGTCTGCCTTCGATGGCTTTGAAGAGGGTGAATTCGTCGGCGTATTCGAGGTCGGCTCCTACGGGGATGCCGTAGGCGAGGCGCGTTACCTTTACACCGAGGGGCTTGGCGAGTCTTGAGATGTACATCGCCGTTGCGTCGCCTTCAACCGTGGGGTTGGTTGCGAGAATGAGCTCTATTTCCTTTTCGGGGGCTTCCGAGATGAGGCTCTGGATTCTTGCGAGAAGCTCCTTTACGGTTATGTCGTCGGGGCCTATGCCGTTAAGGGGAGAGATGATTCCGTGAAGAACGTGGAAGGTGCCGGAGTATTCGTGAATTCTCTCGATTGCCGCAACATCTCTCGGGTCCTCAAGAACGCATATCTGTCGCTTGTTTCTTTCGGCATCCGAGCACACCGAGCAGACCTCGCTGTCGCAGATGTTCTGACAGATACTGCATCTTCTTGTCAGATTCTTTGCGGAAATAAGGGCATCCGCAAAGGATTTTACCTCGCTGTCGGAGAGGGTCAGAATGTGAAACGCGATTCTGTAAGCGGATTTTCTTCCCACGCCCGGGAGATTGCGGAACTTCTCCGCAAGGTTTTCAAGGGCGGGAACGTATTCCTTGTTCTGTGCCATGGAATCAGAAAAGTCCGGGCATTGAGATGTTTCCGGTAATCTTGTTCATAGCCTCGGAGGATTCCTCCTCGACCTTCTTGATAGCCTCGTTTACAGCGGCTACGAGTGTATCCTCGAGGGTTTCGATATCGTCGGGGTCTACTATTTCCTCTGCGAGCTTTATGGAGAGAACCTCCTTCTTGCCGTTAATCTTTACGTTAACGGCTCCGCCGCCTGCTGCTATATCGTATTCCTTTGCGTTGAGCTCTTCCTGGAGTGCCTCCATATCTGCCTGCATCTTCTGTGCCTGCTTTATCATGGACTGCATATTCTGAGGGCCGCCCATACCCTTGGGTAATCTTGCTTTCATTTCGTTGTTTCCTTTCGTGGTGGATTTACTGCGATTGTTCGCTGTTAACTCTGTAATTATACCACAGACGGAGCTCCTTTGTCAAGCAATTCGATAAATGTTTAAATTTACCAAAAAGGCGAGGCAGAATGCACAAAGCGGTGCGTCTTATGACACACCGCAGAGCGAAATTTTTATTCAACATCAACAAGTCGTCCCGTTTCGGAGGAGAGCTGAATCGCATCCAGAATTTTCTGGCACTTGATACCGTCCGCGATTGTGGGATGACATTCAACCTTGTTTCCTCTTGCAATTTCAACGAAGGTTCCTTCCTGAGAAAGCTCGTACTTTGCTGGCACCTTAACTGTATGCATACCGCCGCATTCCTTGTCTACCTTGCCGATGCAAACGGAAAGCTCGTCGGGGTGATTGAGGTCAAAGGAGATTATGCCGTCGCTTCCGAAGATATCGAAGGTGATGGTATTCTTGTGTCCGAGAACGCATCTGCTTATGGAGAAGTTTGCGGTTCTGCCGTTTTCAAGAGTTGCTATGAAGTTGCAGGCGTCGTCGGTTGTTACATTACCGTATTCCTCGGAATCGAGATATTTTCTTTCCTTTACGATTATGTCGCAGGTACCGAATACCTTCTTTATGTCGCCGAGGAGATAGGTGCACATATCAATAAGATGTACGCCCAGATCACCCAGCACGCCCGTGCCCGCGAATTCCTTGCGGAATCTCCATTCAAGGCGTCTGCCCGCCCAGAGACCGCTGTCCTTGAGGTACTTTACGTTTACGCCGAGAATGTCGCCGATTGCGTTTTCCTCAAGAAGGATTTTGGCGTATCTTACCGCACTTCTGAATCTGTAGGAGAAGCAAACCATACCGGGAGTGCCGTATTTTTCCTGAGCCTCGAGCATTGTCTTTGCCTGCTCATAGGAGATTCCGAGAGGCTTTTCCACATTTACGGGCTTGCCCTTTTCTATGGCATAAACCGCCATTTCGGGGTGGAGATAGTTGGGTGTGCAGACCTCAACCGCATCTACCTCGTCACAGTCAACGAGCTTTTTGTAATCCGTGAAGCGGAGGGCTTCGGGGATGCCGAGGATGTCGCCTCTTTCCTTAAGTCTTGTGGTGTCCGTGTCACAGATTGCGGAAATTCTGCAGTTCTTTACGTTCTTGAGTCCGCCGACGTGTGCGCCCATTGCTATACCGCCGACACCGATTATGCCTATTCTTATTTCCTTGTTTTCCATAATATTTACCTCTCTTGAATCAGCCTTCTATTTTGGGATAGTGTCCGAATGTGGGAGCTACCTTATTTTCCGTATAGCACCAGTTTGCGGCGTTGCGGAGAATCCTGCCTATTACCTCCATATGGTACACGGGGAATTCCTCGTGACCGGGACGGAAGTAGAAGATTTTGCCCATACCTCTTGTGAAGGTGCATCCGCTTCTGAATACCTCACCGCCGGAGAAGTTGGATATGAACACAACATCGTCGGGCTTGGGGATATCAAAGCGTTCACCGTAGGTTTCCTCGTGGGGGATGTCGAAATATTCGGGGATGCCGTTTGCTATCGGATGGCTGTGCTCAACGACCCATATTCTTTCTCTGTCACCGTCCTCACGCCACTTTGAGCGGCAGCAGGTTGCCATAAGTCTTCTGAAGGGGAGGGAATAATGTCCCGAATGAAGCACCACAAGACCCATTCCCGCAAGGACTCTTTGGTATACCGCCTCGACTCTGTCCTCGGGTACCTTGTCGTGGGCAACATGTCCCCACCAGAAAAGGACATCCGTGTCTGCGAGCACCTCATTGGAAAGGCTTTCGTTTATGTCCTTGAGGGTGGCTGTGCGGATGTTGAGATTTTTGTCCTCGGAAAGAAGATTTTTAATTGCGCCGTGGATTCCTTCGGGGTATATTTCGCCGACCTTTTCGTTCTGCAGCTCGTGGATATATTCGTTGTATATTGTTATATTTATCATTTATGTGCCTCCTTTTGGTTTTTATAGCTTCAGTATACTCTTTATATTGCTTTTTTGCAATAGATAAATCGATAAAAATATTGGACTTTTGCAAAAAAAGGGAAAAATAATTTAAAAATGACATTTTCTCCATATTTTTCCCGAAAAAGATATTGAAAAATACATCATTTTACTGTATTATGGTATTGTAAAATGAAAATTACTTTTTTGCGAAAGGAATTATATTATGGATAAGCTTCCCTTCAGACAAGTTCATCTTGACTTTCACACCTCGGGACTTATGCCGGATGTCGGCAGTGAGTTCTGTGAGGAAAACTTCAAAAAGGCGCTGACTCTCGGTCATATCAATTCTATTACTCTTTTCTCAAAGGGACATCACGGCTGGTCTTATCACCCCACCAAGGTGAATAAGATGCATCCTACCCTTGGGACAAATCTTCTTGACAGACAGCTTAAGGTCTGCGAGGAGCTTGGTGTGCGTACTCAGATTTACGTTTCCGCAGGTCTTGACGAGAGAAAGGCGGTTGAATATCCTCAGTTCAGAAATATCCGTGCGGGATGCGACTATGCACCGCTCGGAGCTCACTGGCACGGTCTTTGCCTTAACAATGACGAATATCTCGCTATGCTCTGTGCGGAGGTAGAGGAGGTTATGCAGCTGTTCGGCGGAAGATTCGACGGTGTGTTTATGGATATCTGCTCGCCTACAAGCTGTGTTTGTGAGTGCTGTATCGAATCAATGACAAAGCTCGGTCTTGACCCCACAAAGCCCGAGGATGTGGACAAGCACAGATATATTGTTTTTGAAAAATACTACAAGGCAATAAATGCTGTCGTTGCAAAATACGACCCGAATATGCCCGTTATCCACAACTGCGGAGGTCTTCCCGAAGACTACAGAGTAAGGCTCGACTGCAATCCCGCACATCTTGAAATCGAATCCCTTCCCACGGGCGGATGGGGATACGATCATTTCCCGCTTTTCGCAGGTCACGTAAGAACGCTCGGCAGAGAATTTTCCGGTATGACGGGCAAGTTCCACAAGTCCTGGGGCGAATTCGGCGGATATAAGCATCCCAATGCTCTTAAGTATGAAACGGGGCTTTCTCTTGCCAGCGGTGCAAAGTGCTGTGTGGGCGACCAGCTTCATCCTCTCGGAAAATTCGATGAGGCTACATACAGACTCATCGGTGAGGCTTATGCGGAGGTTGAAAAGAAGGAGGAGTGGTGTCACGACGTAAAGGCGATTACGGATATTGCAATTTATGCCGACGGTGCAAGTGACAAAAACTGTATTGAGAATATAGGTGCAAACAGAATTCTTCTTGAGGGCAAGTATCTTTACAACCTCATTGACGGTCTTTGCGACTTTGAGGACTACAAGCTTATTATATTCCCCGACAGTGTTGTGTTTGATATCGAGCTTACAGCGAAGGTTAACACATATCTTGCAAAGGGCGGTAAGATTCTTCTTTCGGGCATCAGCGGTACGACGGATGAGGGCTGCTTCTTCCGTGATTTCGGTCTGAGTATGCTCGGTAAGAGCGAAATTGATGCTACATATCTTATTCCTACTTACGATATGAAGCCCAACGGAATTGCGCCCTATCTTATGTATCACAGAGGATATATTATCGAAAAGAACGGTGATGTAAGCGTTATGGCGGAAATGCAGGATTCCTACTTCAACAGAACGCTCCGTCGCTTCTGCTCACACGCAAATACGCCCAACAATCCCGACAGCCACCTTTTCGGTGCCGGTGTAACCTCCAACATCGGTTATATTGCGTGGGAAATCTTTAAGGAATACGGCAACAACGGTGCATATCACGCAAAGAAAATCGTAACGGATATTATTGACAGGCTTCTCGGGGATACCAAGACCCTCACGACCTCGCTTCCCTCAAACGGCGTAACGACCCTTATGTGTCAATGCGAAGAAAACAGACTTGTAAATCATCTTCTTTACGCTGTCACCAAGAAGAGAGGCGACACGGAGGTTATCGAGGATGCGATTCCGATTATCAACACGGACGTCAGCATAAGACTTCCCGAAAAGCCCCGCAGAGTTTATATTGCTCCCGAAATGACAGAGCTTGAATTCACATACGAGAATGGTGTTCTTTCCTATACCGTGCCCGAATTTACGCTTCATACGATGGTTGTAATAGATAAATAAGCTTTGGAAATAACAAAAACTCGGTTGACGCAAATCAGCCGAGTTTCTTTTTTGTTTATTCGTTTTCCGATGCGGGAGCGTTCTTGTTCTTTTTGAGGAAGTCAAGCTTGGTTTCGGATATGATTACCGCCACCATAACAAGGAAGAAGCCAACAAAGATTATCGGATCCTTCTTTTCGTCGGCGAAGAATATAAGTGAGAATGCAACGCCGAATACCGATTCAAGGCTCAGAAGGATTGATGCCGCGGAAGGATGTACGTACTTCTGACCGACATTCTGCAAAAGAAGCGCAATTGTCGTGCCGAAAAGTCCGAGATAAACAAGCATCACAATGTTTTCCGCGGGAAGATTTGTAAGATTAAGCTCTGTGCCCGAAATGAGCGAAGAGATAAGACAGAACACCGAGCAGTAGAAGAACTGAAGGATTGTTACAACAATCATATCCTTGTCGCGGGCGAGAGTCCATACGGCAACGATGTGTGCGGCATAAAAGAACGCACCGAGAAGTGTAAGAGCATCACCGGGGACAATGGTGAGAGCCTCTCCCTCGTAGCAGAGGGCAACCATACCGATACCCACAAGGCATATTACCGCCGCAATAAGATTCCAGCCGTCGGGCTTCTTGCGGTGTACCGCCCACATAATAAAGGGAACCATAACGCAGTACCCCGCCGTGAGCATGGCGTTTTTACCGGGGGTTGTTCCCGCTATACCCAACGTCTGCGTAAAATACGCAAGGAACAGACAAAGTCCGATTACCGCACCGGATGCGATATATTTTTTATCGAGTACCCTGAGTCTCTTAAAGAAAATACCCGAAAGAACAACCCAGCCGATGGTGAATCTGAAGAACAGAAGCCAGCTCGGTGCAAGAACGTCCACGGTATCCTTCATCAGCACGAAGGTACTGCCCCAGATTACCGTTGCGACAACAAGGGAGATTTTTGCGAGAAGCGAGGTGCGTTTACTTATCATTTATGTATTATCCTCCGGAGTGAAAATGTCGGATTTAAAAATCACAAGGATAATAATACGCCTCAATGATAACATTTTCAAGCGGGGAATTGTAAACACATCGGCACTTTTTATGGTTCCTGCTTTCTGCGGGAATTATCTTTCGATATAATCCACGTCCGTGCCCGCATAGCCCTTGCCTCTGTCCTCACCGAAAAGGCCTTCTCTTGCTGTCTTGTCCGCAAGATCCTCGGCTACCGTGATGATTTTCTCGGAAATCGCTCTCTTGATGCGGGAGGCTTCGTGGCAGAAGCGGACTGTGTTGTTGATTATGAGGGGGAGCTTTGAACTCTTTTTTTTGATGGGTGCCACTGTTCTTGCCTGAATGTTACCTGTGCCTGTTCTTCTTGCGATAACCGCTCTTTCGTTTACTCTGATTTCTCTTGTCATGATTAAGTCTCCTTTTCTTTATTCCGCATTTGCGGTTATTCTTGGATCTTGGGTGTTGCCACCCCGTCCTTACATGCTTATTATATCACGGAAAGTGTACTATAAAAATAACACTTGAATATTCTTATGTACTATAAACAGTACCGAAATCAAAAGCAAAATCCGCGCAAAAATCCCCGACAGAATGCACTCCGTCGGGGTTTCTCATATTCAATTAAGCAACGAGCCGATTTATTCCTGCTCCGAATCCTTGCGCTTGCGTTCTCTTGCACACCCTTCAAGATAAACGAGGAGCACCGAAACGTCAGCGGGGCTTACGCCGGATATTCTTGATGCCTGACCGATATTCTTGGGCTTTACCGCATTGAGCTTCTGTCTTGCCTCAAGGCGAAGTCCGTCGATGGTGGAATAGTCGGTATTCTCGGGAAGGAGTTTGGCTTCCAGCTTTGCCATTCTTGCGGCTTCATCAAGCTGACGCTTTATGTAGCCCTCGTACTTGATTTCTACCTCCACTGCCTGTGCTTCCTTTTCGGTGAGCTCGGGACGGAAGGGGTCTATGGGGGCGAGGCTCTTATAGGAAATCTCGGGACGGCGAAGGAGCTCTGCCATATTTATGCCGTTCTTCACGGGGGCGGACTCTGCCTTTTCGAGAATTTCCGCGAGGATATCGCTCGGTGCAAGGCTCTTTGCCTTTACTCGTTCTATTTCGTTTTGGATGTTTTCTCTCTTTTTAAGGAATGCCGAATATCTTTCTTCGGAGATGAGGCCGAATTTATAGCCTATGGGAGTAAGTCTTTCGTCGGCGTTATCCTGTCTGATAAGCAGGCGGTATTCCGAGCGGGAGGTCATAATTCTGTACGGCTCACGGGTGCCCTTTGTAACAAGGTCGTCTATGAGAGTGCCGATATAGGAGGAATCTCTTGTGAGTGTAAGCTTTTCCGTGCCCTTGACAAAGGATGCGGCGTTGATGCCTGCGATAAGTCCCTGAGCGGCTGCCTCCTCATATCCCGATGTACCGTTGAACTGACCTGCACCGAACAGTCCCGGGAAGTCCTTGAATTCGAGAGTATGCTCAAGGGAGAGAGGGTCTGCGCAGTCGTACTCTATGGCATAGGCGGTACGCATAACCTGACAGTTTTCAAGTCCCTTGAGGGAATGAATCATCTGCATCTGCACATCCTCGGGCATAGAGGAGCTGAAGCCCTGAAGGTACATTTCCTTGGTATCGTGCCCCATAGGCTCGAGGAAGAGCTGATGTCTTTCCTTATCTGCGAAGCGCACGACCTTATCCTCGATACTGGGGCAATATCTCGGACCCGTGCCCTCAATCTGACCCGAATAAAGCGGGGAGCGGTGGAGGTTTTCGCGGATGATTCTGTGGGTTTCTGCGTTGGTATATACTACGTAGCAGGGCAGGTGGTTTTCATCGGAGAATTCGGATGTATGGAAGGAAAAATGCTCGGGATTTTCGTCGCCGTACTGCTTTTCCATTTGTGAATAGTCCACCGAATCTGCGTGGATTCTTGCGGGTGTACCTGTTTTGAATCTCATAAGCGGAACGCCGATTTTACGAAGGCTGTCGGTAAGGCTTCCCGCGGGGAACATACCGTCGGGGCCGCCCGAATAGGACACGTCACCGACAATGATTTTTCCGCGGAGGTAAGTACCCGAGGCGATAACGACCGCCTTTGCGTTCCATGTTGCGCCGAACTGAGTGGTAGCGTTCCAGCTTCCGTCCTCAGCTCTTTCGAGGTCGACGATTTCGCCCTGAACGAGTGAGAGGTTTTCGCAATTTTCCACTGCCTTTTTCATAACGATGTGGTATTTTGCTCTGTCCGCCTGCATACGGAGAGAATGCACGGCAGGACCTTTGCCGAGGTTGAGCATTCTGGACTGAAGGCAAACCGTATCCGCACTCTTTCCCATTTCTCCGCCGAGTGCGTCTATCTCAAACACAAGGTGGCCCTTGCCCGATCCGCCTATCGACGGATTGCACGGCATATTTCCGACAGCATCAAGATTCATCGTAAAGAGCATAGTTTTACATCCGCGTCTTGCTGCAGCCATCGCCGCCTCAATTCCCGCGTGTCCCGCTCCTATTACTATTACTTCTGTCGTTCCTGCGTTGTATTTACTCATGGTTTGTCCTTTCTTATTATGGGGGCTTTTTTACGGGGGGCCTCCGGCGGCTCGCTTTTTTAGAAAAAAGCTCGGCAAAAAATTTTATATATTGGCTCCACTCGCTACGCTCCTTGCGCCGGGGGGTAGGAGGTGCTGTGCTTGATTTTGTTGCTTGCTTTTCTGCCGGGCTAAGGGGCGAGTGTATTCCGTGCAAGTTGCCCAACCCACGGGCAACTTGCGGATATAGTTGGGGTGTTTTTGGGTTTATTTTTCTACGATGTCGTCCATCATATCCCAGCCCTTGGAATAGAATTTAACCTTGACTTTACCTTCAACACCGTGGCCGAAGTATTCGTCGTAGCCGAGTGCTCCGCTGTTTTCGTCCTTGCCGTGGGTGTATACTACGAAGGGTACGGCATCAAGAGAGTGTGTTCTCTTGCAGAGAGGTGTGGGGTGGTCGGGGAGGAAGATTACCTTGAAGTCCTCGCCTGTTGAAACGAGGTAGTCGTAGATGGGCTTTACTATTCTGGAGTCGAGGTATTCAACGGAAAGAACCTTGTTTTCGATTTCCGCTCTGTGTCCGCATTCGTCGGGGGCTTCAACGTGAACGTAAACGAAGTCGTCGCCGTTCTTGAATGCGTCGATAGCCGCCTGAGCCTTGCCTTCGTAGTTTGTATGGATATTACCTGTTGCGCCCTCGATATCCGGCACCTTGAGACCTGCGCAGAGACCGATGCCCTTTATGAGGTCAACCGCGGAAACGACAGTACCCTTAAGGCCGAATCTTTCCTCAAAGGATGTAAGGAAGGGCTTCTTTCCGGGGCTCCATATCCAGAGGGAGTTTGCGGGGAGGAGGCCTCTCTTCTTTCTCTCGATGTTTATGGGGTGATTCTTAAGGATTTCCCAGCTCTTTTTCATAATTTCGTAGTAGGGCTTGCCGTCCTCACCCTGGGGGAGGTAGGAGCCGATAACAGAGCCGAGAATATCGTGGGGTCTTGTGAAGTCTATTGTTTTGGGTGCGTCCTTCCAGATGAGGCAGTGGCGGTAGCTTACGCCTGTGTAGTACTTTCTGATTTCGTCGCCCATTTCAGCCTCGAGGGTTTCGATAAGCTGTCTTGATTCCTCTGTGGGGATTTCGTCTGCACTGTGGTCGAGGATTGTGAGCTCCTCGTACACATCACCCTCGGAAAGGGCAACGGTATTGATTCTGAATGCGGTTTCGTCCTGCTTCATATCAATGCCCATGCTGACAGCCTCAAGGGGAGAACGACCCTTGGAATAAATCTTGGGGTCATAGCCGAGAACGGCGAGGTTTGCTGTGTCGCTTTCGGGTACCATATCCATGGGAACATTGTGTGTAAATCCGACAACGCCCTTCTGTGCCATCATATCCATAAGGGGCTTCTTTGCGATTTCAAGGGGAGTTTTGTTACCGAGCTTTTCGTGGCGGTAGTCGCTCATACCGTCGCCAATAATAACTGCGTACTTCATTTTGAGATTCCTTTCGTTTTATGTGTTGCTCTTTTTTACATTTTGAAAATTATACCGAAGAGGGCGCCGATTGCGATGAACACGATGGGGTGCACCTTCTTGAATTTAACTATAAACGGGATGAGTACCACGAAGAAAATTATTCCCGCGATGCTTACCGATTCGGGGATTCCGCTGATTGTAAGCGATCCAATGCTGATATCTCTGCTTCCCGAGAATACAGAGAGAAGAAGCACGTCCAGCATAGCAACCGCAACGAGTGTGGCACTGCAGGGACGGATTCCGTAGAATGCGCCGTCAACGAGCTTATTCTTCTTGAATTTATCAAGCATTTTCGCAACGAGGATTATTATGATAACGGACGGGCAGATAAGTGCAAGCGTAGCAAGTATTCCGCCGAGGACTCCCATAAGAATTCCGAGGAAGCCCTCTGCCTTTTCAATGCCCATGTTGAAGCCTGCGTAGGTTGCCATATTTACGCCTATGGGTCCGGGGGTTGATTCGGATACGGCTATCATATCCGTAAGCTCGGAGACCTCAAACCAGGGGTATTTTTCCGCCATCTGACGAAGGAATGGGATGGTTGCAAGTCCGCCGCCTATTGCGAAGAGGCCTGTTTTGAAGAATTCAAGCATCATGATAAGAAATTCGGTGATAATACTCATTTGGATTCTCCCTTCTTATCAGGTGATTTTCTGCCGTCCTTTTTTACATAACATCGGAAGATTATGCCAACAATTGCAGATGCAACTACCGCTATAACGGGGGACAGGTCAAAGGCTCTCATAATCACAAACACCACAAGAGCTATAACCGCTGTAACCGCATCCACGACGCCCTTTTTGAAAAGCTTATAAATGGACACCGAAACAAGGGCACACACAGCGAGTCTGATTCCCGCGAGGGCGTGCTGAACATATACATTGTCCGAGAAGTGGGAAAGGCATGCCGCAATTATTGATATAATAATAATCGACGGAGAAACCACTCCAAGTGTTGCGGCGATACCGCCGAGTATTCCCTTTTTTCTGTAGCCGATAAACGTACCGACATTTACCGCGATAACGCCCGGTGTACACTGACCCACGGCGTAGTAGTCCATAACCTCATCCTCGGTTGCCCAGCCGTGCTTTTCCACGACCTCGCGCTGTATAAGCGGAAGCATTGCATAGCCGCCTCCGAAGGTAAAAAGTCCGATTCTGAAGAAGGTTGCATAAAGGTTCAGAATCTCTTTCATTGCGTAATCATCCTTTCGTGATATGTTGTATTATTTTAAGGTGTTATACTTCTTCTGTGATTATTTCTCTTGCGAGGGCACGGTTGGAGTAGCGCTTGTCGTTTGTTACATCCTTAAGGACTGTAATGCAGGACGGAATTTCGTGTTCCTCGTCCTCTGCGTCCAGCTCTATTTCAAGCACGGCTCTGTCACTCCAGAAGGGGTAGATGTCTATTTCTATGATGTGCTTTCCGTATGGGAAGGCGTATCTTGTTTTACGCACGGTGCTTCTTTCGGGGTCGGCACACAGGAGAAGCTCGTTGTAGGCTTCCTCGCTTATTTCTTTTTCGTCCTCGTAGCTTGACATATCCGAGATGCGTTTTTTGATATTGCGGATATATTTTGTCTCACCGTTGCGGGTTGCTTTGCGGACTCTCATACTGCCGTTGCCCGAGAGAAGGTAGGTTTGCTCCATTTCGGTAACGGTACAGCCGCCTTGCGATTTCAGAAGGTCTGTGTCGGGGAAGGCGATGAGGAATTTCTTTTCGCATTCTATTTTTTCGGCTTTATTGGTATTCATTGTTGTCTCCTTTGGGGGATAAACACTTAATCACTCTATTATACCACAAGTATATGTAAAAATCAAGTAAAATTTGCCGTTAAACGGCGGTTATGCGGGGATAAATATTTCTTTTTTTCAGACTTTTACGAGTGATTTACGGAAAGCTCGCTTCGGGCTTGTTGCAAAATGAAATTTTTTTCAAAAAAACGGGCAAAATGAAAATTCCCCCTTGTAATAACGGGAAAAGTGTGGTATTATTATAGAAGAAAAAATTCGGAAGGAGAACCCCGATGGCTGAAAACAACAAGAAGGCTCCGATAAACGGAATTAACCTGAGAATAAAGTCTATGTATCCCAATATGGGTGCGGCGGAAAAGAAGGTTGCCGACTGGATTGTCAAAAATCCCGGTGCCGTTACAGATAAATCAATAGTTGAGCTTTCTGACCTAACAGGTGCCAGCGAGGCGACAATTGCCCGCTTCTCAAGAAGGCTCGGCTACGGAGGCTTCCAGGAAATGAAGATTTCCGTTGCCAAGGACACCTCCGACGAGGGCAGAATTATACACGAAAAGGTACAGAAGAGCGACACCTGTCAGGAGATATTCGGCAAGGTTGTCAGCGGTATTGATGAGACTCTTATGCACACAAGAAAAATTCTCGATTCGGAAAGGCTTCAGCGTGCGGCGGAGGTTATTCACGATGCGAGAAAGCTTCTTGTTCTCGGACTTGGTGCTTCGGCGAGCGTTGCTATGGACGCGGCTCACAAGTTTCTTCGCGAGGGCATTGACTGCACCTATTCCTCGGACAACCATATGCAGGTAATTCTTGCATCCCATCTTTCGGAAAAGGATGCGGTGCTTGCCATTTCCCATTCGGGTGCTTCAAGGGACATAATAGAGGCTCTTGAGGTGGCGAAGTCCTGCGGTGCTACCACAATTTCCATTTCAAACTACGGCAAGAATCCGATTGAGAAGTTTTCCGACATCAGCCTTTTCACGGCATCGGACGAAACTCAGTTCAGAAATCTTGCGCTTTCCTCGAGAATTGCTCAGCTTTCCATTATTGACACGATGTATCTTTATATTGCAATGCGCCGTGACAAGTCGGCTCTTGCGGCTATAAGCAAGGTAGAGGAAGCTCTTACCACGAAAAAAATCTGAATGCTTTCACTTTTTTGAAAGGAGAACGGTCTTGGACGGTCTTGGATTTAACCTTGATGACGATATACGATCTAAGGTATACAAGCGCATAAGAAAAAGAGAGCTTCGTAACTCTATGCTGCTTGCCTGCATACTTGCGCTTTCCACTTATGTCGGTGCGTATGCTATGCAGTATATTATGGACTTTGCACTGATTCTTTCGGGAGCATCGTCGTCGGCTCTTCTTTCGGAGCTTACGGATGTTGCGGTTTACACCGTGCAGATGATTACTCCCGTGATAGTTTACTTTGCCGTAAGGGGCAAGGGCTTTGCCGACATATTCACGGTACGGGACGAGCTTGATTACGACTGGGAGCCCGAGAAAATCAGCGTCGGCGGTGTGTTTGCATATTTCCTTGTTGCATTTTCATTTTCCTCGGTGCTTGCGATCTTCGGGTCAATATTTACGGGCATTGTTTCGGATGTGCTTTCCTCCTTTTCGGAGGCGCTTGTACTGGATCCGCAGGCATTTGCACTTCCCGTGTCAACGGGCTCGGCGGAGTTTACGGTAAGTATAATTTCCGTTGCGGTTCTGCCTGCCATCCTTGAGGAGATTTTCTTCAGAGGCGTGCTTCTGTCCGAATTTATAAGGTACGGCAAAACCTTTGCGGTTGTTGCAAGTGCGGTATTCTTTGCCTCGGTGCACGGAAGTGCGGAGCAGATGGTTTTCAGCTTCGGTTACGGCGTTATTTTCGGAATAATTGCGGTAAAGACGGGCTCGATTACGGTGGGGATACTCATTCATCTTCTCAATAATGCATATGCTCAGATTTCTCAGTATTACTCGGTTGCCTGTCAGTCGCAGCTTGTTGATGATATTTTGTTCGTGATGGATATCGTACTTATTGTCGGCGGTCTTGCGGTGATAATTTACAAGATATGCACGGACAGTCTTTTGTATCACGAGCGTGACGATTCCTGCAAGGGTGCGGGTGAGCTTACGGGCAAGGAGACCTTTTCGGCCTTTCTTTCTCCCGTGATGTTCATTTATTATGCTCTTGTGATTTATGAGACATATGCTGTGTATTTTTATTATAACCTTGTAAAATAAGTAAAGGGAAAGTGTCGTAAGAAAATGAAAAAGGACATAATACCTATAAAGGAAAAAAGCACGGGCTACTATATGCGAGCCGCTCTGCGGTATGCGAAAAAGGCAGCAGATGAGGGCGAGGTGCCCGTCGGAGCCGTGGTTGTTTATGCGGGGCATATAATAGCGGGCGGCAGAAACAGACGGGAAAACGGCAGAAATGCTCTTTACCACGCGGAGCTTGAGGCGATAGACAAGGCGTGCAAAAGGCTTGGCGGATGGCGTCTTTTCGACTGTGATATGTATGTTACTCTCGAGCCCTGTCCGATGTGTGCGGGGGCTCTTATAAACTCAAGAATGAGAAGGGTTTACATCGGAGCGGCGGACAGCAAGGCGGGATGCTTCGGAAGCATTGCGGATATGAACACTCTCGGCTTTAACCACAAGCCCGAAATTGTATTCGGTGTGCTGGAGGAGGAATGCTCGGGAATTCTGAAGGAGTTCTTCCGTGGTCTTCGGGAGAGGAAGAAGGAAAAGCGCACGGCTGAGGAATAAATTTCCGCTCTTGTCAAAAAAAGAAATGAAATGTGATATATAATTTCACAAAGATGTAGTATAATTCATTGGTGAAGGGGCTTTGCTCCCTTATAAAGAACAGTAAAATCCCAAAGAGGTTATCGAAATGTTGAAAAGCTTGATTATCGGCTGTGGCGCGATTTCTCACGTCCACGTAAATTCAATAAAGGAAAACGGCGGAAAAATTCTTGCCGTATGCGATATAAAGGAAGAAAGGGCGACGGCTCTTGCAAAGGAAGCGGGCTGTGACAAGACATACACCGACTACAAGGTGATGCTCGCGGAAAACAAGGATGCCGACGTGGTTCACGTTTGCACGCCCCATTATCTTCACGCACAGATGGCGATTTTTGCTATGGAGTGCGGCTTTGACGTATATCTCGAAAAGCCCTGCGCGATGGATGCGGATGAGGCTCTTGAGATTGTGCGTGTGTCGGACAGCACGGGAAGAAGGGTATGCGTATCCTTCCAGAACAGACTTGTCAAGACCACCTCTGCCGCAAAGAGCGTTATAGAATCGGGCAGGCTCGGAAGACTTCTCGGAATAAAGGGTATTGTTACCTGGGAGAGAAGCGGTGCATATTACAGCGAAAGCGGCTGGAGAGGCACCTGGGCTACAGAGGGTGGCGGTGTTCTTATGAATCAGTCGATACATACTCTTGACCTGCTTTATTATTTCGGCGGTAAGGTTAAGAAGGTTGAGGGCAGTGTGGCGCTCAGAAAGAACGGCAACGTTTCCGAGGTTGAGGACACGGCTGAGGCTACAATCTGGTTTGAGAGCGGTGCTACGGCTATATTCTATGCCACAAACTGTCACGTAATTTCAAATCCCGCGGAAATAGAGCTTGTGCTCGAGAAGGGAAGCCTTCTTATTTCCAACGACATTCTTTACGAGAGAGTGGACGGAAGACTCAAGGAATACACCGAGAACAACGAAACTCCCCTCGGTAAGAGTGTATGGGGCTCGGGACACATTGCTATGATTGGTGCGTTCTATGATGCGATAGAGGGCAAGCAGTCATATTACTGCGACATAAGAGATGCTTATCAGGTTCTCGAGATAATAGGAAGCATTTACTCCACCAGCGCAAACAAGCTCAGATAGTTTTTTGAAAAATATAATCCTCCCGTCATATTTTTGCAAGGCACGGAATATAGTGTGCTACAGAGCAAAAGTAATTTCGGGAGGATTTTTTATGTTTGTTTATTCGCTTAAGGCTTCCAGAATAAAGCTTCTGGGGCTCAGCCTTCTTTGTGCGGTGGTGCTTGGGTCCGCACTTGCATATCTTTTCCACGGGGGAAATGCTCCGGAGCTGTCTCTTGCGGCGGCGCAGGGGCGGGAAATCCGTTTTGACGGGATAAAGACGGATGAGGATCTGTACAGATTCGTGCAGTCGCTCGGTATTGAAATCAAGACGCCTGCGTACAACAAGGCGGAGGTTGATCTTCCGAGGGTTTTCGATGCGGTTTACAACAAGTACAACGCCATTCAGAAGCAGCAGGGCTTCGACCTTACAAAGTACTGCGGAAAGACGCTTCGGAGGTATACCTTTGAGGTTACCAATTATCCTCTTGCTCAGCACGGAATAAATGACGGAGCGAAGGTATATCTTACGGTTTTCGTGCACAAGAGCAAGGTTGTGGGCGGTGATATCTCCTGCCGTGAGGGTGGCGGTCTTGTAACTACCTTCGTTGACTTTATTCCCACGGAAAAGCTGTAAATACAAAAGCATCCCGACTGACGGAAAATCAGTCGGGATTTTGTGTTACTTATTGAAATAGGATACTGCCGCTACGGGAATGAGCCAGAACAGCTGGATGATAAGACAGAAGGTGATATCAAGTGAGCCGTTGGTTATCATCATAAGTGCGGAGAGGGCTGCGCACATAACTGCGCTTATGATTTTTATTACGTTGTTTATCTTTACGTTTCTTCCCGTTCTCTCGCAGATAAGGAGCATTTCAAGGAAATTGTGTACGCTTCCGAGGGCGATAACGCCTGAGCTTACCTTTGTCTTTACTGCGGGAATGTCGCTTGCACTGTTGCCCTTGATTACGCTAAGAGCATAGTTTGCTTTTTCAAGACCACCGAATACGAGGTCGTTGTTGATACAAGGGTCGAGGGTCTTTACGCCTACGCAGAGGTTTGCGTCGTGAAGCTCACGGAGTGTCTTTTCGAAGGAGGGATTCATGGAATACTTTATGTAGAACTTTGCGAGTATTCTGCCGCCGCATACCATAAAGAGGATGCTTCCGTGGGACTGCTCGAAGGAGGAGTCGGCACTGTCCGTGATGATTCTTATGCCGTTTGCACCGAGATAGGAGGCTGTTGCAAGGCATACGTCTCTGCCGTCAACATTTACCTCGATTGCATCGGGATATACCTTTACGAGCTTCACCTCGGAGCTCTGGCTCTTGGTGTCTACTATCTTTGTGAAGATTTTTGAGAGCGGTCCGCCGATTTTTCCGTAAATCTTGGACATTATGATAACCGCTTCGTCAAGTGCCATACCGCCGTAGGTTTTGATGATGGAGATTCTTACATCCTTGGGGAGGAACACCTCTGTGTCCTCAAAGGCTACTACGGAAAGTCCCTTGTATTCCTCGCTGGCGTTCTGACCGATGAGGGTTGCGTTAATGCTCTTGCCGAGCTTTGTTGCGATGAACTTGGGAAGTGCGGATATGAAGAAGGTGTTTATCGGAATGGAGGAAACGAGAATGATTGTGAGCCCCGTCATACCTGCGTAAATCTTTTCGGAAATGCTGATATCCGTTGTGAATACCGCAACGAAGATACCTACGAGCAATGCGATAATTGCGAGGATGAATGTCATTTTACCGAGCTTCTTTTCGTCCTCGGGTCTCTTGTCGTTTCTGCCTACGAAGCCCTCGTAAACGGAGCCCTTGCATACGGAGATTACCTTTGCCTTTTCAAGGTTTATGTGGGAGGCGAAGGGACTGCATTCAAGGGAGTTCGTTCCGAGCTCGTATGCGCCGTATTTATTGGAAACGGAGGAGGCTATTCTGTAGGCCTTGTCGTCTGCGCTGGCGCGGAGATAGTTATATACCGCAAGAGCGAGTATTGAGAGGCATCCCATACAGCAGAACATATTTACCTTTACGGAGCTTGCAAGAATTACTGTTATGATTGCGTGAAGCGTACAAACGGTAAACACCGTAAGAGTGCAGGATGCGGGGGAGAATCTTCTGTCAAGTGCGGACCAGAAGCCCTGAACGAGGCTGTCAAGCACGCATATTGCGGAGAAGCACATAACCTGAAGGTCTATAAGTGCCACGAAGGCGGGATTGTTACGAGCACTGAGGAATGAAGGAAGCGAGAATGTTCCCGCAATGCCGAGCTCAAGGTAGAGGCCGACAAGAAGGAAGAATGCCGCTCCGACAAGGGAGATGAGTGCACGGCACTTCTTGAGGTAGTAGTGTCTCTGTCCCTCGTTTACCGCGTCGGGGTCTGCCATATTGATTTCCTCGTATGCGCCGAGCTCCTTGGCTATTTTGTTGTGCTCGGACTTCTTCTTTTTGCGTTCCTTTTCCGTCTCTTCGTCATCGTCATCGGTGGAAAGTCCGAAGAGCTTTCCGAGGGAGCTGTTGACGTCGGGCTGCTTTGATGCGGGCGCGGAGCTGTCGCTCTCTGTTTCCTTTGCTTCGGGTGTGTTGTCGCCCTCGAAGTCGTCAAAGTTTATTTCGCCGCTGTCTGCGTCATCCTCGGCAGGCTTTGCCTTGGGGGCGGGAGTGTATATCTTGGTGTCGTCGTCTTCCTCTGTGTCCTCTGCCTCGAAGGTGTCCTCCTCGTGGATGTCGGAGGGAGTGTCTGCCTCTTCCTCCTCGGCTTCCTCGGCGTCCGCGTTTTCTGCGGTTATGATGTCGCTTTGGATTTCCCCGGAGTTTTCACCGTCGTCCTCGGAGAAGGGGATTTCCGCATCTGATTCGGATTCCTCCGCTTCTTCGATGGGGAGCTCCTCCTCTGTGGGCTCCTGCGCCGTTTCTTCCTCGGCAGGCTTATCCTTTTCGGAGGAGTCGTTCAGAATGTTATCAAGCCAAGCAAGGTTTTCCGCGTGGGAATCCTCGAATATTTTATCAAGATTTTTCATTGCATCGTCAAACTTGTTTGATGCACCTTCTGTGCTTTTGGGAGTGCCGATGTCGTCGAGTATGCTGTCAATGGTAACGGAGCTCTTGGTGCTTTCCGATGCATTTGAGTTGTTCTGCATAACGCTGTCTTCCTTTCCCGTATTTTATCTTTTTCTTCTGTTACTTTCGGTTACTTGCAGTCTCTCTGCTTGATAGCCTCATACAGCAGCACTGCCGCCGCCGTTGAAACATTGAGCGAGTTTACCTTGCCCTTCATGGGGATGGAAACGATAAAGTCGGAGTTTTTCTTTACGATATCCGAAACGCCGTTTTCTTCGCTTCCGAGAACAATTGCACAGGGGCAGTCGTAGTCGGCATCGGTGTAGCTTGTGCCGTCGGCCTCCGCAGCGAAAATCCAGAAGCCGAGGTCCTTGAGCTTTCTTATTGTGTCGCTGATGTTGGAGCACTTAACTGCCGCAATATGCTCTGTTGCTCCTGCGGATGCCTTTACAACAGCGGGAGTGATGCCTGCCGCACGTCTCTTGGGGAGTATGATTCCGTGAGCGCCCGCGCCCTCGGCACATCTTATAATCGCACCGAGATTGTGGGGGTCGGAGATGCCGTCGCAGATTACGATAAGGGGCTTTTCGCCTCTTTCCTCTGCGATTGCGATAACATCCTCAAGGGAAACGTATTCCATTTCGGAGGCAATTGCAACGATGCCCTGATGCTGCTCGTAGCCGCAAAGAGCGTCAAGCTTTTTCTTGTCCGTTTCGATTACGGGAATGCCTCTTTCTATTGCCTGGGCAACAAGTACGGTGATTGAGCCCTCTCTGTCGCCCTCTCTTACGAAGATTTTTTCTATGTCACGGCCTGACTTCAGAAGCTCTCTTACCGCGTTTCTGCCGGGAATTGAGCCGTTGGAAAGCTCCTCCTCGTATCCGCCGTTTTCCTTTGCGGGACGCTCGGAATATGTATTTCTGCCGCCTTTTCCCGTGTCCTTTCTGAAGTTGTCCTTTTTAAAGCTGTCCTTTTTATATCCGTCTTTTTTGAAGCCGTCCTTCTTAAAGCCATCCTTTTTGAAGCTTCTGTCGGATGAGCCTTTTCCGTAGGGCTTTTTTTCTTTATACTTATCGTTCACTGAGGTTTACGTTCCTTTCTGTGAAATGCGGATTATGCCGAGAAAGCATAGTTACCGAATCTAATTTTATACTTTACTATTATAACATACTTTTTTCGATTTGTACATAACAATTTCTTCAATGTTTACAATAATTTACAATTACTGCAAATTTTCGGCATAATCTCGGCAATTTATGGCGGATTTTGTCGAAGCCTCAAGGAAAAATTCCGTCTGTGAAGGCGAAAAAGGCAAAAAAGAACCGCTCTCGGGATGAGAACGGTCGGGATTTTTTACTTTGCGAATCAGAATTCTACCGTGAGTCCGTCGTATGCTGCGATAAAGCCGAGCTTTTCAGCCTCCGCTTCAAGCTCCTCTCTTGTGCCTCCGCAGTTGTGACAAAGGTGGGTGATTACCCATTTTGTGTCCTTGTCGCAGAGACCCAAATCGCAGAGCATTTGCTTTGTGTCGCTGCACGCCTTGAAGTTCATATGGAATCTGTCGCCCGAATTGAAGCCGTTTGTACAGTCGAAGGAAACAAGGTCGAGGTGCTTACCGCAATTTTTCAGATATTCCACAGTTTCCGCAGGAAGTCTTCCCGTGTCGTTTGCGTAGAAGATTGCCTTGCCGTCCTTTTCGATGATAAAGAGAACGGGGTCTGTATTCGGTGAGTGGTCGGCTCTTACGGGAGTGATGTCATATCCTTCCGCAGAGAAGGGCTCAAATGCCTTTATGAGATTTGCCGTAACTCTGTCGTCCTCAATTTCGTTGTTTTTGATAAGTGCGGCGATTTTTTCGTAGCCTACGCTTGTTGCGTAGAAGTCCAGCGGTGTGCCTTCGTTGTCAAGGATGGGGCTTACCGCCTTTTTTCTTGCCCAGATGTCACTTGTATAGAGGTGGTCACCGTGGGAATGGGTGACTATACAGGCGTGAATGCTCTGAAGATCAAGTCCGCCGTGGACTATGTGCATAAAGGTGTCGGGCGGAAAATCAACAAGAATTTTGTCGTCTATAAGAGCCTGATTTCTGCTTCTTATGTCTCTGCCGCCGTTTTTGATTGCGCTCTGACAAACGGGACACTTGCAGAAAAGAGAGGGAATACCCTCGGATGCGCCTGTGCCGAGATATTTGATTTTCATAATTTTTCTCCTTGTCGGTATGTAAAATCAGAATTCTATGGAAAGACCGTCGTAGGAAACAACAAAGCCGTATTCCTTTGCCTTTTCGCAGAGCTCCTCGTGGGTTGCACCGCCGTTGTGGCTGAAGTGGTTTACAACGAAAATTGTCTTGTCGTCGCAAAGCCCCCACTTTATGAGCATTTCCTTTACCTCGGCGTTTTCCTTAATGCCCATATGGTTTCCTCTGTAGTCGAGAAATACGTTTGTGCAGTCGAAGGAAACAAGGTCAAAGTGCTTACCGCAGCTTTTGAGATATTCGACGGTTATTTCGGGGTATGTGCCCGTATCGTTTGAATAAAGAACCGCCTTGCCGTCCTTTTCGATTATGTAGAATACGGGAGTGGTTTGCGGTCCGTGGTCGGCACGCAGAGGAGTGATTGTGTAGCCCTCCGCCGTGAAGGGCTTGAATTCCTCGACGAGATGACATCTTACACGGCTTTCGGGGACACCGTCGGTCTTGCATCTTTCGGTTGCCATTTCGTAGCCTGATCTGGTAAGGTACATATCAAGCGGGATTTCGGGGATGTTGTTTCCGATGCCCGGATTTCTGCACCAGAGCTCGCGCTCGTAGAGGTGGTCCATATGGCTGTGGGTTACAATGCAGGTGTGTATGTCCTCAAGCGGAAGTCCGTGGTTGAGGGCGTGCATATATGTGTCCGCGGGGAAATCAATCAGGATTTTGTCGTCTATAAGCGCCTGGCTTCTGGTTTTAATTTCCTTGCCCTTTACCTTTCTTGCGTTTTCGCAGACTCTGCATTTGCAGAAAAGTCCGGGAATACCCTCAGCCGCCGCTGTGCCGTAGTAGGTGATTTTCATTTCTTATACTCCTTTTTATAGGGCTTTTTGGAGTCCTTTTTATAGTCGGATTTGTAGTCCTTCTTGAATCCGTCTTTCTTGAAATCTCTGCCCGAATCCTTTTTGAAGCCGTCTTTTTTGAAGTCCTTTTTGTAATCCTTCTTGAAGTCGGAATCCTTGCCGTAGGGCTTTCTGTCGCTCTTCTTATCGGAGTAGCTGTCCTTTTTGCCGTAGGGCTTCTTTTCGTATGCCTTCTTTTCGTAAGGCTGCTTGTCGCTCTTGCGGTAGGGCTTGTCGGAGTAGGACTTGCGGTCGGATTTGTAATCCTTCTTTTCTCTTGTGTCGTTGGTGCTCTTGCGGGGATAGCCCTTCTTTGCTTCGGTGGGCTTTTCGGGGATTGCTTCCTCGGGGATATCCGTCTCCATATCCTTTTCAATGTCCTTTATGATATCGTCAAGAATAAGCTCGCCCATGCCCTTGTCTGCGGTGTCCAATTCGATTTCGGCAAGGGGGATTTCCTTCTTGATTTTTACTGTGTCGGCGGAGGCTTTTCTTGCTTCCTTTTTTGCTTCCTTCTTGGCTTCCGCCTTCTTTTTGCTGTTCTTCTTTTCTGCAGAGAAGCCGAAGTTGCCTATTCTCTTACCGAGTGCATAATATTCACCGTGGGCGAATGCCATAAGTCCCGCCTTGTCGAGTCTGAGCTTGCCCTCGCTGTCAATGATGCTTTCCTCAACGCCCGTGCAGAGGATGTCTGCGATGAACATATCGTGTGTGCCCATTTCCACAACGTCCGTAACTCTGCACTCAAGGGACAGAGGACAGCCGACAATCACGGGGGCGTTTACCTCGCTTGCCGTTTCTGTCAGAAGCTCACATTTTTCGAATTTGTTAACCTTCGCTCCCGTGAACATACCGCAGTAGTCCACCGCCTTTACCATAGCCGCTGTGGGGATGTTGATTACGAATTCGCCGCTGTTTTTTATGATGTCGTAGGAATATCTGCCCTTTCTTACGGAAATGTAGGTCTTGGGCGGTACGGTGTTGAGTATTCCCGTCCACGCAACCGTGAAAACGTTTTCCGCTTCCATTCCGTTTCTGTCTGTTCCTTTGCAGGTGATGAGTACTGCGGGCATAGGCGCGAGAAGTGTGCCGCCCTTCCAGATTTGCTTTGCCATAATTTTCTCCTGTGTTTTTATTTAATCAATTGAATGATGTGTATTCGTATGTGTAATAGGGGATATGCTCGGTAAAGTATAGCTTTGCGCCAAGCTCACCGAGAATTGTTTTGAGAGTTGCATATGCCGTAACATCTGTGGGGTATGTGATGCCGTTTACGTAGCCGAAGGTACAAAGGTCGTTACCGACACCGACGATATATGTATTGCCGTACATAGTCGGCTTGTATTCCTCCTTCGAGAACTGGATACGCAGTAAATCCTGAACGCTTCTGTCCATAACATTGTTTCTTATAACGAAATTTCTGAAGGGGTTTCCGTAAGGATTCGAGCGGATATGCCTTTGACCGTAGCCGTTGGGACGGGTAGAGCCGAAGCCGTAACCGCATCTTCGCATTATGTTTTCCTCGAAAAGCACATTGTTGCCGTCACGGATAACACCGTTTACCTCTATGAAGAAATATTCGATACTGTAAACGCATTCCGTTATAAGGTTTTCTCTGTATGTAACATTGTACATTGTAAGGTCAAGACCGTTTGACGAATTGTCGTACTGATGGGTAACGCCCGCATCGTAGCATTGATAGAGGTAGCAGTTTTCAATAAGGTAGCCGTCACATCCGCCGTAAATTTCAATGCCGTTTCCGTAGCGGGTGACTCTGTTGGGGCTGTTGTTGTAGTGCTGAACCGAGCCTCCTATCCAGCCGAGCTCACAGTTTTTTACGATAAGATTGCTTCTTGTCCCCGAGCCTATGCCGTGACAGCCGACATACATTACGCAGATGTTGTCAATTGTGACGCCGTCGCTTTTTACGCTTATGCCGTTTGCTCTGACGGAGAATTCTATCGAGTAAAAGACCTCGCCCGGATTTCCCGCATCACAGCGGAGATACAATGGTCCTGTTGCTGTGGAGATATTGATTCTGCCGTTTTTTGTGTCAAGCTTTGAGTTTGCACTGTGGAAGAAGTTTAAATCGAAATCAAGCTCGCGTGTGTAGTCGTAGACCTCGGATTCGTTTCCTCTTATGACATATCCGCCGTCCGCCGTGCAGGAGGGGATGTCCTTGTATGCGTACTTTTCTCCGCCGTTGAAGACTATGTTTCCGACATCCGTCATATCTTCGTTAAGGTATTTCCAGATTTTCTTACCGCTTACCGTGTCCTCGTAGTCGAGAGTCCACATTTCCTTTACCGCTCCGTCCTCGGGAGAGCCGTATATTTTCGGCTTGTCGCCCTTGCCGTATGCGGAAAGTGTGATTGCCTTGTCTATTGAAACATTACCTCTGAAGGTACATCCTCTCTGAAGGAGCACCGTGTCACCATCGGCACATACGGAAATTGCCTTTTTTATCGTTGCGAAGGGAGCATCCTCCGAAAGACCGCTGTTCTCGTCACTTCCAAAGGTGGAAACATAATATATTTTTTCGGAATTTTTCGGATATTCCGATTCCGTGCTTCTGATTTCGGTTATTCTGTTTTGCTCAAGCTCGTCGAGCTGTGCGATGATACGGTTGCCCTCGGCGGTGTCGTAAAATTCATCGGGGTTGATTTTTGAATTGAGGTCAAAGCTCGGTGAGCCGATGTTGTAAAGCCATTTTCCGTTTGTGGCAACAAAGTCGGTACAGCTTGCGATTATATCCTCGAAGTTCATATGGGAGCGGTCGACATCAAAGAATGGCATAACTATGTCGTAGCCGATGGCGTCCTTACTTATGTGGTTTCCGAAGCTTCGGTTTATAAGCGAAAGTGCCTGCGCACGGGTGATAAGTGTGCTGTTGTCGGTGCTTATTGTGTCACCGTCACCGATTTTTTCGTCAAGGGATGAGAGATAAAGCATTCTCGCAAATTCGTTTCGGGTCATATATCCGTCGGGGGAAAATTCATCGGTGTAGCCCTTGAGAATGCCCTTTTCGTAGCAGTAGCCGATGTAGTCAGAGTACCATTCCGAGGCCTTGACATCCGTGAAGGGATGGCTTCCGCATATTTCCTCGTTGCCCGCAATGCTTCTTGCGATAAGTGTACAGCCTTGGGCTCTTGTAATGGGAGAAGCGGGGCGGAAGGTGCCGTCCTCAAAGCCCTCTGCGATTCTTTCTCGGATTGCGATATCGGGCTCCTCGGACATAAAAATTATGTGACCTATATAAATGGAATCATCCTTTGAAAGTCCGTCGAGCTTTGCATATCCGAAGGGGAGAAAATGCATCTGACGGAGTGTGTGCACCTCAAGGTCGTCCGACAGCATTTCGTCTATAAAGCGCATATCGAAAACTGCGTGGCTCCATTTGTTTGCCACGATTTTTTCACGGCTCGGGGTCTGTGCCGACTGGATATATTCGGGCTTGAGATTTCCACCGTTGGTTTTGTAGTGTGCTACCATATCGTAGCTTTGCGGATTTTCCGATACGTACTTGTATTCCACTGCAAGCCACTTGTATCTGTCGAGGTCAACATTGAGGCTTGCGAGGGTGTAGGCGTCAATCTTCAGCGTGTTTGTGGAGGTATCATCGTAGTCGGGATTGGGGACGATTTTTACCGCCTTTCGTCCGTCAATCTCGGTGTTTTCGACGGTTGCCGTGTTTTCTCGGACAACGACTCCGCATTGGTAGTCGGTGAAAAGTGCGACTATCGGCTCTGCCTCTTCACTTGCAAGGGCGCAGGAGAAGGACAAAAGAAAAATCATAACGAATGCCGAAGGGATGCTTTTTATATTCAACACGGTCACCACCTTTGCGGGAAAATACTTGTCTATAAAATTTACAGAATTCACCATAGGGTGAAATATTTAGAGTGTAAAATACTTCTGTTAAAAATCTCGGAGGTATTCAAATACCATGACTCTGCCGCTTCAGAAAATAACAGGCCACATATACGCAATAATTGTTGTAGCAATATGGAGCATAACCTATGTTGCAACGGATATGCTTCTCGCCTCGGGCTTTACGGCGCTTCACATTCTCGTTCTGCGGTTTCTTCTTGCTCTCGGCGTGCTTTATATAATGAAGCCAAAGCTTTATCCGGCAAAAAGCATTAAGGAAGAGCTCGGCTTTGTGTTCATTTCTCTTTTCGGAATGTTCTTTTACTATATTTTCGAAAACTACGCTATAGGCAAAACAGACGGCACGAATGTTGCAATCATAATAAGCTTTGTTCCGATTCTGACCACCGTCGGAAGTGCCCTTTTCGGCAGGAAAACCAAGATTACAGCCGTGACGATTCTCGGCTTTGCGATTGCCATTGTCGGTGTTGCGATGGTTGTGTTCAACGGTACGGTAAAGCTTGACTTCGACCTTTTCGGATATGTCCTCGCCTTCGGTGCGGCACTTTGCTGGACGGTTTATTCCGTTATCCTTGAGGGGTATCTTGAAAAATACGACAGCATCATAATCACAAGAAGAATGCTGATTTACACTCTCATTGTTCTTTTGCCGATGACCTTTATTCTTGACGGTGCACCGAAAATGATTCTGTTTGCGCAGAAGCCCGTGCTTGTGGGATGCATTGCGCTTCTCGGTGTTTTCGGCGGAAGCCTTTGCTATCACTGGTGGAACAAGGCTACGGAAAGAATCGGTATTGTTATAACGACCAACTATCTTTATGTAAGCCCCTTTATTACTATGGTTTTCGCATTTTTCGTAACGGACAGTCCGATAACCCTTATGGGAATTGCGGGTGCTGTGCTGATTTTACTCGGTGTAATTCTTTCGGATATGAATAAGAGCTGAAAATCAGAGAGGCTTTTTCACCATTTGAGCATATCTTCTGGGGAACTGTGCGGGTGTGTTCTTGACCTTCTTGAACACAAGAAGTGAATGGTGAAGCGTTTCACCGTCAATTCCCTCGGGGAGGTCAACCTCAAGAGTTTTTACATATTTCGCTCCGAGCATGGGGACTGCGTTTTTGGACATTTCAAGCTCCTCTGCGGCACCTGTTGCCTTGTATGCGATAAATGTACCGCCCACCTTTACAAAGGGAAGGCTGAGCTCAAGAAGAACGGGAAGGGATGCCACCGCACGGGAAACCGCTATATCAAAGCCCTCACGGTACTTCTTGTCGGAGGAAACCTCCTCTGCTCTTACGGGCAGGAAATTCGCCTTTATGCCGAGCTCGTTGCACGCCTTTTCCGTGAACTTAAGCTTCTTTGCGGTGCTGTCAAGGAAGGTTACGGAGATGTCTCTTCTTGCGTGGGCAAGGGGGAGTCCGGGGAAGCCCGCTCCGCAGCCGATGTCTATTACCTTTGAATTTTCGGGTATGAGGTCAAAGGAGAGTGCGGCAAGCGAATCCGCAAAGTGCTTTATCGCAACGCCCTCCTCGTCCTTTATGGCGGTGAGGTTTGTATGTGCGTTGAATTCAAGAAGAAGGGCACAGAGCTTGTCAAAGTCGCATATTGCTTCATCGGAAAGTGCGATGCCGTTTTTCTTGCAGAAGCCGTCAATTATTTTTGTTACAACAGAGTCCATATTATCTCCAATTCTACCGCTTTTGCGGTAAATATATTTTTGAAAATGAGGTGAAAGCACCGTGGAAAAGATGATTTCGGAATTCCTTGAGTCTGAAAATATAAAATATTATGCTTCGGTGAGCGTGGAAAAATGTCCGATTCTCTATCCCAAAAAGCTGCCCGAATTTGCGAAAAGCGCAGTATTTTTTGTGATACCATATCTTGTTCGTGACGAGAAAAAAAGAAATATTTCTCTTTATGCCGTTCCCCGTGATTATCACCTTTATGTAAGAGAGCTTTCCGAGCGATTTGCCCTTCTTGCCGAAAGGGAGTTTCCCGAGCTTGAATACCGCTTCTTTGCGGATAATTCCCCTTTTTGCGAAAGGTCCTGTGCTGAGATGTGCGGTCTCGGAAAGAGAGGCAAAAGCGGACTTCTCATAAATCCCGAATACGGAAGCTTTTTCTTTATAGGAAGCATTTGCTTTTCATATAATATCAGCATAACACAAAACACGGAAAATTTCAAGTGTGACTTGTGTGAAAATTGTGAAAAGTGTAAGACATTCTGCCCGATGGCAAGAAATTCCCTCGGTGAATGTCTTTCCGCCATAACGCAGAAGAAGAAAATTACCGAAGCGGAGGCGGAAATCATAGCGTCGTACCCTGTAAAGTGGGGCTGTGATATCTGTCAGGAGGTCTGCCCTTACAATGAGGGGGCATCCGAAACTCCGATTGAGTTCTTTAAGGCTCGCAGGACGCCTTTCCTTACGGCGGAGCTTATTGAGAATATGTCGGATGAGGAATTCTCGGAGAGGGCTTATTCGTGGCGTGGCAGAGAGGTTATAAAAAGAAATCTCGGGCTTTGATTCGACAGAAAATTTATATGATGTGTGGTATACTCTCCCCTGTAAGGGGGGAGTATTTTTTATGCTTACTGATAAAGAAACGGGCAAGGGAATAAGGTCGGGAATTTTCGATATTCCGCCCTGCCTTATAAAGCCGAATCCCGCACTTTCAAGGACCGAGTTTTCCGACACATCGCTTGTCAGCCTTGCGGACAGCATCAGACGGTACGGAATTCTGCAGCCGTTGGCGGTGAGGCTTTCGGAAAAGGGTAAATATGAGCTTATTGCGGGGGAGAGACGGCTTCGTGCGGCAATGCTGCTCTCGCTTCGGACGGTGCCCTGCGTTATTGTGGGGACGGAGGAAAAATACGAGTTTCTGTCGGTGGTGGAAAACATTCACCGTGAGGGGCTCGGAATGTTTGACGAGGCAAGAGCGATAAGAAGGCTTTACGAAAAGCACGGCAGGAATGCTTCAAAAACGGCGGCTCTTCTGTCGTTTTCCGAGTCGGAGCTTTGCGAAAGGCTTCGGCTCTGTGAGTTTTCAAGAGCGGAGATGCAGGCACTTGATTCGCTTGGCGTGGGAATGCGGGATGCGCTTTTGTATCTCGGTGTTCCGCAGGTCTTACGGTTTTACACGATAAAGCTTTGTGCGGAAAAGGGTCTTTCGGGGACGGAGGCTTCGGCGCTGTGCTCTGCGATAGCGACGGAGAAGGGACTTACTCCGGACGAGCTTGAGTCCTTTGCGGTGAAATTCATTGAGGGCATAAGAGCCATTGAGAAGGAGGAAAGCACAGTGCCGACCGAAGAGCCTCAGAGCGGTCGCAGAACCATATTCCTGCGTGACCTTCGTGCCTTTGAGATTTCTCTTTCAAAGACCTGCGCAACTCTTGAGCGTGCGGGATTCTCGGCGGACATCAAAACGGAAAAGGACGGCGAGAAAACCGTGTACACCATTTGCGTGGAGCAGAGAAAGAAAAAGGGCTGACATTGCTGTCAGCCGCGGTTGCTTATTTCATAAGTCCGTTGTAGTTTTCCACGATTTCCTCAAAGGTGAGAAGCTCGCGCTCACGGGGTCTTGAAACCTCGTACATAAATACGCCGTTATAGTCAAGCTCCTCGAGCTTTGACATTATTGTTTCCCAATCGTTTATGCCGTCGCCGGGAAGTCTGTGGCGCTCGTCTATAAAGTCGTAGTCGGAAACGTGGAGTGTGCGGATTCTGCCGTGCATCTTGTGCTCGATGAGGTCATCGAGGAAGTCCTCGTTGGTCTGCATTGTGAGGTGGTTTGTGTCAAAGCAGAGATCCATTTCGGGGATTTCGTTAAGGTATGTGATGATATCGAAGGAGCTGTTTCCGAGGCAGGTTCTGGGCAAATCCTCAACGCAGAGCTTTGCGCCCGCTTCGGAGCAGATTTTTGCAAAATAGCGCATATTTTCGATGCTCTTGTCGATTTTCTGCTGTCTTGTATCGTCATCGTTAGGCTCGCTTGAAGGGTGGATTACGATGGTCTTGATGCCTATTTTAAGTGCGGCACGAATGCCCTTTTCCATAACTGCCATTCCCTTGGGACCCTCGACAGGGTCTATGTTTGCAACATTGAGAAACCAAGAGAAGGGTACATGGAAGCTCCAGAGCTGAACATCGTTTGCCTTTGCGATTTCGGCGATTTTTTCGGGATGCTCATAGAAGTCGTATTCCGAGAGCTTATCGTCCTGCAAGGAAATTTCTGCGTATTTTACGCCTGCTTTTTTATAGCGCGCGAAGCCCTCGTCCGTGTGTCCCTCGTAGTGGGAAAGGATGCAGGATGACATGGCTATCGGCCAGCTTTTTCTGTTTGACATAGTGTTTCTCCTTTTTGTATTTGGCTTTTATTCGGATTATATCACAGTATGCGGGATTTGTAAATATGTTTTTTAAAATTTACATAAATAATCTTTATGCGTATATCTGTATATGATAAAATACCGTATATCACAAAATGGAGAATACTGATATGAAGATAAAGCACGCAATTTTTGATATGGACGGCACGCTCACCGATTCCAACGGGGTCTGGGTTGAAGGTGTTTTTCACTATATAGATACCTGCTGTACCTACAAAAGAGAGGATTTACCGAAGGAATTCTTCACGGATGTCCTTCTCGGAGGAACTGCGGGAGCGCTGAGGTATCTCAGCGACAGAATGGGCGATACCAACACCTTCGAGGAAATGACACGGGTACAGATGCAGTGTGTCCGCAAGGGCTATGACACGCCTCAGAAGGTAAAAAAGGGTGCACTTGAGTTTTTGAAGAGGCTGAAGGAGCAGGGTGCGGACATATGTGTTATTTCCGCAACACCGTCCGACCTCGTGGAAAAGGCACTGGGTCTTTGCGGACTTTTGCCCTATATTGATTTTATTATTTCCGCAAGTGAGCGCAAAAGCGGTAAGGAATCGCCTTACATCTTTTATGAGGCGGCAGCGAGAATGAACTGCGATGCTTCGGAATGTACTCTTTTTGAGGATGCCGTGTACAGTCTGAGGACGGGAAAGAGTCTTGGTATGGGATGTGTCGGAATCGAGGACTATTACTGCACACCCGAGGCAAGAGCGGAAATGATGAAAATATGTGACCTATACACGGACGATTACTCAAGGATAGAGCTTGAGCTTTAAGAAAACGATTTAAGGAGCGATACTATGAAAACATATACTGTAGCGGAATGCGCAAGAGATATTTTATCAAAGGAAAGAATCATAATTCTTGTTCACTCAAGCCCCGACGGGGACTGTGTGGGCTCGGCGGCGGCACTTGCTTCTGTGCTGGCTTCTCTCGGAAAGAGTGTGAGAATCGTATGTCCGCATATTCTTCCCGAAAGGCTTGCTTTTATATGCGAGGAGCTTTCCGAGGAGGTTCTTTGCTTCGGAAGACCTGTTGAGGAGGATTTCGGTGCGGATCTTATTATGAGCACGGATGTGGCGTCTCCCGAGCTTCTCGGCAAAATCCGTGAGCTTTACGAGGATAAAATAGAGCTCTGCATTGACCACCATATGATAAATACGGTAAGCGCGGGTGCAATCTGGCGTGATGCCTCTGCCTCTGCCTGCGGTGAGCTTATTCTCGAGCTTTGCGACGAGATGTCCCGCATTGCAAATGCACAGCTTCTTACAAGGACTGTGGCGGACAAGCTGTATGCGGCGATTTCCTCCGATTCGGGTACGTTCAAGTACGGTAATACCACGGCGAAAACACTTCTTTATGCTTCAAGGCTGAAGTCCGTGGGAGCGGATTCCGAGCGTATTTCAAGGCTTCTTTTTGATACAAAGACGCTTGCTCAGTTTAGGCTCGCGGGACTTGTTATACCCAAGACGGAATTTTTGCTTGACGGAAAGCTTTCCTACTGCCTGCTTCTTGACGAGGAGCTTGCTCTTTGCGGTGCGACCAAGGAGGACTGCGACGGTCTTACGCAGATTTTCCGTGAGGTTGACACGGTGGAGCTCAGTATTTTCGCAAAGCAGCATATTGATTCGGTGACGGGTGAAAACTGTGTCAAGATGTCTCTGCGCTCCAAAAACGATGTAAACTGTGCTAAAATTTGCGAGGCCTTTGGCGGCGGCGGACATATTAAGGCGGCGGGATGCACGATTCGTGGTGTGGATTGTGAGAAGGCGAGAGAGCTGATTGTAGAGAAGGCGACGGAAGAAATTCGGAATTGAGGAGAAAATTTTTCGGGAGAAAAATTTTTATTTGAAATTGGTATAGTGCTTATTGGAGTGCTGATTGAGAATTGAAATTTTGCGGAAGAGTTTGCTTATGTGAGCTCTTCCTTTTTTATTTGGGGTGGGGTGAAAAAGTCAATTCGCATTGGGTACAAAAATATAAACAAATGTTCGCCTACGAATTGGTTAGAATTAACGAAATAGAACAAAAGTTCTAAGTTTGTCTTGACAAAATCGGGATTTTGTGGTATAATTCACTCACATCGAGAACATAAGTTCTGAAAGTTCGGTCGGAGGCGACCGATTTTTTAAAACGCAAAACAGAACAAATGTTCAAACGATAACAAGCGGGCACACGGTGTCCTGCTGAGATATACAGAGAGGATGATGAGTATTGAAGAAAACACGAATGGAGATAACCGAGGAGGAGCTTCTTTCCGATGACGGGATATTCGCGGCGAGGTTTAACACGGTTTACGATAATCTTGAAAAGTGTTGCCTTTGCGGATATGAAATAAAACCGGGGGAGAAGGCTATGGAGATTCACTGTAACGGCGACCTTATTCATAAGGAGTGCTGGCAGGAGTACGCGGAGGACAATATTGAGTCCTTCGGGAAGGAGTTTACCTTTGATGATGACGGCGGAATTTACACTGTTATGTGATTTCGGACATCCCGAATGTCACGGAGGAGGTGCGTTGCTTGGCGGCTAAGAAAAGAAGAATACAGGAATACGCTGAGGCTGCGGAGCATTACTTTGCGGTCTGTGACGAGGCAAATTCACAGTGCGAGCCCAAGATGCCGCTCGCGAAGCCTTATACTCTGTCTGGGCTTTTGTGCTGTCTCGGGATTTCGAGAAAGGCGTTTTTCGCGCTTGAAAGCACAAGGGACGGCAGAGTGTTTGTGAATCACGTTCTTACCAAGATAGAGGCATTCATAGAGGAAAACGCCTTATCGGGCAGGCTTTCGGCAAGTGCCGCGCAGAGCTCTCTGAAATACAGCTTCGGATGGGGTGACAAGGAAAGGGACGGCGAGGATGAAAAAATCACCGTCACGCTGACTCCCGAGGCGAGAAGGCTTGCGGAGTGAGAGCCTTTATATTTTGAAGACACGGAAGGGAGGAGGCTATGGCTTACAGAAGGGTTATTCTTGAAGGCTATCCGCAGGAAAAGCAGAGGCAGTTTTTCGAAAGCCGTGCGAAATACACGGCATACGGCGGTGCGAGAGGCGGAGGAAAGAGCTGGGCTCTAAGACGTAAGCTTGTTCTTATGTGTCTTAACTACGAAGGTCTTTCCGTGCTTCTTTTAAGACGCACCTTTCCCGAGCTTCGGGAAAATCACATAAGACCGCTTCTTTCCGAGCTTTGCGATATTGCGGTGTACACGGACACCCGCAAGTGCTTTGAGTTTCCCAACGGCTCCAGAATAAAGCTCGGCTACTGTGACTGTGAGGAGGACGTCAATCAGTATCAGGGTCAGGAATACGACGTAATCGGCTTTGACGAGGCTACCCATTTTACAGAGTATCAGTTTCAGACTCTGAAGGCGTGCCTTAGAGGTGCCAACGATTTTCCAAAGAGGATATATCTTACCTGCAACCCGGGCGGTGTGGGTCACGGCTGGGTTAAGAGGCTCTTTATAGACAGGAGCTACCGCAAGGGGGAGAGGAGTGAGGATTATGCCTTCATTTCCGCATCCGTTTATGACAACGGAATTCTTCTTCGGAAGGACCCCGATTATCTCGATCAGCTTGAGAGCCTTCCGCAGGACTTGAGAAATGCCTGGCTTTACGGCGACTGGAATGTATTTTCGGGACAGTATTTTCCCGAATTTTCAAAGGACATTCACGTTGTACCGCCCTTTGAGATCCCCGCTTCGTGGAAGCGTTACTGCAGTATTGACTACGGACTTGATATGCTTGCGGTGATGCTTGTGGCAATGTCTCCGTCGGGGGATGCCTATGTTTACGATGAGATACACGAATCGGGGCTGATTGTCAGCGAGGCGGCGGAGCGGATTCGCAAAAAGGCGGACGGGGTTTCGGTGTTCATTGCACCGTCCGATTTATGGTCAAGGCAGAAGGACAGCGGAAAGAGCATTGCGGAGCTGTTTGCGGATAACGGTGTTTATCTGACAAGGATTTCAACGGAAAGAGTTGAGGGCTGGCTTTGTCTTAAGGAATGGCTTTGTCCGAGGGTGGACGAGTCGGGAGGTACCTCGGTGAGGATGAGGTTTTTCCCTGCGTGTGAGAATATAATCCGTTGTCTGCCGCTTCTTCTTTACGACAGGAATCGCTCGGGGGATGTATCCACGGAGCCTCACGCCATAACTCACGCACCGGATGCGCTTCGGTATTTTGCGGTATCAAGACCTGCCGTGTCAAAATCCGAGCGGGAGACATCTGAGGGCGGAAGGCTGATTGAAAGGTTAGGGCGGCACAAGGGACGGCTTCGCTCCTGACAGAAGAAGGCTTTTATTAGGTATTATTTATTACTTCGGAAAGGAATTTCGGAAAATTATGAAGAAAGGTTTTAAGAATATGTTTTTTAAAAACGGCAAGAGGGGGACTGTCTCCTACGACTATTCCTCATCCTATGCGAGGGAGGACACGGTGCTTGCGCTTCTTACGGGTGCAAGGAATGCAAGAGCGGAAATTGAGGAGTACTGGAGAAAAATGCGCTCCTATTATGACGGTACTCACGGGACCTCGCTTTTTACGGACGGCTTTGCGGCGGAGAATTCGCTTCCCTTCCGCTGTGCGCAGAGTGCGGACGGTTATATTCATGTTGAGAGCCAGATTGACGCTCAGCTTCCCGATTTTGAGTTTTCTCCCGTGGGAGAGGATGATTCGGATAAGGCAAAGCAGAGGGAAAGACTTGTCCGCGGCATCTGTGACAGAAACGATATGGAATACAAAAATTCCAGAAACGAAAGAAGACTCGGAATTCTCGGCTCTGCAGTCTGGAAGGTATGCTGGGACGAAACGGTACGTCTTGACGGAAGCTTTGGCGACATTGTGATTGACAATCCCCGTCCGTGGGAGATTTATCCCGATCCTTGTGCGGGAAGCGTGGATGACTGCGAATATATCGGTTACGTTTATTCTATGCACAGAGAAAAGGCGAGAAGAATTTTCGCAAGGGAGCTCCGACGCAAGGGAATTGATTTTGACGAGCTTATACACAGAAGCGGACACGGCAAGAGCGGGGCTCTTGCGGATTTCGGCGAAAGTGACAACGGTGATACGGTGAGAATTACCGAATGGTGGTTCAGACATCCGTCGGACGGTGAGGCGGATATTGAGTACACGGACGTTGACGGAAAGGTCGCGAGGATAAGATGCACTTACAAATCCGGTGACATCGGTCTTTGCATTCTTCTCGGTGACACCGAGGTAAGATATGTTCCGAAGTACTGGAGCACGACGGACTGCAGGATGTTCCCCTTTGTCATTTACGACAAGCTTCCCAATGAAAACACCATCTGGGGCAAGAGCGAGCTTGAGGCGATTATTCCCTTTATTGATGCGGCGGACAGAGAGATTGCTTATGCACAGCTTAATTCCGCCTTTACCTCCAACGACATAATCGTTGCGGAGGAGAACGCCTTTTCCGACGACTGCGAGCCCGATAATTCGCCCGGTGCAATATGGAAGCTCCGCCCGGGGATGATGGGCAAGGTACAGAGACTCGGAAGCGGTGCTTATTCCGAGGGGTATCTCCATGCGAATTACGATAAGTGGAGAGCTCTTATGCAGGAGACCACGGGTAACTTTACGGTAAATCAGGGTAACGAGCCCGAGAGAGTTACCACGGCTACGGGTATTGCGCTTCTTAACGAGCGTGCAAAGAACAGAAATGCACTCAAGAAGATTGACAAGAGTGCGGGCTTCAGACGTCTTTACGAGCTTTGCGACAGAACAGCTCTCGAATATTACGACGACGGCAGAGTGATTCTCTGCGGTGCGGCGGGCGATGAGTCTGTGGTGTACAGGGCTTCGGATTACAGAAGGGGAAGCGGTAAGGACAGTTATATTCCCTCGGTGGACGTTAAGATTCATATCGGTGACGGTCTTGCAAATTCCAAGGCGTTCAGCATTTCAACTGTCGGTGCGCTTATGTCGGCGAATATAAACCGTGACAATTACAGAATCGTCAAGAGCTATCTTGAGCTTATTGACATTCCCGCAAGAAAGGAAATCTGCGATGCTCTTGACGAGAGATTCGGAAGTGAAAACGGTGGCGAGGAAATGCTCTCGCAGGTGATTTCCGAAATTTACAACGACAAGGACGGCGACGCTTTGACAGACACGGAGGTACACAATGGCTGATAAGACAAGGAAGCTTTTTACACAGAAGGAGCTTGAAAAGCACATAAGCGCAAGGCTTATGCGTGAGAGAAAAAAGAACACCGAGCTTGAGGCGTTCAAGGGGATGCTTGACGAATTCATAAGCGGCGGTGTATTTGACGCGGACTCGTATGCGGAGGCGGGAAAGAGGCTTATGTCCTTTATTGCCGAAAATCACGAGGCAGAGGAGGCTGAGAAGAAATCGGAGAATTCCGAGGAGATCTCAGCTTCCGAGAATTCGGATACGCACAGAACGGATATTTCCCGTACGGCTGACGAGCCCTGCGTGGAATCCGCAGAGAGTGCGGAGGTGTCCCTTGCGGATGATGGGATTTCCGCAACGGACAGTGTGACGGAGGCTTTTGAGAAGCCGATTGAAGGAAGGGCTGATGCTTCGGCTGTCGGCGAGAGAATATCAAGGCTTTGTACGGAGCTTGTATCTCTTCTTGCCTGTGACATAGAGGAGCACGGCTCCGAAAGCGAGCTTTTCGCAAGAAGGCTTGCTTCCTCCACTGGCTTTTCGCAGCGCAGTGCGAAGGAGACATCGGGTAATGCCGACAGTCTTACTCCCACACAGAGAGAAATCGCAAGACGCGCGGGAATTTCCTACAGGGAATATGCGGGGCTCTTGCGTGAAATCCCGGAAAATATATCAAAGAGAAGACCGTACAGATAACGGTCAGCCAGATTCAAAAAGGATAATAACGAAAGGAAAGAAAAATTATGTCAGTTTTTAATTATATTGCGGATATCGGCGGAGGCGACACTCCCTTTGTTGCAAGAATCAAGCTTGCACAGAATATTGACGTGAATAAGGGCACCGCTCTTTATTACAACGAAAACAACGGAACGGTTTCTCCCACAGCCGGTGCTTCGGGCACACTTATCGGCATCTGTGCCGCGGACTACAAGGCAGTGGCGGATGATCTTTGTCCCGATTTCGGATGCGGATATGTTTACGTTACGACATCAAAGAACGCTCTTTACAGCGTGCCTGCCTACATCTTCAAAAGAGTGGAATGCTCATATATGGGCACAGAGTCGCTTGTTACGGAGCTTCCCGATGACGGAGCGTTTGCGAACGCGGGATATATCGGCGCAAGACTTGTTCTTGTGGAAAGAGGCGAGAATTCGACTCACAGCCTCGGCGTCGGTTATAGCGCGAAAATTACGGATATTTCGGTTCAGGGCAGTAATATCGTCCTTGTTACCGACACCGATTTTGCGGGAATTGACGGCGACAAAATTGCCTTTGTTCCCGAATTCGGCTTCAGTCAGCTTTTGCTCGATGAAAACGGTGACACTGCCCTCACTGTCATAGATGACGGTGATATGACGGTTTTCGCCGCGGACGAAAAGAGATATGTTGTAAAATTCGGCAGAGGCATCTGATTCGGATGTGCAACGCAAAAAGCAGCTTAAAATTATAATTTCATAACAAGAAAGGAACTAACAATATGAACGATATTTATACATGGCCCAACGACCTTTACCCCCTTGTCAAAACAAGATTTGATATGAGATACGCCAAGCGTCTTGATGTGATTTCCGAGGTGTGCGATGTTATCGAGCAGGACGAAATCGACTACAGACTTGAGGGCGTGGGCGGATACGGCGAGCTTCCTCTTTACAACGGCTCAAACCTTATGACCGCCGACCAGAAGAGAAGCTTTATTACAACAATCACTCCCAAGGAGCACGCAATCGCGGTGAGCCTTTCCTACAAGAAGGCGAAGGTTGACCTTTCCGGTGAAGCGGCAAAGATAGGCACAAGACTTGCGGACTCCGCTTATATGACGGTGCTTAACGAATTCTACCGTCTTTTCGGCAATGCTTATTCCGCAGTAGGTGCGGACGGCTGTACGTGGGCGAGCGAAAATCACCCCGTAAACACTCTTGAAGGCTGTGAAACCTATTCCAACCTTATCAAGGAAAACCTCAGCGTTGCCTCCATTGTAAAGGCACAGACCCTTGCATCAAAGTTTGTCACTCCCGACGGACTTCCCTTTGCGGGTAACTTTGACCTTCTTCTCGTAAGCCCCGAGCTTGAGGCGAAGGCTAAGGAAATCTGCGGTCCCAACGCAAAGCTTATGCCCGAAAAGAATCCTGATGCAGATGCTCCCATGAATGCCGCAAATCCCGTTTACGGCATGAAGTACCTTGTTGTGGGTGCCGGTGGCGTAGGCTTCTCCGGCAAGCAGTGGGCTCTTGCGGACTCTATGCTTCTTCGTGAGGTATTGAAGCTTGTTTACATTTCCAAGCCTACCGTGCTTGTTGCAAATCAGGACAATCCTCTTATTACCGATTACATCGGCTATGTGGACTTCGGCTTCGGCTTTGCGGATGCCCGTCCCATTATTTTCTCCAATCCCAACTGATAATGAGGTGAGAGAATGGAATATGTAAAGCTTATTGGAGGCGGCTTTATTGAGGGAGTTGCCTCGGATACGAAGGCGAGAGAGCTTGACACTCACGGTCTTATGGCGAAAATAAGACCTGTGGACGGTGATATCCGTATTGTGTACGGTGCGCTCTCCGAGGCAGACGGCTATACGCTTAAGGCGGGAGAGACTTTTGATTTTGTCGGCTGTATGAGATTTTACGGCACGGCGGAGCTTGAGTACCTGCTTTTTGATAAGGCTTAAGCCTCAGTCTCTCCCTGCTTTTTTGCGGGGAGGGACGGATGAATATTTACGAAAGGAGATAACTGATGTATTCTGTTAAATATACGCTCGGTGAATGCAAGGAAAGAATAATGAAGCATCTCGAGCGCTACAGCTCCAACGGAAAAACGGTTTCCATCGGGGAGACGGTTGATATTGAGAAAAGACTTATAACAAGCATAAACATTCACCTTGCAAAGCTTGTATACGAGTATCCCCGTACCGTGAAATGCCCGATTCTGTTCCTTTGTCCCGAGCTTCTTTATGATTACGGAGGCTTTAGGCTTTCGGAAGGAGAGAGCACGGCTTACCGCTTTTCGGTGAAGGACGGTGCTTTTCATATTGTTGCCTCGGGTAAGGGGCGTATTGAGGTGCGCTCTGACGGGGGCAAGGTATCGCTCTATGCCGTAGACACGGTGAACGGTGCATATTCCGTTGTTTGCGGTGCTGTAAGGGGCGCAGTCGGAGAGGAATGTGTTATTTCTCTTTCGGCTGACACTGTGCTTGACGTAAGAGGCTTTGTGATTTACGGCGGTGTTCCGAGCGGTGCCGAATGGCAGGGACTTGTGTGCGACAAGGACAGAATTTCCGCCTATCTTCCCGAGGAATGCGGTGAGGTTGTTTCGCTCAGGGGCGACCGTAACGGCACGGATGTATGCGGTATAGCCGAAATAAATCAGGAGCTTCGCACTGTGTCGCTTCCGAGGTCTCTTTACGGGGAGTATACTCTTGAATATATTCCCTTTGCGAAAAGCTTTGAGGACACTGCACAGGACAGCGAGGAGATTGTACTTTCGCCACTGCTTTTTGATGCTCTTTGCTATATGTGTGCATCCGATCTTTGTCCCGCAAGCGATCCCGAGCTTTATTCCAAGCTTACCTACAAGTACAGAGAAATTCTGGAAAATATTTACGCAAGAAGCAGGGGCGCAAGAATCGTAAACCGATTTTACGGCTTTATAAAAAGAGGTATTGCCGCTCCCTTCGGAAGCGGAAGATGAGGTGAGAGGGTATGTCACATATAAACGTAAGATTCCGCGATATGGGAAGTGCGGGAAGCTCGGTTTACGACCTCGGTCGGTTTGACGGAGGCGTTGCCTTCTGTAAGCAGAGCGGTGAGCTTCTTGAGGGGCAGAGCCCTTATATGAGAAATCTTGTGTACGACAAGAATATGCTTCGTACAAGGTTCGGCAAGGAGAGTGTAAGACTTTCGGGCGTGCCCGCGGGGGAACTGCATTCCTACTGTGAAAATCTGTTCTTCGGAGGGCTTGTGTTTCATATCGGCTCGGCACTCTATACCTTTGACGGCAAGGACGGACATATGATTTACAGCGGTATGCCCGACTGTGAGAGTATTGTGTTTGAAATGAATTCGACACTGTATTTCTTCTGCCGTGAGGCGAGGATTTTTACCGTTGACAAAAATTTTACCGTGGCGGAATATGAGATTCCCACGGTGAAGGTTATGACGGATGCGAAGTACAATCTTGCGGAATACACCGAGCTTGAAATCCCCGACAATATGCTGGGCTTCCGCATAAGCGTTGACTACCGCGAAAAGGCGGCGGGGATGGACAGCTACAAGCTCCCCTGTGAGGTTGACGGGGACTATCCCGTTATATTTACCTCGATATCCTCGGGAGCGGTGCTTGATGTTGACTATACGGTAAACGGCAACGTTCTCGATATAAAGCGCGAGCTCTTCAGCGCGTGCAACATAAGCTTCGTGCCCGCAAAGGGAAGCAGATACAGAGAATTCGACAAGATTTTCGGCTGCAGAAGAGTATGCACCTACGGCGGCAGAAGCTCGGGCGGTACAAGAGTATTTTTCAGCGGAAACGATGAATATCCCGGTTATTATTTTTACAGTGAGCTTTTGTCACCGCTTGAAATAAGAAAGCTTTCCTATGATATTCTCGGAAGCGGAAGCGAAAACGTAACGGCGCTTATAAGACAGAGAGGCGAGCTTATCGCTCTTTGCGAGAAGGGTGTTTACGCCATTGTCTACTACTTCGATGAGCAAAGCGGTGCGACCTTCAATGTTCGTGAGATAAGCTCTGATATCGGGTGCGATATTCCGGGAAGCGTAAGGCTTATTGACAACAGAGTCGTGTTTGCAAATTCAAAGGGCGGTATACACATTATAGTTTCCTCCGAGTACACGGACGAACTGAGTGTGAGAGCTATATCCGCAAACGTGAACGGTATTTATCCCACACGCGGATTTGTGAGCTTTGATGCAAAGCAGCAGGGACGCTTTGTGTCTGCGGACTTCGGAAGACGTTACTATCTTGTCTGCCCGTCGGGAAATGTGTATGTATGGGATTACGGCAATTCGCCCTACGTTCTGTCGCAGAATCCCGCAAGTGCACAGAAGAAGCTCTGCTGGTATTTGTATGACGGATTTTACGAAAAGGCTCTGTTTGAGATATCCGGTGCACTTTTCGGGATAAGGGAGATTTCCTCGGGCGTGGATTTTGTCCGATTTTCGGATGAGATTGCGGACGATTTCGGGGAGTCCATAGAGTACGAGTATCATTTCCGTGATTATGATTTTGGGGATGCATTTTCAAAGAAAGTCCCCCGTGAGATTTATCTTAATGCCACGGGCAGAAACGGCACGCAGATGTATGTCGGCTTTACCTTTGACGGAAAGCTTCTGCATTTGGAGGGGTATACCTTCAAGGAGCGTGATGAGGAGACTGAGGTTGTAAGGCGAATCTGTATGAGGATTCCCGGGTATGAGATGTACCGCACCTCCTTTTCCATATTCGGCACGGGCGGTAAAATCGGTCTTAGTGAGGGTGCTGTGCGTGTGGGAAGAAAAAAGATATATCACAGATAAAGTATTTTAAGGAGTGTTGTTATGGCATCAAAATGGAAATATGCCGATATGGATTACCGTCAGAGACTGGGGCTTATCGAAAAGGGCAACAAGGATGTTTTTGACGAGGAGATTGCAAGAACAAAGGAAATAGTCAAGGCAAGGCGTGAGCTTGGTCTTGACACGGCGGCTCAGGAAAAGTGGATTGACGAGGTTGGGTACAATTATGCGAAATTCACGGCGGGAGAGGGCGACAAGATAAGCGAAAGCGGTTATGCAAAGCTTTATCTTGAGGACAAGCCCAAGGATACGGAGCCCTCACCCGTGAAGAGCTACAGAGAAAAGGGCTTCGATGGTACTGCGTACATTTCGGGAGCGAAAAGTAAAATAAAGAAGGCGGGTGAGCTTGCAAAGAGCTCTGCCATGGAAAAGTCGGAGGAAGCCAAGCGCAAGGCGAAGGAGGAGCTTTATGCTGAAAATCCCCATCTTCTTGAGGCTGTAATAAACAGCGGAGGAAACCCCAACGGCGGCAAAATGAAGTCCGCGGGTGCTGAGCTTGACGGAATTCTCAAGGAAAGATATGCCGAGATTGACAGACTTCTCGAGGACAAGATTTCCGATATTGATAAAAGATATGCGGGATATGCGGACGAGATTTCCGAATACAGAAGGAACGGCACCGCAAAGGAGTCGCTCGGTGTGATTGCGGATGTGCTCATAAAGAATGCCGCAAAGAAGGACGACTATGACTTCGGCGACCTGCCGTGGATGAGTAAGGATAACTCGGACAAGGAGGATTCGGACGACTCCGACGAGGAAAAGAAGAAGGTCACGGAGGCTTCGGTGCGCAAGGCGCTTTCCGATGATTCGGATGGTAATGGGGACACCGCAAAGGAAAAATCCGACGGAGAAATCGCAGAGAGCGAGGGCTTGAAGGACAGCGGAATTTACGGTGAGCTTGCAGAGAATGTCGTGAAGGCTCTTGCGAAGGGGACTTCTGTGGGCAATGACAAGCTTCTTGATGTAATCGGCAAAATCGTTGCCGAAAGCGGGGACAATTCCTCGGGCACTGCTGAGGTGCTTCGCAAAATCGCAAGAATTCTTGCGATGATTGATGCAAATTCCGAGGGCAAAGGCTAAGATTGTTTTTTTCCGAATTGTTAACTCGGTGGAATTTGAAATATGATTATGTAATAATTTGTTTTATGTTTCGGATGAATATGAATAAAATAAAACGACGGCTTCGATGTTTGTTTATTTTCGGGAACAACTGCAAAGCCTTGATATTTCGGCGTTTTTGTCGAAATTCAACAAGTGCCGCGAATAAAATAATTCATATTTTTTCGGACTTTTTGTAAAAAAAGTATTGACAAAATCCCTCGGATATGATATAATCCGTCTGTAAAGTAAAAATAAACAAAATTTTAAGGAGGCGCTTTATGATGAAATCCAGGAAAGCTGTTATATTTTCATTCGCAGTATCACTTCTGATTACCTTTGCGCTCCTTTACGCGGACAGTGTGAATGCAACTGCGGTGAGTTGGTTTATTTAATCGGTCTTGGCTAAAACAGTTTCTCCCTCAAGGCTTTTCGGCTTTGAGGGAGATTTTATATTCGGACGGTGATTTTGCATTACGAATAAAAAAAGACGCTTCCTTTCGGAAACGTCTTGATTTTTGTCTTGGAAATTACGCCTTGTTAGCGGAGCCGAAGAGCTCGATCTTTTCCTTAACTGTAGCCTTGATAGCTTCAGCGCCGGGAGCGAGGAGCTTTCTGGGGTCGAAGCCCTTGCCCTGGAGATCCTTGCCGTCTTCGATGTACTTTCTTGTAGCAGCAGCGAAGGAGAGCTGGCATTCTGTGTTAACGTTGATCTTGGATACGCCAAGGTCGATTGCCTTCTTTATCATATCTTCGGGGATACCTGTACCGCCGTGGAGAACGAGGGGCATCTTGCCTGTCTTTTCCTGAACCTTTGCGAGTGTCTCGAAGGAGAGACCTGCCCAGTTTTCGGGGTACTTACCGTGGATGTTACCGATACCTGCAGCGAGCATTGTAACGCCGAGGTCTGCAATCATCTTGCATTCGTCGGGATCTGCGCATTCGCCCATACCAACAACGCCGTCCTCTTCGCCACCGATGGAGCCTACTTCAGCTTCGAGGGAGAGACCCTTTTCAGCAGCAACCTTTACGAGCTCCTTTGTCTTTTCGATGTTTTCTTCAATCGGATAGTGAGAGCCGTCGAACATGATGGAAGAGAAGCCTGCTTCGATACACTTGTAGCAGTGCTCGTATGTGCCGTGGTCGAGGTGGAGAGCTACGGGAACTGTAATCTTGAGCTCGTCAATCATACCGTTGATCATGCCAACGATTGTCTTGTAGCCGCACATATACTTTCCTGCGCCTTCGGATACACCGAGGATTACGGGAGAGTTCATTTCCTGTGCTGTGAGAAGAATGGACTTTGCCCATTCAAGGTTATTGATGTTGAACTGACCAACTGCGTAGTGGCCTTCCTTTGCCTTTGTGAGCATTTCCTTTGCAGATACTAACATTTTGATATCCTCCGTTATTTTTATTGGGTTGGATTTTACATACCGATACATTATACACTATATAATGAAAGATTTCAAGGGGTATGCGAAAAATATTACAAATTTCGGCAGATGTGTATACTATTTCGGGATGGGAGAGAATTTTTTATTACTTATTACGAAAAAATAGGGGGTGGGAGTGTTAAAAGGTGTTGAAATTTGGGATTTTTTGTGTTATAATGGGGTTGCAGAGCAAGCTTAATGAATTCCTTCGGCATGAATTGAAATTTTTGATTTCATGACAATGAAGTTGTCAATTCATTTTGAGCTTGGTGTCTAAAACGAACATCCCTTATAGTATGGATGGTGGAATTTGGAGAAATGGTGGTATAATGTATGAAAAGTCAAAAAGTGTACATTGGTTATACTATTATATTATGGTTTTTTTGGATTATGGTTTTAGTTTTAATTCAGTTTTCGGGGAACTGTTATGATTGTAAAAACGAGCAACTGTTTCATATGGTTGCCGGTATATCCGGATATGTTAACCTCATTTCCCTTGTCCCTGTTCTACCTGTTTTGTGGATAATTGCATTTGTAAAATCTATTATGCATAATAAAAAGAAATGGATTGCATTTAATATTGTAAGTATAATTTTTTCTGAAATGCTTTGGTTTTATTTTTTCTGTTATGATATATCATTAATACGTGGGTTATGATAATTATAAGTTTTTTATCATACTTTGGTCTGAACTGTAAACAACTTTTATAAATAACTGAACGAGGTACAAAAATGAACATAATTTTCACCGCCGCACCGCGAACATTCAAGCTTTGCAACGGCAGAACGGATAATTTCAAGACTCCTGAAAGACCCGAAAATTTCGGGACGGAGCTTTGTGTTACGACTCCCCGAAATACAAAGGCGTCCTTCAATGCTCTTATCGGTATGATGAATGAGGATTACCTTCTGAATGTCGGCGATTCCGACTGCTTCTGCAACATTGAGGAGATGCTCAAGCTTCGTGTTGAGGCGGAGTTTCCGCTTGATGTGAAGCTCTGTATTGTAGGCACTATGGTGGATGACGATTATTTCCGCCGTGGGGAGCTTCTTCTTGAGCAGGATTACACGGTTATTGCGAGAAAGGACTGCGCTCAGATTTTCTGCGAGGCGGAGATTCCGAAGGATATCGCTCCCGGTGAATATTGCGGTAAGGTAAGGCTCTTCTCTCACAGACTTTTTGAGGATGAGGTGCTTTGCGGTGAGCTGACCGTTACAATCAAGGTTGCACAGTTTATTTTGCCCGACAGATGCGATTCCAAGTTCTATCTTGATTTGTGGCAGCATTCCTCCATTGTTGCAAACAGATGCGAGGTCAAAATCTGGAGCGACGAGCATTTCCGTGTGCTTGAGGGAATTGTTGAGAGCCTTGCGGGTCTCGGTCAGAGAGCGGTTACAATTGTTGCAACGGAGGTACCGTGGTACGGTCAGAGCTGTCACAAGGAAACGGCGATGCCTTCAAGTCTTTTTGAGTACTCCATTATAAAGGCATACAAGGAAAAGGACGGCACTTTTACATATGACTACAGCGCAATGCAGAGATATATCGACCTTTGCGCGAAATACGGCATTGACAGAGAAATTTCAATTTACGGCTTTATAAATGTTACCGCACCGCACAAGCCCTGCGAGGAGTGCTTTGACAACTGTCGCATAAGATACTATGACAAGAGCGACAACAAGTACAAGTTTATGCGTGACATAGCGGAGATTGACGATTATATCGCTTCACTTGAACAGTATTTCGTAAAGACGGGACAGATTTCCAAGGTAAGGGTTGCGGCGGATGAGCCGGGCAATATCGATGCATTCAGAGTTGCGATTTCCCATCTCAAGAGAGTCGCTCCCGCATTCAAATACAAGGCGGCGGTAAACCATGTTGAGTTTATTGAGGAGTTCAGAGACGACATTCTTGACATTGCGCCTGCGCTTCCCAATGCCTGCGAGCTTCACGATATCCTTATAAAAATGAAAAAGGAAATGCCCGAGAAGAGATTTCTTCACTATATCTGCTGTTGGCCGATGTTCCCCAACACTTATATAAGAAGCCCTCTTTGTGAGTCGATTTTCCTCGGTATGCTTACCTCTTATCTTGATTTTGACGGTCTTCTTCGCTGGGCGTACACCTGCTGGCCGGACAATCCCCGTGAGGATATACGCTATCATACAAGCGATTGGGCGGCGGGAGATACCTGCTTTGTATATCCTTCGACGAGCGGAAAGCCTCTGCTTACTCTTCGATATAAGGCTCTTCTCTGGGGCATCGAGATGTTTGATATGTTTGAGGCTCTTAAGGAAAAGTGCGGAAGGGATGCTGTGGAAAAGGCGGCAGAGTACGTGCTTCTTGAGAAGGACTGCAGAAAGATGTTTACCGAGAGATTCTCTATGGTGCAGGCAGACAGAGCAAGGCTTATGACGGTTGATTATAAAAAATATGAGGCTATGATGGAGTATATTCTTTCGGAGCTTAACTGACGGACTATGCGTAAACTGAATTTCAAAAACACCTCGGCAATTTTTACCGGGGTGTTTATTGTGGGCTTGCTTGTTTGTATTATTCCCGACGGAATTGTTTCGGGAATTGCTCTTGCGACCCTTTCGCTTGTGACGGCGTGTGTGCTTCTTGTACTATCGAAAAACAAGCACGGGCGATGTCGTGAGGGCGGAATATTACTATTGGCTTTCACCTTGGGTATAATTCTCGGAGTTGTTGCAAAATGCACTTATTATTACCCTGCCGAAAGCTTTTATAATGCTCATTCAGACAGCGAGTGTGAGCTTACGGTCAGAATAGATGATGTTGCCTCCCTCGGGGACGGATACGCAAATTACGATTGCAGTATTCTGTATTGCAACGGAGATGGTGTAGACTCTGTTCTTGGAATATATCCGTCTGTCAGAGTAAACAATTTCGGCGGTGATTTTGCATCCAAGGGAGATACCGTCAGATTTACGGCAAATGTGACCTTGCCCGAAGCGGAAGCCACAGACGGCTTTCGTGAGGATATGTATCTGAAGTCACGGCATATTTTTATGAGCTGTGATTATTCGGGCACATTCGAGCTTTTGCACAGTGAAGGGACAGGTGCTTTCGGACGTATCCGTGAAAGAATCCTGCACGGAATCACAAGATATGTGGGCAATGGTGTCGGCGATGAAACGCTTATTGCAAGATGTATGCTTCTCGGCGACAAGACGGGCATCACAAAGCGGCTTAAGAATATCTTCCGTTCTGCGGGAATCTCACACATACTGAGTGTTTCGGGGCTTCATCTGTCCGTGCTGTTTATGGCTGTATCCGCCGTGCTTGGACTTAAAAAGAGAAATCCGAGAAGACGGTTCGCCACGGCTGAGGCTGTTTCCTGCGCTCTGATTTTTACTTATATGGCTCTTTCGGGCTTTACGCCCTCCATTATGCGTGCGGGACTTATGCTGATAACAATGAATGTGCATTCCGCCGTGATTTTTCATATAGTAAAATTCGGTGCGAAAAAGCCGAATGAACGCTTCAATTCACTTTCGTCTCTGTTTGTTGCGGGGGCGGTTATATGTGTTGTATCGCCCTATTCGGTTTTCGATGTGGGAATGCAGCTTTCGTTTATGTCCACACTCGGAATACTTCTTTCGGCGTATGTTCTCGGTGGATATATTGACAGGGTGAGGTCGTTGCCTTTAAGGGCGGTGGTGGGCTCCCTTGTGATTACATTTTCTGCGGTGAGCTTTACTCTTCCGATATGCGTGTATAATTTCGGCACGCTGTCATTGGTGTGTGCCGTTTCCAATATTCTTGTTTCTCCTCTTGCAATGCCTCTTCTTATGATGCTTCTTGTGCTGGGGCTTTTGTCTCTGCTTCCGCAGGTGAGCTTTGTTGTGGGCGTGTGTACAATTATCGGTAACATCTGCGAGGGACTTTGCGCTCTTTGTATTGCGGCGGCAAGGCTTACATCCTCGTGGGAATTTTCCGTGCTGATTTCGAAGGAAAGCGTTTTTGTTACGGTGCGGTTTATAATATTTACGGCTCTTGCGCTGTACGGAGCGTTTTATTGCAGAGCAAAGCTTCTTAAGGTGGCATTTACCTCGGTGATGTGCCTTTACTTTATTGTTCTTGCGGTAAGTCTTGCCGTGACCGTTTTGGAATATAACAGACCGAAGGTTAATTTCTGCACGGTGAAGCAGATTCCGTATATGTGCTATTCCGTAAGGGACACGAGAATAATCCCCGACGACGGCTCGGCTCTGCGCTCCCTTTCCACCGTGAGCAAATGCTTCGGTGAGGAGCTTTACGGCACGGAAAATGTTTATTTCGTTATCCCCAACGGAGACACGGATTTCGAATCGGTGTACTTCAATATTGTTTACCTCGACGAAAAACGGGGCATCGACACGGTGCTTACTCCGAGCGAGCCCGCCTTCCAAAGGGCATTCGGAAGCACTGAAGCCTACACGGAATTCATAGACAAAATCGAAGCCCACGGCTTTGATGTAAGCTTTTATGCAGACAGCTTCACGGCGGACGGCATTGATTTCGTGACGGAGCTTTCAAAGGAGCGTTCCCGCTTTGCGACGGACTTGCTGTGCGTGATATTCGGAGGGGAGTACGATGCGGAATATGCTTCGGCATCCGCGGAAAATTGCAGGGACTGTATTTATTTCTGCACGAAGGCATCGGAGGGCGAAAGCGGACTGTATTCGGGTGGTGCAAATCTGTATATCACTTCTCCTCTTTACAAGAAAATCGAGGGCGCAATGCAGATACCCGTGCGAGGTCCCAAGGCGTTACAATAGCATAAAAAATACTGTGCGAGGGAGCATTTCCTTCGCACAGCTTTTGTTTTATTTAAAATTTATATTCGGCATAACCCTTAAGAAGTGTGCCGGAGGAAGCAACCACCGTCACCTTGGGTGCGCCCTTGGGAATGTGTACGCAAAGGGAAATTTTGCCCGCATACATTTTTCTTGTGTTGCAAGGGGGCGGATTGTGGTCTGTTACGGATGAGCCCGTACCGAGAAGTATACCTCCCGAAACCTCGAAAAGCACCTCGGGGTCTGCATCGGGTACCTCTCTGCCGTCCTTGTCAAGGCACACGCAGGTGTATACTATGCTGTCGTGACCGTCGTTTGTGACATCATTTGTTTCGCAGATGAGCTTCAGAGCAATCGGCTCCTTGGTTGTAGCTATTGTGTCACGGCAGAGCTCGTTTCCGTCCTTGTCGTAGGCTATAGCAAGAAGCTCGCCCTCTGTGAAGGGGACTGTCCACTTGCAGGGCTCGTAGTCACGGTAGAGTACCTTGCCGAAGGACTTGCCGTTAAGGAAAAGCTCTGCGCTGTCGCAGTTTGTGTAAACCTCCACGGGAATTTCCACGCCCTCGAGACCCTTGAAGTTCCAGCTTGAGGGACAGATGTGTACCATAGGCTTTTCGCTGTACTGTGACATTGTGTGATAGTAGGCTTCCTTGGGAAGGAGATAGAGGTCAACAAGTCCGCTCTGTGATGAAAGTCTCGGATACCAGGTTTCGCCTCTGTGCTCGATGCCCGCCCATATGAACGAGCCGCAAAGCCAGTCGTACTTCATAACGTGACGCCATGTTTCCGTTCTTGAGTAGCCGTTGAATGCGGAAGGGTTCGGAACGTGGTCTCTTGCATCAAAGAGGTTTCTTGTTTCATCGTCACCGAAGAACACGCCGCGGGAGGTCTGAAGCGCACAGCTTTCTGAGAGAATTACCGCCTTGTCGGGGTACATATTGTGGAAAAGCTCGTGCTTTACAAGGGAGTAGTTCATGCTTGCAACATCAACTGCTTTTGTGATTATGTTGTTCTCAACGCCCGCATCCGAATGGCAGGCAACGGTTGTGGGTCTGTCGTCGAATTTCTTTACGTATGCCGTCATTGTTTCGGCGATTCTTACGCCCGTGTCAAGGTGCTGTATTCTTTCCTCGTTACCGATTGACCAGAGAATTACCGACGGATGATTTCTGTCACGAAGAAGCATATCCTTAACATAGGAGAGGGCTTCGGGGCTTGAGGAGTAGTATCTTGTTTCGTCATAAACGAGAATACCCATTTCGTCGCAGAAGCTCATTGTGTTTTCGTCCGAAAGATTGTGTGCGCTTCTGTAGGCGTTTGCACCCATTCTCTTCATAAGCTCAAGACGGTATTTTGCCACTCTCCTCGGCAGATAAATACCCGTAAGACCGTAGTCCTGATGAGCGCAGAAGCCCTTGAGCTTTATGTTTTTACCGTTGAGGAAGAAGCCCTTGTCACCGTCGAATTTTATCGTGCGGAAGCCGAAGCGTGTGGTGGTTTCCTCTACCTTTTCTTCGCTGTCATATACCTCTGTTTTAAGAGTATAGAGATTGGGTGAATCGGTATCCCAGAGAAGGGGAGAGTCAACCGTAAGGCTTTGTTTATGGATGAATTTGTCCTTGAATTCCACGGTGCAATCGGATTTTGTCGATGCGATTTCGTTATTATTTTTATCTGTGATTGTGCTTATGACGGTTGCATTTTTGTCCGCCATACTGTCGTTGCGGAGTGTTGTTTCTATCTTTACATCCCAAGTGTCGGAATCTGCTCTCTTTTCGGGCTTTACATAAATTCCGAAGATATCGGTAGAGAGCTTTTCCGCTGCGATAAGCTTTATATCACGGTAGATACCGCCACCCTGATACCACCATCCCTCGGGCTGCTTTGCCTGCTTTGCGTGTACCGCAAGAACATTGACCTTGTCAAAGCGGACAAAGTCTGTAATATCCACGGTTATGGGATTGTACGCACTGAAGTTACGGCGCAGAAGTGTGCCGTTGAAGTAGATTTCAGACTCAATTGCGATGCCCTCGAAGTGGAGAAAGAGCTGTTTGTCTGCGTTTTCCTCTGAGAGTCTGAAGCGCTTGAGATACCACGCCTCGTCACCCTCAAGGTAGCCCTCGGATACGTTCTTTTCCTTGTCGGGTCTGTCGCCTATTACATAGTCGTGGGGAAGTGTTACGGAATGGAAATATCTTGCGGAGGTTTCAAGCTCAAGAAAGGGCAGAAGCTGTCCTGTTTTTATGTCGTTGTAGGTCTGCGCCTTGGCTATTGCCTTGAATTCGGGAAAGTTACCACGGCGGTAGCTCCAGCCGTCGTTGAAGTATGTTATTGTTTTCATTTTTGCTCCTTGTGAAAAGCTTTTTAAGGTATTTTTCGAAAAATCAAAAATATATTTTCATTACGGTCATTATAACACGGAGATATATCAAAGTCAAGCAAAAAAGGGAAGAAAACCGAAATTCTCTTCCCATCTTATTTGTTCTGTTATACAAGCTTTACAAGAAGCACGGATTCAGCCTGAAGCTTATAGCTTTCGGGGATATCGCCCTCATAAATAAGCTCGAGGTCGTGGTCCTCGTCAAGAAGATACATTTCGCACTTTTTGCCGAATACGCCCTTGAGGTCAAAGACAAGCTCGTGCTCGATTTTTTCGTAAGGGTTGAAGCTTGCGAGCATAAATGCGCCCTTGTCGTCGTCCTTTGCACCAAGCACATAAACATGGTCTGCGGCGGAGTCGCTTGTGACCTCAATGCCGAGTCCGGTCAGTGCGGCAAATGCCTTGAATGCGTAGTAGCCCTTGAGAGGCTCGGACTTGATGCTGTGTCCCTCGTCGAAAATCTCGGGAGCCTTAAGGATGCCGTTCCAATGCTCACGCATAGTTGTGCCTACCTGTGCATCGTAGTAGGTTGCAATATCCACGGGGGATTTCTGAAGCGAAAGAAGAGTGCCCGCAATGAATGCCGCCGCTGTCATGGAGGTGATATTGCCCTTCATAACGGTGTAGCCGTCCCTCCAGCTCTTTACATAGTTCCACTCATCAAATACTGTTTCCGTTTCGGTAAAGCCGTACTTGTCAAGAAGGATTCTTGCGGCGTGTACCTCGTTGAGTATCTGCTCAACCTTGAAGGCGTATCTGTGGAATGAGAAGAAGTCGAGCGGTACACGCTTATCAAGTGCGAGGGCATTGAGGAATTCGTGTACATTGTCGTTGGTTGCGTTTGTAAATCCTGCGCCACCGATTTTTATTGTATCGCCGAAGCAAGCCCTGAGGTGCATAGCGGTGGTTTTGTAAAGGTCGATGTACTGTGCGAATGTACCGCCCCAACACAAATTGCCAAGGTCGGGCTCGTTCCATATTTCCCAGTATTCAATGCCGTAAGTAAAGCCGTCTGCCCAGCCTTCGTTATAGTGGCGGATGATATGCTCGCAGATTCTTGCCCATTTTGCAAAGTCCTTGGGAGGAAGAGTGTGTATACGAAGACCGTGCTCGATGGATGTACCGAGTCGGAAGATAACCTTTGCACCGCAGCTTATAATTGCTTCGATGTACTTGTCTGTAGCGATGAAGTTATAGTTATCCGCATCGTTTTCGTCGGCATTGAAATTTTTGAAGATACAGTTTATATCGACGAACTCACCGCAGCCGAAGGGATGCTCAATATCGTGGAGTCTGCAATAGGGGATGCGTGCTTCCTTGAAGTATTCGGTGGAGTCCCAGAGGAAGTTCCCGGTAAGAGGTCCGCCGCCGACACCGTTTACGGGCTTTATTCTGCCGACGGGCTTTGTGAAGTCAACGAGTATCTTTTCTCTTTTGTCAACCGGCTTATGCTCGCCGGAATTTTCGTAATGTATCAGTTCCTTGAGTGCCTCAAGCTCTTCCAGAGAGGCGATTTTTTTGAAGTTATCCATTTTATGCTCCTTTGGGGTTGCGGAGAGATTTTTTTATATTATAACACAGATGTGGGGAAAATTCAATAGCAAAATGGGAAAATGCGAAATCGCAACGGGAGAAGTCCGCTTATTCGTTCTCCATCTTGATAATAAGGTCTCGGATATACGCCGCTCTCTCAAATTCAAGCCGCTTTGACGCCTCCAGCATTTCCGCACGGAGTCTTGCGATTTCCACTTCCTTTTCCTTCTTTGTGAGCTTCTTCTTGCTCTTTTTTGAGGAGTCGGGCTTTGCGGAAATCTCGATTATTTCGCGGACCTCCTTCTTTACCGTCGTGGGTACTATGCCGTTTTCGATGTTGAATTTTTCCTGCTTTGCTCTTCTTCTTTCCGTTTCGTTTATTGCCTTACGCATCGAATCGGTGATTGTGTCCGCATACATTATCACCTTGCCCTCGGCGTTTCTTGCGGCTCTGCCTATGGTCTGAATGAGGGAGGTCTCACTTCGCAGGAAGCCCTCCTTGTCGGCATCCAGCACGGCTACAAGGGAAACCTCGGGAAGGTCAAGACCCTCACGGAGAAGATTGATGCCGATTAGTACATCAAACACGCCAAGACGAAGGTCTCGGATGATTTCCATTCGCTCTATTGTGTCTACACCGAAATGCATATATCGGCACTTTATGTCGTGTCCCTCAAGGTATTCCGTGAGGTTTTCCGCCATAACCTTTGTAAGGGTTGTGACGAGGACTCGCTCCTTCTTTTCTATCCTTGCGTTGATTTCACCTATAAGGTCGTCTATCTGTCCCTCAATGGGGCGTACCTCGACTACGGGGTCAAGAAGTCCCGTCGGACGGATAATCTGCTCTGCGACTACGGTTGCGCGCTCCTTTTCGTATTTTGCGGGAGTTGCGCTGACGTAGATTATCTGATTTATCTTCTTTTCGAATTCCTCGAATTTTAAAGGTCTGTTGTCAAATGCCGACGGAAGTCTGAAGCCGTAGTCCACAAGGTTTGTTTTTCTTGCCTTGTCACCGCCGTACATTGCGTGTACCTGCGGAAGCGTTACGTGTGATTCGTCTATGAACATAAGAAAATCGTCGGGGAAATAGTCCATAAGAGTGTAGGGCGTGCTTCCCGGCTCTCTGCCCGAGAGGACTCTTGAGTAGTTTTCAACGCCTGAGCAGTAGCCGATTTCCTGAAGCATTTCAAGGTCGTATTTTACTCGCTCCTCTATTCGCTGTGCCTCTATATACTTGTTGTTTGCCTTGAAAAATTCAACCCGCTCCTCCATCTCGCAGTAGATGTCACGAAGAGCCTTTTCTCTTGTTTCGTCGCTTGTGACATAATGGCTGGCAGGGTAGATGCCCGCATATGTCAGATGCTGTATAACTCCGCCCGTGGTGGGATTTACCTCGGAAACCGTATCAATCTCGTCGCCGAAAAACTCTATACGAAGGGCGTTTGTGTTGGAGTTTGAGGGGAATACGTCCACCGTGTCGCCTCTTACTCTGAACTTGTTTCGCTCAAAGCCCATATCGTTTCGTTCGTACTGGTTTTTTACAAGCTTTTCAAGAAATACCTCTCTTGACATATTCATTCCCGGTCTTACGGATATAACCATCGAGCCGTATTCACGGGGGTCACCGAGGGTGTATATGCAGGAAACGCTGGCAACTATTATTACGTCACGGCGCTCAAAAAGCGCACTTGTCGCCGAGTGACGGAGCTTGTCTATTTCGTCGTTTATGGAACTGTCCTTTTCAATGTAGGTGTCCTTGCCGGGGATGTATGCCTCGGGCTGATAGTAGTCGTAGTAGGACACGAAATACTCCACGGCATTCTCGGGGAAGAACTCGCGGAATTCCGAGCATAGCTGTGCGGCAAGGGTCTTGTTGTGTGCAAGGACAAGTGTGGGCTTGTTTGCTCTTGCAATGATATTCGCCATTGTGAAGGTCTTACCCGATCCCGTAACACCGAGAAGGAGCTGCTCCTTTTCGCCTCTTTCAAGACCGTTCACAAGCTCGTCTATTGCCTCGGGCTGGTCACCCATCGGCTTGAAGTCTGATTTTAGTTTGAACTGATTCATTTTGTTCTCCGATATATTTAAAATATGATTAGCTGCACTTCAGCGAAAGTCCGCTCTTTGCATCGAATGTGTATTCCCATCCGAGATAATCGTGGGCAATCTGCCACGTGAGCGGAAGATACCACACGTCACCCACGGAGAATGGCGGATATTCCATTGCGTATGTGTGCCATTTTGTGCCCTTGCCGTTGATGTAAAGCTCACCGTCGAAGGCCTCGTTTACGGAAAGTGAGAAGCTGTCTCCCACGGTGATATATCCGAAGTCGGGAATATCGGTTAACCCTTCGGACCTTGATATGTCAAGGCTTCGGGAATCCTCTGCGGTTTCCTCGGTGTTTGTGAAGGTTATGCCCATAAAGTCGGCGATGCCCTTGGTAAGGGGCATATAGGTTATATTTCTGTACTGCAGAAACGGGTATTTTGATATTTCGTTTCTGTATTTTACGCCGTTCAGAATTACGGGAAATTCGGGGATTGTTACCGCTCTCGGATTTATCGGAGCTTTCGTAAGCTCAAGTCCCTTTTCTTCGGAAAACGTGCATCCGAGTCCGATGGCTTCATTTGCGATTTGGTATGTCATTGGCAGATATTCAGTGCCGTTTATATTGAGAATCGGATAGTCGGAAAGCCTTATTTCACGGATGCTTCCGTGATGGTTTATAAGGATTCTTTTGTTGGGGGATATTACGGCATTGAGGTCGGTTCCCGAAACGCCCCTCGGCATTTTGATTTCGGTCGGGATGCTTTTCGCAAGGGTTATGCTTTTTATAAAAAGCATACCGTAGACCGTGTAGGATTTGCTGTCGGCACACATAAAGCCGAGACCCGACATCAGATTGTGGTCTGATTTCTCCGTTTCAATCGGGAGATAGGTTATATCATTGTACACCACTATCGGATATTTTGTGCTTGTGTTATCGTACTTTATTCCGTTTATCGTTATGTCAAATTCGGGAAGGCTGACGGTAATTTTGTCGGATTCCGCTTTGGCGGACAGTATGGGGGATATCAGAAGACAGCAGAGGAAAAGAACTGATGCAAGGTGTTTTTTCATTTTTTAATCCGCCTTTCTTACTTATTTATTACAATATATCATATTATGTGCAAAAAATCAAGTACGCATATATACGCAAGGAAAGAAAAATCCCCGACAAAAGCTGTCGGGGAAATATGTTTTATGCCTTTTTAACAGTAACCCTCGTATTCGCCTGAACCTTCGCAATCCATTCCTTGACGGTGGAATCCTCGGGGAATGTCAAATCCTTGAGAATATAGTCCTTGCCGAGCATCTCACTCTTTCCGCTTCCGAGAGGGTGATAAGGCTCGATGTTGACCTCAAGAATGTTTTTGAGCTTGTTTGCGGTTTCGGCAATTGCATTAAGGTGTTCGTCCGTGTCGTTGACCGTTGGAATTATGGGACAGCGCAGAACCGTGTTGTTGCCGAGCCCGTCCAGCATAAAGAGGTTTTCCAGAATTTTGTCATTGTATACGCCCGTGTACTTTTTATGGTCTTCACGGTCGGTGATTTTGTAGTCGAAGAGGAAGATGTCCACATAGGGGGCAATTTCTCTGTACTTTTCGCTGTCGGCAAAGCCGCAGGTTTCCATACAGGTGTGAAGTCCCTCCTCCTTTGCACGCTTCATAAGACTGAGAGCGAATTCAAACTGCATCATAGGCTCACCGCCGGAGAGGGTCATACCTCCGCCCGAGTTTTCGTAGAATGCCTTGTCCTTGAGCACTTCCTTCAGAGCATCCTCGACGGTGGTTTCATAGCCCGCCACCTCAAGTGCCTCCGTGGGGCAGAAGTCACAGCATTTTCCGCAGACAACGCACTTTTCTCTTATGTAGCTGTGGTTGCCGCCCTCGAAGTCGTGTGCCTTTTCGTCGCACTTTGCCATGCACTTTCCGCACTTTATACACTTGGAGGCATTGTAAAACACCTCGGGAATTGCTTTCTTGGATTCGGGGTTATGACACCACGCACAGTTTAAGGGACAGCCCTTGAAGAATACCGTGGTACGGATGCCCGGTCCGTCGTTTACGCAGAATTTCTGTATGTTGAAGATTGTTCCCGAAATCATAGCTTTTCTCCTTTCGGGGTATGTGATTTTTCTATATTATACACGAATAAATCCGAATGTAAATGTACAATATGAGTGTTTTATGCTTTTTGACACAGAAGAATTACTGTGCCGATCCCGCCTTCTCTGCGGCAAGTCCCGAGGGAGTTGTGAAATATGTTCCCGGGTAGTAGAGAGCAAGAATCTGCTGATAGGTGCATCCGCTCTTTGCAAGTGTCATCGCACCGAACTGACTGAGTCCCACGCCGTGACCCCATCCCGTGCCCGATATCGTGAAGGATACGGGACTTGTGGTAATCTTGAAGAGATTTACGGGTGTATTGCCTGTGTCAGCACGGAGGACATAGGAGTTTGCGGGGAGGGTCGTGGTTGTTTTGATTCCGTCAGCGGTAAGCACGGACGCACTTGTCGGCTGGTCATAGTTCGGAACTATCTTCACGCAGGCGCTTCGAACGAACTTTGAAATCATTCCTCTTACATTGTCGGAATTCTTTGCACTGACGGAGCTTCCGTAAATATCCGTAACGGTGATTTTTCTTGCATAGCCCGTCTCACCGTATTCAAGCACTATGGAATCTATAACGCCCTTGAGCTTTCCCGCATAGGCGGACTTGGAGTTTATGTAGGCAAGAATTTCCTCGTTGGAGTATGTTCCGCTCCAGGTGCCTCTGGGATATTCCTCGGGAGTTTCATGGAAGGTGGGAACGCCCGCAAGGTACGGGTGCTGACTCTGGTCACCGCCCCACGCACCGAAGGAGCTTTCCGTGTGCATACCCGCACTTGAGGTATAAACCGCCATTGCTACCTTGCCGTTGTAGGCGAGGATTATATTCTTTGTTGCATCCACAGCCGCATTTGTTGCGGGATGCTCGTTTTCACCGTTTCCGCCGAACACCTGACAGCAGCTTGTGGTACATACATCAACGCCGTACTTCTGATGCTTTCCGCCGAGGGAATAGAAGCCGAAGGTTCTTGCTACTATTGCGGCGGTCTTCAGTGCCTCGTCCGGCCAGGATGGGTAAATCTCACGGGGGAGAACGCCCTTTATGTACTTCTCGAATTCGACGATATTTATGACACGCATAAGACCGTCCTTACAGAAGATTTTTATAACGTCAAGGTATGTGCCGTCCTTGTATTTAAGCGCACCGTCGATGCCCGCAATATATAAGGTTTCCGACTCCGAGCGATAGACCTCGGTGCCATCGCTTATATGTACCGTGGCGATTCCTGATGTGTTTTTGACGGTAAGCCCGGTCTGTGCCGTTTCAAAGAGTATTTCCTCGGCATAGGTGCTCTCGTCAAAGCTGATTATTTTAAAGCCGCTTTCCGATGTGAACTGTGCCTGCTTTGGTGAGGTCGTACCGAATTCAAGCCCTACCTTTATTTTCAGGTCGTCTCTGTATTCAAGAGCGGAGGCGGAGAGGGTGAATACCGAAATGAGCACCGAGAAAAGAAGCAGAGCGAAAAGCGGTCTTTTCGTTTTAAGCAATCTCATAGGCGCCTCTTACCATTACATAGGCAACGTCCGATGTGCAGAGTATGCCTCTGCCGTCGGCTCTGGGGATTATACAGTAGTTGTTAATCGGCACCTCGTGTCCGTTATAAAGCTCGATGCTTGTGCTGACATTGGCGATGCCGTTTGTTTCAAGGGGAGACACAACCGTTGCCTGAGAGCCCGGACGGAGAATGAATTCCATCGAGGACCTCGCATAGAGTGTCTGTCCCTTGGTGAGGGTTATTACCTGATACTCGGTGCTCACGGCAGCTGCGGGAGCGGAGGTCGGAATGGAGGCGATCTTTGCGTCTATGTATTCCGTTACCTGTGTATAGAAAACGTTATCGAGATAGCTCTTTGAAATAAGCGGGTCGTCCGTACCGAACTCGGTTGCGAATGCAAGTCCTGCGGCGGCTACGGAAATCACTGCGGAAACAGCGATTGTTATAAGCTTAAGATTTTTCTTGAATTTCATTTTACTGTCCTTTCTTTTATGCTTTTATATAAGACCGTTTGTGTTAAAACTTCTACGATTATAATTATAGCATATCAATTTTCAAATTGCAATACCTCTTTTTACATCATTTGACATAATTTTCCGCTTTTGCTATTGCATTTTCGCACGCCTTGTGGTAACATATATATGAAAGATGCTTGCGAAAGGAGGATAAACGGATTTTGTTCGGACGAAAAAAAGAGAATAACTATGCCGTAAAGCACAGCCCCGCAGAGCTGAAATCTCTTGACGATGCGGCTCTTATGGAGCTTGTTGCCGAAAAGGACGAGGACGCCTTTAACGAGATTGTCGTAAGGTATGAGAAATTCGTTTATTCGGCGGTTTTCGCAGAGCTACGGGACACGGACGATGCCTTTGACGTCTCGCAGGAGGTCTTTATAAGGCTATACAACGCGGCGGGAGGCTTCAGGTGCGAGAGCACACTCAAGACCTGGCTTTACAGAATGTGCAAGAACTGTGCTTACGATTATATGCGTAAGTTCTACAAAAATCGGGCTGTTTCGCTCACCGTCAAGGATGCGGACGAGGAAACGGCGGACGACATTGATATAGTATCGGAGGAAACTCCCGAGGAGGAAATCCTCAAAAAGGAACGGATTCTGGCGGTCCGCACGGCGATAGGCAAGCTACCCGAGGAGCAAAGGGACGTTATCGTTCTGCGTGAGCTTGAGGGACTTTCCTACACGGAAATAGCGCAGATGCTCGGCATAAATGAGGGCACCGTGAAGTCAAGAATCAGCCGAGGGCGTGAGGCTCTGAAAAAATATTTGGAAAATTTCAGAATTTAGGGAACAAAAACACCGCTTGCTACGTCAAAGAGTACGGAACAAGAAAAATCAATAAAAATTTTAAGGAAACGGAGGTGCTGCGGTATGGAAAGCAAGGATTTTGTAATTGAACAGATTCTTTCAATCGAGAATTTTGAATGCGTCCCCGAAAAGCTTATGGCAGAAATAAATTCAAACGAAGAATATCGCAGAATCTTCGAGGAATATAAGGAGCTCTCATCCCTTGTGTCGGAAAGTGCACCCATCCCCGAAAAGGACGGAGTTACGCTTCACGATGCGGTTATGAACAGAATCAAGGACGGAGACATTGCTCCGAGATATATTTCCGCAGGCGGCTTCAGATTCCCCGTTGCAACGGTGGCAAGCCTTGCGGTGATCGTCGTGGCGGCGCTTATTATCGGCAAGGGCGGAATTCCGGGAGGAAGGCTCGATGCGGATAATTTTGCTCCCATGGAAAAAGCCGAAATGCGAAGCGTAAACGATGAGGAATTTGCATATGTTGAAAACACAAGCTTCTCCGTATTCGGAGGAGCATTATCAAAGCAGAGCGACGACGGAGTCGGAATAGCCGTGATAAGCGAGGAGGCTCCCGCAGAAACGGAGGCTGCTTTTGACGGTGAGGAAATTACGGAGGGTGTTGTGAATTACTCCGTGGTGACGGATTCCGTAAGCGAGGAAAAAATCACCTTTAAGAGCAGCGGAATGAAAAAGGCGGAAGCGGAAGCAAGCCCCGCATTTGAAGAGTCTGCTTCGGAGGAATGCGAGGAAGAAGCGGAAAGCGCTTCGATTGAGTCGCAGATTGAGCTTAAAATGGCATACGCTTCGGCTCTTGTCCCCGAGCAGGGACTTATCACAAAAGAGCAGATTCTCGAGCTTGGTGCCGAAAGGTATATCGAATGGTTTGACGGCATAATGGCAAGAGCGGATTTTGTCGATGCTTACTCTTACGAAGCGTTCAAGGCTTACTGTGAAAGCAAATAACGATGCTTTACCCCGACGCAAAAGGTGTGTCGGGGTATTTTGTTGCCTATATGGTGGGTTTATTCGGTAACTATACACAAAAATGAAATTTTCGTATGTGTAACTCTTGACAAATAGATGAAAAAGGTTTATACTACAATATAAGTATAAGTGTCTTTATACCCAACGCGCGGACACGGGTATACTGAATATATTTTCAAGGAGGATTTCTATGAAATTCAAGAGAATTCTTGCGGCTGTGCTTTCTGCACTGATGCTTGTATCCGTTACGGCATTTACCGCAAGTGCACAGGAAACCACACTGGTTTACAAGCTTGCCGCAAACACGGCAACCGAGGGCTTCTCAGGTGAGGCTGTCACGGGTACAAGAACCTATGACGCCGAAAAGGACCTTGTGTACTATCACTATGTACCCAAGGAAAGCAACGACTGGATGCACTTCGGCTGGCATACAGCTTCAGGCAGATTTGAATGGACAACACCTATTACGGTTGGTCTTATTGTGCGTACCAACAAGGAGGGTGCTGTTCCCGCCATTAGATGCTGCGACAGAACGGGCAGCAACTACTTTATTGAAAAGAAGGCTCCCGCTATCAAGGGCGACGGCACATGGGAAATAGTATGGTTTGATACCATTACCGCACAGGATGCGGCAAACGTTGTAAAGAACGATGTTCCCTTCGACGGACTTACACACGTTCAGTGCTTCCCGATGGGTACGTCAATTATAGGTAAGGACAACCTTGACTCCGGTCTCTGGTTTGACGTTGCGGGCTATGCATTCTTTGCAGACACGGTTGAAAACCTTGCAGACGTTGACCTTTTTGAGGTTGTAAACTCAAAGGCTCCCACTATCGAGCTTACATTTGACCACAACAACGGCACGGGCGATAAGTCAAGCTACACCGTACAGAGCGGTGCTTACATCCCCGCAAAGGTGCAGTTCCCCGAAGCACCCGAGGCTCCCGAAGGCAAGATTTTTGCAGGCTGGACAACAGACCTTAACGCAGGTGCGGGCGTGACAGATGCAGATGTTCCCGCCGCTTCCACAACATACTACGCAGTATGGGCACAGGACGAAAGCGAGCCCGGTGATGTAACTCTCAAGGAAATCCGTCTTAACGGCACACTTTCCAAGCACTTCGGTCTTGAGGATCTTTCCGGAGAAACACTCACATTCAAGGTTCCCTACAACTGGAACGGCGATATGGTTCCCGCACTTTCCGTTGTGGCAAACGATGCTACGGCAAGCGTAACCGTTACCGCAGGTACATTCGGTGACGGCTCTCAGATCAAGGTTAAGAACGGCTCTGCTGTTGTTACATACAATGTTGTATATGCAAACAACGAGGCGTCCTTCAAGAGCTACCTTCCCACAGGTACTGTTACATCCAACAAGGGTCAGGGTACATACACCGTTGACGGAGTTGAATACAAGGTAACAGGTACACAGTTCTCTCACTTTGCAAGAATCGCAACAGAGGCAAAGGAAGGCATTAACGCAAGAAAGCTTTACTACAATACAAAGGCTGAGGTATCCTTCGACGGCAAGGATGACGCGGCAAAGACAATCAAGAACATTCACATTTTCAAGATAGCCGCAGGAAATACTGCAGGTCTTGAGGGTGGCGGTGCTTACGGCTTTGTTACACTTTCCGATTACCCTTGGGCAAGAGTAAAGTACTTCATCGACGCAGGTGAAGACGGACAGACAATCGAAAGACCCTTCACAATTTCCTCCACAACATGGACAAACGACGCAACCGGCAAGGGCTACCTTGAAACAACAAAGAAGAACACTGCGGTTCCCTCCGAGGACAATATGGTTGCGGGCAGATGGGCATATGCTTACGTAAACCTCGCAGAAGCATTTGCAGAGGACTACGGCTTCACATATCAGTTCCACTTCCGTCCTTACCTCGACGCTCACAAGTCTGATGCGATAATGGAGGTTTCCGCGGACGATCCCACAGTGGCAGTTCCCAAGGCGGACAGCGAGTTTGCGGTTCTCTTTGACGATGCATTCTATCTTGCATCCGTTGAGCTCTGGAACGACTTCCCCGGCACAGAGGACGGTAAGTTCGAGCAGATTGCTCCCTATGCACCCAACTTCACAACAGCAGACGAAACAGAGCTTGATGCAAACGACGGTAAGATTTTCGGTCTTACAGAGGGCATGGAATACAGCCTCAAGGGCGAGGACAGCTGGACAGCTTACACAGAAGCTCTTGCAGGTGAAGTTACACTCGCTCCCGGTACATACGAAATCAGATATGCATCTTACGGAAACTTTGATGCTTCTCCCGCAATCGAGGTAACAATCAAGTCCGCTCTTGCGGCTCAGCCCGTTGTTGAGACTGTAAATGCTACAGCAGTTGACAAGAATGACGGTAAGATTACAGGCGTTGATTCCGCAATGTCCTACAGAGTTAAGGGCGAAACAGAATGGACAGCTGTTGCGGCTGATGCAACAGAGATTACAGGTCTTGCTCCCGCAATCTACGAGGTAATTTACCTTGCAGACGGTGAAGTAAGAACAGAGGACAGCGCAATTACAACAGCTGTTGTATCCGTTGACTTTGATACAGATATCGTAGCATTCGTTACAAGCGACCCCGCTTACAGCGATGCATCCGTTAACGACGGTACTTCTCTTGACAAGGCGTTCTATGTAAAGGCAGGAAATGACTTCACGGAATTCCTTAAGAAGAACATCAAGGGAGATATGACATCCACAATCGTTATTGTAGGCAAGGTTAATCTTGGCGGATGGAACGAAAATACTGTAACAGCTGTTGCTAAAAAGGTTACATTCACAGGTATCACATCTGACAGTCTTCTCGGCTTTACCTGCTGTAATCCCGATGCAGCCAATGCAACCACATTCTCAATGATTAACTTCGGCTATTCGAAGGAGACAGTATTTGAGAACATCACACTCGATCAGAACTGTCTTGCAGACCCCGTTGCACTTAAGAGCGAGCACGGTATTGCAATAAGAAGCGGTAACCTTACAATTGCAGATACCGTAAAGGTAGGTCCCAACTCCGGCAGAATCAGAATTTACTGTGCCGGCGATAAGGTTGACAGCACACTCACACTTAACAACGGTATGTTTGAGGGTGTACACGGTGGTGTTACATACTCCACAAAGATTGTTACAACAGGTAACTTCACAACAATTCTTGACGGTGCATCCGTTCACGGCATTGCGGCAACCCGTCACCAGACACTCTGGGCAGGTAACTACAAGGCTATCGTTAACAGCGGTATCGTAAGAGACAGACTTTACGCAGGCTCCATCGGCGGTGCTTTCGCAGGTGACGCTTACGTTGAAATCAACGGCGGTGAGGTTAATGAGCTTATCACAACTCCCTACGCACAGATGCAGGGCAACAACACTGCAACAACAGACTACGGTACAAAGCACGGCTCTGCTGTTACGGTTATCAACGGCGGTAAGGTTAACAGCATCAAGAAGAGTATAAAGCTCGGCAACTCTCATCTCGAATCCGAGCCTGACGGCGGTTCTGCTCTTATTGTAAGCGAAAAGGCTGACATTCCCGCTCTTACGGGTGAAGAAGCAGATTATGTAATCACAGTTGCAGGCGCAGGCAAGGTTGAGGCTGTTCTTGAAGCATCCGACTACACATATCAGCCTGTTATCTACTCAAGACCTACAAACAACGACAACTTCACATCCTCCAATCAGGGCAGCCCTGTTTCCTACAAGGCAAGCAAGATTACAGGCTTCAAGGTAACAATTCCCGAAGGCTGCAACGCTGTTAAGCTTAACGATATGGTTGTAACTCTTGCTGACGACGGCATTCTTGCTTTGGATGCACTTGAAGAAAATGCTGTAAACGAAATCGCATTCGTTGCAACATGGATACTCAAGGCTGACCTTAACGGCGGTAAGGTTGCTATTGATCTCGAAGAGGAAAGACACGCCAATATCAAGAAGCTCTTTGGCGAAGAGGGCGTTGCTCTTGAATCCGACGATGAATTTGTTAAGGCACTTCCCGGTGCAGACTTCTTCATCAAGCCCTACCGTTCAGGCTACACACTTGCAGGCTGGGCACTTACAGCAGAAGCAACAGCAGAAGAATGTGTTGAATTCCCCTACGAAATGACAGGCGACACAACACTCTATGCAATCTGGGCGGAAGCAAATGACACAAGAGCAACAGCAGACGACGAAGCTCTTGAAGGCTACGATTATTTCGTATATACAAACGAAGCAAGTGACGTTTACGAAGGCTTTGTTCCTTCCGCAGACGAGGACCTCGGCGAAATCGAATACTACGGTGCATTCTCCGTAGCGGTTGTTGATGCCGCAACGGGTGCAGAAAATACAGATGCTGTATTCCCGATTGAAATCGACATCTCCGATATCGACCTTGAAGGAAAGCTTCTCTATATTGAAAATGCAACAGACGGCGGCAAGTATGCTCTTGCAAGCTGCACAGACGAAAAGTGCACAATCGCAGAGGTTGGCTCCGGCGCGGTTCTCCAGATTTACACACTCAATCCCTCTGCTCTTTACGAGCTCGAAGGCACATACTACGCAAAGCGCGGTGAATATACCGTTGATATTTACCTTGATTCCGCACCTGTAAACGCAGGCTCCATCGGTCTCGGCTACAGCAATATGACGTACTTTGGAATCAATGCTGGCGAAAATGTTCAGATTATCGAAGCAACAGATGCAGAAACAGCGGAAGAAAACGATTTCGTATTTGCTACATGGGGTGTTGACTCCGTAGCAAGCATCGGCGGTGACGGCAGAGTTCACATCGCAACTCTCAGCTTCACTATGAACGAGCAGGAAAGAGAGCAGTTCGTTGCGGACGGCTTCACAGTAAACGGTGTGGGCTTTGACTACGAAGAAGAAATCTTCGACGGCGAATACTATCTCGTAGCAGAGCACAAGGTTAACGAGCTTGCTGTTACTTACGTTCCCGCAATAATCGCGGATATCACAGATACAGTAGGTCCCGATGCTATGGTAACCGTTAAGGGTGCTGTTGAAATGACAGCCCGTGCAGACGGCGATACTCCCAACGAAGGCAACTACGCAACAATCTACTGGAAGCACAACGGTGCCGCAGCATACAACAAGGTTGTAATCGAGGATGCGGACACAGACACAGCAATAGTTGAATTCACACTCGAGGATGTTCCCGCAGATACCGAAATCGAAATCCGCATTGTAAAGAACGGCTACCTTGAATCCATTTCTCTCTACACCTTTGACGAGCCCGCCGAAGGCGAAGAAGAAAAGCCCGAAAGAGATGCAGGTACAATCGGACTTGTTCCCGGCGATATCAAGGGCGACTTCGCAGACGATTGCGGTGACGGCACAATCAACATCGCAGACTTCGTAAGAGTTCTCAGAGGCTTTGACACTACGGCTACAGAGGAATACCGCAATGTAGTTGACATCAACGAAGACGATGTGGTTAATGTTATCGACCTCGGCTTTGTTAAGGCTAACATCGAAAAGTAATCCTTTTCGCAAAAATAATATCCTTGAATAAGGAAACCCTCCTCGACTCAGGTCGGGGAGGGCTTTTTGTTGTACGGACAAAAAAGGAACGGCACGCAGACCGTTCCCGAGGTTTATTTTATACGGATAATTGCACGGTAAAGCACAACAAGCCCCGCACTTATGAGTATGCTTCCGATAATGTCGGTTATCCAGTGAACACCCGAAATCAGTCGTCCGCCAATCATAAATACAGTGAAGGCGTACATTACGGTCATAAGACAGGTGCGAAGTATACTTTTATTCATACGGCTTTTGAGCTGTATTACCGCTGTCGGCATAACGCAAAAGACCAACAGCGTGGTGGATGACGGATAAGATGCTTCAAGGTGACCGTTTATGAGTACGGGTCTGTAATTGATTACAACCCCCTCAAAAAGAAGATACACCGCAAAAATCGTGATGTAGAATAAGCCGAGTATCAGAATACTGTAGTCCACCTTGAGTATGCTTTTTCTTTTTATCCACTGAACGAGTCCGAGTATGCCGAATCCCGCAACGAATGCGACTGCGACAAATCCCAGCCAATCGGTGATTGTGTAAAGAAGCATATTCGTTCCCGTGAGCGAGTGCACGAATCCGTTGGTTTTCGCAAAGCCGACACTTGATTCGAGAGGTCCTATCGGCTGTAAATCCACCATGCGGACAAGCTCCGTCCACAGAACGAATGCCGTGAGAAGTACGGCTGAGAGTATAAGCTCCCGCCCGATTTGTTTTTTCTTCATTTTTATTACCTTCCTTTCTGCCGTTTGGCTACCGACAGTATAAGGGAGGCCTCAAAGTAAATCAAGAAACGCACCGTCACAGTGGTGACACGATTGGTGTCATCGCTGTTTTGCGTGTATCAGTACCTTCACAGAGAGCAGAACAAAGAGCAAAACCGCGGCATAAGGGTGTCTTCCGAGTATAAAAAGAATCAGACCGACCGCACCGAATGCAAACGAAGCCGCTACACATATTTTTGTGCGGGATTCCGACTGCATATGCGAAAAAGCCAGAGTCAGCACACCGCAGACGGCTATCGCAAGAGTGAGGGAGACATACAGAATTTTTATATACAGAGCACATCCGAGAGCCGAAAGCGAAACCGAGGAAGCTCCGTCTCCCACTCTCTGAGCAAACAGAGGCAAAAACAGAAGCAATAATGTGCAGATATCAAGAAGCCCCGCCACGGCACATCCGAGCCGACGGCGCTCACACTTTCCGTTTTCCTCGGCGATGGTAAGGACATTCTCGCTTGAAATAAGCTCATCGACGGTAACGTCAAAGAATTTTGCAATCATACGCAGCGAATCAATACTCGGATAGCCTCTGCCCGATTCCCATTTTGAGATTGCCGTACGGGAGACGAAGAGCTTTTCGGCAAGCTGCTCCTGAGTGAGATTTTTTGTTGTTCGCAGGTGGTGGAGCTTTTCGGGGAATGTCATTTTTCAGTCTTCTTTCTTGGAAGATTTGGCGGTTGTGATTGAGGCGATGAGGATTTTTTTCACTTCGATACAATTATCCAATAATGTCTTGTCATCATAAAATCCACTTTCAATTAAAAGCTCAAGCCAATATTCGGTTTCGGAGCACTCCTTAAGTGCGATGTGTAGCTTAGCTATAAAATCAGCTTTACCATGAGCGTAAAATGCCTCGCGAATGTTTGCTCCTATACTCGTTCCGGAACGCAAAAACTGACTGATTAACGCAGATTCACATTTTACTTCCCGTAGCACTCTGCAGGCTCGTATAACATCTAAAGCAAGCGCTTTGGATTTTACAATCAAGGGACTTTCCGACATTTTTATACCTCCGTGAAGCCTAAAATTATTACTTAGCTTTAATATGAAAAGTTATGTTTTCAAAAATCACCTTTTCACTATTCACTATTACTTTTTACCTTGCCGAAAATCCCGCAGATTAAGTGAAAAGTGAAGAGTGAAAAGTGAAAAAGTAAAATCCCGCCGTTGCTTGCGGGATTTTTGGCTGGGGTGGTTGGGCTCGAACCAACGAAATGCAGGAGTCAAAGTCCTGTGCCTTACCGCTTGGCGACACCCCAGTAATAAGTAATAGGTAATAGTGAAGAGTGAAGAGGTATAAGGAATAGAGGGGGGGAGATTGCAAGGTCGGACACAGAATAAGATCACACACCCGATAATCGAAAGTTATAAAGATGCGCCTTCACGGTAGCTGCTCAACACAGGCACTCCTGCGGCACATCACCTCGCACCGCTTAATGCTGCTTGGTTCCCCACCTGACATGGTTCACGGGGGGCAATTGCGCAGGACCCGCATCTCAACACAGCAAATCCGTGTGGCTGCCATCCTTGTAAAATCCTCAAATCGGGAGTTAGTCCCTGCTGTAGCGGATTGCAGGTACAGGGCTCCGCTAAGTCCCCGATTAGTGTGACCTTATTCTGTGTCCGAAAAAATCTATTCCTGACTAAAGTAGTATACCACATATTTTTGTAAAAATCAAGAACAGTTTTTAAATATATATACTTTTGTGCTTTTGCTCTTAATGTCACCCGAGTCCTTGTGTCGGATTGTGCAGAATTAACAGTTTAGTAATAAGGTTTACGCACTTACGGTTGAAAATGGGTGAAATTTGTTGTATACTATTATATGATAGGATAAGAGGAATTATTCTGCGGTGATGCAATGTATCTTACCCGCGCGGAATACTGACATAATAAAAGAAAGGACGAAGCTATGCAGAACATCGGTATGAACGGATTTATGAAGCTGTTGAACGATAAGTTTTTTGATTTTAAAAAACACATCTCCGATTTCGGGAGCACATCAAAAAAAGACTCACCGGAAAACGAGCCCTCGAAGCAGAAGAAGAAAATCTTCAATAAGCGGGTTGTGGCTTTGATTACAGCGAGTGCCGTGGTTGCCGCAATATGCGCCTTTACCGCAATAAAGCTCGGCTCGGACGGTGCTGACGGCGGAGCAACAGGCACACCCGTATTCGGAGACAATGTCGGCACAGAGGAAAAAATCCGTGTGTCCCACGACGAAATGAGAGGCGTGTGGATTGCCTCCGTCGGAAATATAAACTATCCCTCAAAGACAGGACTCGTGGCGGCTCAGCTCGCAGGGGAAATAGATAAGATACTCGATGAATGCGCCAAGGTCGGACTGAATACGGTGTTCTTCCAGGTAAGACCCGCGGGAGATGCGCTCTACAAGTCGGAAATTTACCCCTGGTCACAGTTCGTTTCGGGCACGCAGGGAGTTGCACCCGACGGCGAATTCGATTCCCTTGCGTATATGATTTCAAAGGCATCGGAGTACGGCATCAAGGTCCACGCGTGGGTTAACCCCTACAGAGTAACCACGGGAAGCGCACAGTCACCCAAGCACGATGTAAATGCTCTTGCCGAAACACATCCCGCAAGACTTAATCCCGAATATGTCATTCCCTACGCCGACGGCAAGCTTTATTTCGACCCTGGTAATCCCGAGGTGCGAAGCCTTGTAATTTCGGGCATCGCAGAGCTCTGCGAAAAATATCCCGAGCTTGCGGGCGTACATATAGACGACTATTTTTACCCCTATCCCGTGAGCGGTGCCGAGTTTGACGACTCCGCATCCTACGAAAAATACGGTGCGGGTATGGAAATCGGCAACTGGCGACGCAACAATGTCAATGTTTTTGTAAAGCAGGCATACGATACCGTCAAGGGCATAAACCCCGAAATGAAATTCGGTGTGTCACCCTTCGGAATATGGGCAAACAACACAAGCGATACAGGTACACTCGTTACGGGAAGCGTTTCCTCGGGGCTTGAGGCTTACTTCTCGCTTTACTGCGACGCCCTTGCGTGGGCAAACGGCGGATATGTTGACTATATCGTACCGCAGGACTACTGGAGCTTCTCCACAAAGGCGGCGTCCTTCGACAACATCGCAAGATGGTGGAACGCCAACCTTGACGGTACGGGTGTAGACCTTTACATAGGTCACGCGGCATACAAGGCGGCAGACTATCCCAAGAACGAAATCGGTATTCAGGTGGAATTTGCAAGAAGCCTCGTTTCCTATAAGGGAAGTGTTTTCTACGGCTTTGAGGACATAAAGAAAAACACCGCAGGAGTCCGTGACGACATAAAGAGATGCTTCGACGAATATGTAAGTGTGGACGGCACGGTTTCCAAGGGTGGCACGACTCTTCGCATAAACTATCCTACGACAAAGTATACGGTAAATGCCTCAGGCGTAATTCACGGAAGCTCCGACCCCGAAAAGCCCGTAATGGTTAACGGCGAAAAGATATCAAGAACGGCGGACGGCTTCTTCAGCATTTACCCGAGCCTTGAAATGGGCGAGAATAAATTCACCTTTGTGTCGGGCGACGAAAAGGTAGACTTCATTCTTGAGCGTGTTACCAAGCTTCCCTCAAGCGGAAACGCCGTTGCGGCTGAGATGAAGACCTTTGAAATTGTCACCGCAACTCCCGAAAAGCCTATGTGGCTTGTACCGGGCGACACGGTTGCCGTAACCTGTACGGCTCCCTCGGGAAGTAAGGTTTATGCAAAGTTCGGAAGCTACACCGTTGAGATGACTCCTACGAATTATTCCGCAACCACCTCTAAAAATTACAAGGAAACATACAAGGGCAGTATAACCGTAGACGATATCATTGCAAATCCCGGAGAAATTGCCGACATAGGTGTTCTCACGGTTTACGCAGAAAAGAACGGCAAGACCGCAACCAAGACTCTTTCCGAGATAAAGCAGATGGGTGGAGATGTAAAGGTTTACGCTGAGGTCAAGAATGATTTCACATACTTCAAGCGCAGTCCATCATCCTCCTTCTATGGTGACCCGCTTTCACAGTCGGTTGGTATGCGTGACTATATCACCGCCTTCGTTGACGGCTATTACAGACTCGGATGCGGATATTACGTTTCCGAAAAGGATGTAAATGTAGTATACGACAAGGCACTTTCGGAAAACAGAATTACTTCGGCGACGGTCAAGGTAACCGCAGAGGACACAACCAACAACCAAAGAAACTACACAGACCTCAGCTTCGGTGTGCTTGAAAATGTTCCCGTTGACGTAAAGGTCGAGGAAGGAAAAATCAAGGTAATTTTCCTTAATACAAATAATTATGCATACCCCGCTTTTGTTATGAGTGCAAATCCGATGGTAAGCGAGGGGACGCAGTATGTTGAAAACGAGCTTCTCACATACGAATTCACACTTAAAAACGCAGAGAACTACTACGGCTTCAATGTTGTATACGAGGACGGATTTATAAACGTAAGACTCAACAATCCTCAGACGGTGAAGGCGGGCGACAAGCCTCTTTCGGGAAAGATGGTTGTTATTGACCCCGGTCACGGCGGAACGGACAAGGGCGCGCTCGGTCCGTCAAAGGTCGGCTCTTCACTTCACGAGGCGGACCTCAATCTCGGAATTTCCCTTGAGCTTTGCAAGGCTCTCGAGGAGATGGGTGCGACGGTTATTATGACAAGAGAGGACGACTCCACGCTTCCCCTTGAGGAAAGAGCAAGACTTATCTGTGAGATTATCCCCGATTTTCTAATTTCCGTACATCATAACTCGGTAGCCGACACCACAAATTCCACCAAGGCAAGAGGCTATCTCGGACTTTACGGAAACCCCGCGGGACTGTTGCTTGCAAGCTCTGTTTCCGATGTGGTCTCCGACGAGCTTTCAAGATTCCAAAGAGCAACGGCAAAGCAGTCGTTGGCGGTACTCAGAAGCCACAGATTCCCCGGTACGCTTTGTGAAATGAGCTTTATAAGCTACGCAGAGGAATTCCAGTGGACAATTACTCCGGGAAATTTCGAAAGAAGTGCAAAGGCTATTGCGAATGGCGTTCTCGAATTCTACGAAAGACAGGAGAAATATCTCAAGTATTGACAGGGGTACAGAATGAAAACAGGTATAAAATTATTCTTTGATATGTTTTCGGAAAATATATCGGAAAAATCCAAAATGCAATGCGATGCCTTCGGTGGCAGAGATGAATATTTTAAATATGTTGCGGAAAACTGTGACAGCGTGGAAATAAGTCCCGTAAGGGCAACGGACGACCCCGAATATATGCTTTACGCCGCAAAAACGGTAAACGGTCTCGGACTTCACTTTACCATCCACGGAGTTCTGGGACACGAGTCTGTATTTTTCAATCCCTATAAGCTGCTTTTCAAGTCCAAGCTTCAGCCTCTTTACAACATAACCGTGCATCCTTATGAGGATATGGAGGAAACAAAACGCACTCTTGCGGCTATATGCGATATTGCAAGGGCGGAGAATTATCCCGTGAGAATCACCCTTGAGAATCAGAGATATTCGAGCGAGGGAAAGCTTCACAATCTCTGCCGTGACGTTGCAGGGTGCGTTGCGGAAATCGGAAGCCCATATCTTTACAACTGCTTTGATTTCGGGCATCAGATGTCAAACGCATTAAAGCAGGGCGAGGAATTCGATGAGGTTACCGAGCAGTTTCTCTCTCAGGTGCGACAGACTCATATTCACAGCTATGATTGCAATTCAACCCATTTTCCGCTGTACTGCGGAAGTGTAAGGCTTGAGAAAAACATCACGGGGCTTATTCGTCACGGCTATGACGGGGTTCTGATGATTGAGCTTGACCACGGAAGATATATGGGCAAGCACGATTTAAAGAAGGCGGTTGTCGGCTCGATTGAGGCTTTGAAAAATGCAATGGCACAGATTGAAGGCAAGCTTCGTGTGACGGAGGTATATAAGAACGGATATCGGGATGCCGTGAAAAATGCGGCTTCTCTTCTCGATTCCGACAAGGACGGACTTGTGGCTTTGGCTCCGTCGGCGTATATACTCAAGCTCGGAGGGACGAAGATTGCGATTGATATGTCGCTTTGCACCATGCCGGTAAGCGAAGAGAATGTCAAAGCGGTTGCGGACATCGTGTCGGGATGCGATGCCGTGATTGTAACGCATAATCACGCAGACCATTTTGACCCCGCACTTCTGTCGCTTGTTTCGGATGATGTTCCGATTTATGTGCCGGATTTTCTTTCATATAATAAAAAGAATGTTACTTATGTCAGTGACGGCACGGATATAAGTGTGGGAGATGTGCAGATTGAATTCTTTGAAAGTGCGCACAGCGCGGGTGAGAATGTTGTTCCCGAATACGGCTTTGCCGCAAAGCACAACGGAAAGCACTATGTATTTCCGACGGATGTGAGATGCTACAATGCGGAGCACAAGGTGTTCCACAATACCGAGGTGCTTGTTCCCCATCTGTGGCTTGGCAGAAGAATGGCTCTTATGCTGACGGATAATAATTATATTGAAGAGTTTGCCGCATTTGTAAATTCCTTCGGTGCGAAAAGAGTGCTTGTGGGACATCTTTACGACATCCACAGAGAAATAGACGATATGTGGACGGATATTCATTTTGATGCTGTGAAGGAAAAAATACCGTGCTGTGAAAAAATCCTGCTCGGTGATATTACGGAATTCTGATTTAATCGGTGAAAATATGGCAAGAATAAAAAATGAAACAAAGGCAAAAAGGGTAATCGAGGTGCTTCGAGAGCTTTATCCCGATGCGGTATGCTCACTTGACTGTGGCGGAGACCCGTGGAAGCTTCTCGTTCAGGCACGGCTTTCGGCACAGTGTACAGACGAGAGGGTTAATATTGTAAGTAAGGATTTGTTTGAGACCTTCCCGACGGCAAAGGCTATGGCTGAAGGGGATATATCCGAAATCGAGAGGCTTATAAAATCCTGCGGTCTTTTCAGAGGCAAGGCTAAAAGCATCAAGGAAGCAAGCATCATTATTACGGAAAAATTCGGCGGAAGAGTCCCCGACAATATGGAGGATTTGCTCTCGCTCCCCGGTGTGGGGCGAAAGATTGCCAATCTTGTCCTCGGCGATGTTTACGGCAAGAGCGGTATCGTTGCGGATACCCATTGTATGAGGATAAGCTGCCGCCTTGGTCTTTGCGAGAGGAAGGATCCCCTGCATGTTGAACGCACTCTCGACCCGATTGTGCCAAAAAACGAGCAATCGGATATGTGCCACCGTATGGTCTGGTTCGGGCGTGACATCTGCCGTGCGCAGAGTCCGAGGTGTGATGAGTGTCCTATGAGAGAAAGAAAAATATGCACATTCAAGCCCGAAAAAGAGGAAAAATAGCGGTTTTTCTATATTCCTTGCGGGGATTCATAAAATGTTAACAATAAAAGTGCGCATAAACTATTGACAAAAATCAAAAATAGTGGTAAAGTCATATTGTTAGCACTCGTAGTGAGTGAGTGCTAAAAACAATGTGGCTTTATTTTTTCGGAAGGGGTGAGGTTATGGATGAGATGAAGCTGTCCGACAGAAAGAAGCAAATACTCAAATCCATCATTGATGCCTATATTGATTCCGGCGAGCCCGTAGGGTCAAAGAACCTTGCGGCGTACGGCAATATTTCTCTTTCACCCGCCACAATAAGAAACGAAATGAGCGAGCTTGAAAGCCTCGGCTATCTCGATAAGCCCCACACAAGTGCAGGCAGAGTTCCCTCGGCTCAGGGCTACAAGTTTTATGTAGACCAGCTCAATGAGGATTACAGACTGGGAGTTGAGGAGCTTGAGCTTCTCGGTGAGCTTACAAGATTCAAGACGGCGCAGGTTGAAAGCGTTATCGACAGAGCCAACAAGATTATGTCGGGCGTTACAAAATATGCGGCGGTTTCCCTTGCGAGAAACGAGAATGCGGGAACGGTCAAGCGATTCGATGCGGTTTATATCGGAGAGCACAGCTTCCTTCTCGTAATGATTCTTGAGGACGGCAGTGCGAAAACATCACAGCTTGCAAGTGAGTTTACTCTCACGGAAAACGATGTGCGCAAGATAAAGGAGCTTCTCAATGCAAATCTCTGCGGAGTTGTTCTTGACAAGATACCGCTTGACCAGATGATGGCTCTTGAGGACGCCTTCGGAAAGCACAGAGCTCTTGTAGGTAAGATACTCCGTGCGGCATACTCCGTTACAAGAGGTGACGGTACATCCGATGTTAAAATTGACGGACTTACAAATCTTCTTTCCTATCCCGAGTTTTCAAGCGTTGAAAAGGCACGCTCGATAGTTGAGCTTGCTGAAAGCAGAAAGGGCGACATAAGAAAGCTTCTTGAATTTTCCGAGGTCGGTGAAGAAAAGGGACTTTCTCCCGTGATTTCCGACGAAAACGGAATGAAGATATTTTTCGGCGAGGAAAGCGGCGACGGTGCTTTGGCGGACACGAGTCTTGTTTATTGCTCGTTCCCCGTGGGCAACACCAACGCCGTTATAGGAATTCTGGGTCCTAAAAGAATGGACTACAAGAAGGTTGTGGCAAGTCTTAAATTCCTTGCAAGGTCAATGGGTGAGAACGGTGAAGCACTGCTCCCGGACGGAAGCAAAAGAATTGACGGCGATGCCGAGTGACAATTTCGGAGGTTATATAAATGGAAGAAAACAAGAAGATAAACGAGGAAGCTACCGAGGAGGTAACCGAGGAGACTTCCGAAAAGGCTTGCGACTGCAAGAGCGAGGACGGCAAGAAGAAATGCTGTAAGGGCTCGGGCAGAGAGGCAAAGAAGGAAAAGAAGGCTCTGGACGAAAAGGACGCAAAAATCGCAGAGCTTGAAGCAAAGCTTGCCGAGGAAAACGACAAGTATATGCGAATGATGGCAGAATACGACAATTTCAGAAAGAGAGTCACAAAGGAAAAGGAAAGCATTTACGGCGATTCCCTTTGCGACACAGCGGCACAGCTTCTTCCCGTGCTTGACAATCTTGAGCGCGCACTTGAGGCGGAAAGCGACAAGGAAAGCGGTATGTACAAGGGCGTTGAGATGGTTATGAAGCAATGCGCAGAAATCTTCAAGAAGCTCGGTATTGAAGAAATCGAGGCTCTCGGCAAGGAATTCGATGCCAACGTTCACAACGCCGTTATGCAGGACTCCGACCCCGACAAGGGAGAGAATGAGATTACTGCGGTGTTCCAGAAGGGATATAAGAGGGGCGAGAAGGTGCTTCGATATGCGGCGGTTAAGGTGAACAGTTGATTTTTAATGCATAATGCATAATGCATAATGCATAATCGAGGTTGGAAGCTTCGCTTCCTTCATTAGGATTAAATTAAATTGAAATTCACGGTACGATTCGTGCCGATGATATAAAATTTTATATATTACAGAAAGTGAGATAATTATTATGGGTAAGATTATTGGTATTGACCTTGGTACTACTAACAGCTGTGTTGCTGTATTTGAAGGCGGTGAGCCTCAGGTTATCGCTAACGCTGAAGGCGCAAGAACTACTCCTTCTATCGTTGGTTTTTCTAAGACAGGTGAAAGACTTGTAGGTCAGGTTGCAAAGAGACAGGCTGTTATGAATCCCGACAGAACCGTTATTTCCATCAAGAGAGAAATGGGTACTAACTTTAAGGTTGCTGTTGATGACAAGAACTATACTCCTCAGGAAATTTCCGCTATGATTCTTCAGAAGCTTAAGGCTGATGCGGAAAGCTACCTCGGTACAACAGTTACA
>JAFYPA010000040.1 GCA_017560085.1 Clostridia bacterium
ATTGTTTAGTGGCGCGCTATAATGGCTTCCCACGAGGGGGAAGCTGTCAGCGAAGCTGACTGATGAGGGGTAGCAGGAATCGCAATAATCGCAATTTACACGATGATTAGAGGGTGAACAAACCTCACCGACAAATTTCAATTTGAAATCAAATGAAGATTGCGAAGCAATCAACCTTCCCTAGTTCCTAGTTCCTCTTCCCTAGCCCCTATAAATTCCAATTTGTCACCATACCTCATCATCATAATCCCCCAAAAAAGGAGACCACAAAAATGACTACCGCAGAAACCTACATAAAAACCCTGAAATCCCAATGCCCGACCCTTTCCGACTCCGAAATAAGAGCCAAAATCGACGAAATCCGTACAAAACGAATCGCCGAAATCAGAAGTACCCCCACCGAGGTCGAAATCACGGGCACATCCTATTATGTCACCGCGAGCGGCAACGACGAAAACGACGGCAAGACTCCCGAAACCGCATGGCGTACCATGGCGAGAGTTACCAATGCAGAGGAATTGAGACCCGGTGACGGCGTGTTCTTTAAAAGAGGGCAGACCTTCAGAGGTCAGATTATCACAAGGCCCGGCGTAACCTATTCCGCATTCGGAGAGGGCGAGAAGCCGAAGCTTTTCGGCTCGGACAGAAATTCCGCTTGTGCGGAGCTCTGGAAAAAGACCGACGTCCCCGGTGTATGGGAATATACATTGGCGCAGGAAATGGACATCGGCAACATTGTTTTTGACGATACCTCCTTTGCGAGAAAGGTCTACGAATCCGCTCCTTACGAGGACGGAAGTCAGGTGGACTACAGAACAAAGGCACCCTTCAGGGACTACCACGACCTTACCGAGGATAAGTCCTTCTGGCACGACTTCGAAAGCAAAAAGGTATATCTCCGCTACAATGCAGGCAACCCCGCCATATTCCACGGGGATATCGAGCTTACCAAGCGTGAGGCGGTTATCCGCAATATGTGCAATGCCGATGTTACGGTGGATAACCTTCTTATCGCACACGGAAACTTCGGTATCGCTTCGGGTACTTGCGTAAATCTTACCGTTAAAAACTGCGAAATCAAGTGGATTGGCGGTTGTATTCAGGCAAGATGGAAGGCGGGCGATGACAGAAAGTACCATATTCCTTACGGAAACGGTATCGAAATCTACGGCGGTGCCGTGAATTTCACCGTTGACAACAACTATATATGGCAGAACTATGACGCCGCCGCAACCAATCAGCTTGGCAAAAATTCACAGAAAACAAGTAACAAGTGTGTGAGATACACCAACAATGTGCTTGAAAACTGTGTTTACTCCGTCGAGATTTTCTTCAATTATTACGAGGGCGAGGATGAGTATGTCCGCAGAAACGACGATACCCTTATCGAAAACAACATAATGTGGAAGGCAGGCGGCTTCGGTCATATCGCAAGAATCGACCCGGGCTGTACATCCTTTATAAGATGTGGTACAATCGTTTCCGAAACCACGGACTTCGTTGTGCGCAACAACATCTTCGACAGAAGCAGAACGAGAATAGTTCTTACGGTCAACCGCGAAAACGACGGTGGCTCTATGGCACAGTATTACGATAACATCTATGTCCAGAAGAAGGACAGCACATTTGTTGTTCGTGACCGTGTGACCTACAAGACGGACGAAAATCTTGCCGAAAACCTCGAAAAGACGGGCACGGAGCACAATCCGACCTATATTTTCGTTGACGACAACGGCTTCTCCGACTACGAATAAACGAGGTAAATATGAAAACGAATTTTCTCTCAAGGCTTCTTCGCCTTGACACATTGCAGAAAAAAGGCGACGGCAAAAGGCTTGCGCTTCGGTATCTGTACTCGGCTCTCGGCGTGCTTCTTATCGGGTTCGGATGCGGACTTGTTGTGGAAATAGCACTCGGGTGCGACACATATACCTGCTTTAACAGAGGTCTCTGGTATATTCTCACGGATATTTTCGGGTCGTTTGCCTTCGGGCATATAAACCTTGCGGTGAATATAATACTTTTTGCCTGTATGCTGATTTGGGGCAGAGAGCTTATCGGCTTCGGAACGCTGTTTAATATGGTGGCTGTGGGGTATATCATAGATTTTGTGCAATACCTTTTCAGATGCGCTTCCGTTTCGGGAACAGAGCTCTCCCTTGCGTTAAGGATTGTCATAATTGTTGCGGCACTTCCCGTTATCGCCTTCGGCGGTGCGCTGTATACCGAGGCAGAGCTTGGTGTTTCGCCCTTTGACAGCCTTCCGCTTATTGCGGAAAGAATAGCGGGCGGAAAATTAGGCTTCGGTCTTTTGCGTACTCTTGAGGATTGCTTCTTCCTTACGGGCGGACTTGTTTTCGGGCTTATCAGCGGAAAGCAGTGGGAGCTTGTGAATGTGGGAACGGTAATTCTTGCGCTGGGTACGGGATACATAATCGCTTACTTCCGAAGGATTTTGCCGAAGCTTGCGTAATTTCGGGATATATTCCATAGGTAGGTAAAACATAAAGACAAAAGGGCTTCTGCCGTAAAAAAACGGCGGAGGCCTTGTTTTATTGTAAACCTTTTGTGAAATCAGATTAAAATCCCCCGCAAATTCCTTGACAATCCGACACTCATTTGATATAATGCATATACTATTTCGGGAAGGAGGACGATCGACTAAAATGGACGGAGACAGTAGCGAGGACGATACTGCAAACTTTAACAACAATAATAAATGTATATATACGGCGTATCTGCGGCACTATTTTCGGCGCAGGTATGCCTTTTTGCGTTTTTTTCGCATTCTGAGCTGATATTTGCAGATTTTTCGGCATATTCTGTTCCGTGTGTGACACTCGGAAGACATTAAAAATTCGGGGACGGCAATCCCGCTTAAAGGCCGTAATACAATCGGAGGACACCTCCGAGGCTTTATACAGGAGAAAAACTTATTTAAAATGATTAACGTTCCATATCTTATTATCATCGTGGTGTGCGTGCTGTTTTCGGCATACTTTTCCGCCACGGAAACGGCATTTTTGTCACTTAACAAAACAAGACTTAAAACAATGATTGAAAAGGGCGACAAAAAAGCGGAGCGCACTCTTGCGGTGTCCGAAAAGTACGACAAGCTCATTTCCACAATTCTTATAGGAAACAACATCGTAAACATTCTCGCATCCTCCGTGGCTACCCTTTTCTTTGTTGAGCTTTATCTGAATCTCAGCCACTCCGCACACAACGCCAACGAAATGGGTGCTACGGTTTCCACCGTGGTAATTACCATTGTGGTGCTTATTTTCGGCGAGGTTATACCCAAGAGCGTAGCCAAGGATGTACCCGAAAAATTCGCTATGTTCTCAACGCCTCTCATAAGACTTCTTATGGTTGTTTTTGCACCGCTGAATTTTTTGTTCTCCATGCTAAAAAAGCTCATTGCGAAAATCTTCAAGCTTGAAAGCGACACGGCAATGACCTCCGAGGAGCTCATTATGATAGTGGAGGAGGTACAGCAGGAGGGTACAATCGAGGAATCCGAGGGTGACCTTATCAAAAACGCCATCGAATTCAACGAAAAGACCGCAGAGGACATCCTCACCCACAGAGTTGACCTTGAGGGCGTAAAGACAGACGCCACCAAGGAGGAAATAGCCGAGGTCTTTACCGAATCGGGCTACTCCAGAATTCTTGTATACGAGGAAACCATAGACAACATAGTCGGCATAATCCACAGAAAGGACTTTTATGTGGGAAGCGGAATTTCCCGTAAGCCCGTAAGCGAGCTTATGACACCGCCCTTCTTTATACATAAGTCCGAGAAGATAGACGACCTTTTAAAGCTTCTTCAGAAGAAGAAATCCCACATCGCAATAGTAATCGACGAATACGGCGGAACCTTGGGTATTGTCACAATGGAGGATATCCTTGAGGAGCTTGTAGGAGAAATCTGGGACGAGCACGACGAGGTTACCGAGACCTTCAAGGAGGTAAAGGAGGACGAGTTTGTCGTTGACTGCAGTGTAAACTTCGACGAATTCTGCGATTTCTTCGACCTTCCCGAGATAGAAACGGATAGTGTATCCCTCGGTGGCTGGATAATGGAGCAGGTAGGCAAAATTCCCGAGGTGGGCGACGAATTCACATACGAAACAATCCGCGTAACCGTTACGGAAACAGATTCCCACAGAGTGGCATATGCTTCTGTGGTAAGAATTCCCAAGGTAGAGGAAGACGAAAAGGAAAAGGAATAATCGCAACAAAGGCAATCCCGGATACGGCAGACGTACCCGGGATTTTTGCATATTCAAAAAAATTCGCCCCGGAGAAAAGCCGAGGCGGGAACGGATGTAAAAGAGAATTATTCCTTGGGAGCGATAGCCGAATGGAAGAAGCCGTTCTTCATAGCCTCAAGGATTATGTTAGCGGAGTTTGTGTTTGTTGCAAGCGGAATGCGCTGAACGTCACAGAGTCGGAGAAGTGCGGAGACATCAGGCTCGTGGGGCTGTGCTGTAAGAGGATCGCGAAGGAAGATAACAAGGTCAATCTCACCGTTGGCGAGCATTGCGCCGATCTGCTGGTCGCCGCCGAGGGGACCGCTCTTCATACGGTGGATATCAAGCTTTGTTTCGCCCATAATCATAGTTCCCGTTGTGCCTGTCGCGTAAAGCTCGTGGTCTGCGAGGACATCCTTATAGTTCTTTGCAAGCTCGATTATCTCCTGCTTTTTCTTGTCGTGTGCAATAAGTGCGATTTTCATTTTTATATAGTTCCTTTCGTTGTAATCGGGAAAAATGGTTTACAAGTATATTATACCACAAATTTTTGGGAAAAGCAAGAGGGAAAGGGGAAAATTTGTCGGGACGCCCCGACAGGCACTTTCGCGGTCGGGATGCCCCGACAGGCACTTTCGCGCAATTTACCTCGGTTTAATTTCGGGGTTTGGTGCCCGCGATTCGGTTCCGCCCCCTCCCAACCCACGGTCGGGGGCTCATTACGTGGCTGGTGCGGTGCAATGTTTATGTTGCGTTCCGTTGTAACGCCGCCAAACGACGGCGGCGTCACAAGGGGATTTTTCAACGATAAATTGGGGTTTGTCGCTCTGTTGTGGATTGTAGGGAACGACCTATGTGTCGTTCCGTTGCTCGTCGTTTTCGCTTTGTTTGTGGCAATGCACCACACCCCCTTG
>JAFYPA010000041.1 GCA_017560085.1 Clostridia bacterium
AGTGGTAAGCTTGGTTGCGCTTCCGAATGCGTTAAGCGCTACTGTCTTAACACCGAGAAGTGCTATCTCGGTAATTCCGCTGTCACGGAGGAAGAGCTGTCCTACTGCAGCTACGCTGTCTGCTACCTCAATGGAGGTTGCGCTTGCGAGCTTGTAGAATGCATAGTTACCGATTTCGGTTACGCCGTTTGCTACTACTATCTTGGTAATCTGCTTTGCATATGCTGTCCAAGGAGCGTTTGCGTTCTTGGTATATGCGGGAATTGCGCCTTCACCAGATACGGTGAGTACGCCGTCTGCTGTTACTACCCAGTTGATAGTACCGATAGTGCCCTCTGCAATGTTTTCGGGCTCTTCGGGTTCAACGGGCTCTTCGGGTTCAACGGGCTCTTCGGGTTCAACGGGCTCTTCGGGTTCAACGGGCTTTTCCGTAACGGTTACGGTAAAGGTTGCGGATTTTGTGCTGTACTTAACGGTTACTGTAACGATTCCCGTTGCAGTAAAGGTTGCGGGAGTTACGGTAACCTCGTCGGTTACGTCAACGGTTGTGTTATTTGCATAGCTTGCAATAACCTTCATTCCCGTCTTATCAAGAGCATCTCCTACGTAATAGGAAAGCTTTTCGGGAGGTGTTACGGTTATCTTGGAAAGAAGCGGAGGATTAACGGTAATTCGGAAGGTTGTGGAAAGATTTCCCCACTTAACTACTACGTCCTTGACACCCTCCGTCATCATATCGGGAGCCTCTACTGTGAAGTCGGTTACTTCAACAACCGTGCCGTCGGTATAGGTAACGCTGAGCTTCAAGCCGTTTGAGAAGAAGCTCTGTCCTGCGGTATAAGTAGTCTTTACAGGAAGAGCAGTTACGTTGAGAGCCTCGGGAGAGTTCTCAACCGTTACGGTAAAGGTTGCAGATTTTGTGCTGTACTTAACGGTTACTGTAACGATTCCCGTTGCAGTAAAGGTTGCGGGAGCTACGGTAACCTTATCGGTTACGTCAACGGTCGTGTTATTTGCATAGCTTGCGATAACCTCCATTCCGGTCTTGTCAAGAGCATCTCCTACGTAATAGGAAAGCTTTTCGGGAGGTGTTACGGTTATCTTGGAAAGAATTGGAGGCTTAACGGTAATTTGGAAGGCTGTGGTAAATTCACCCCAAGTGACTACTACGTCCTTGACACCCTCTGTCATCATATCGGGCTCTTCAATCGTAAAGTCGGTTACGGCAAAAGCCGTCCCGTCCTCATATATAGCGTTAAGCTTCAGGCCGTTTGAGTAGAACTTCTGTCCTGCGGTGTAGCTTGTCTTAGCGGGAAGAGCGGTAATGGAAACACCGGTTATGGCACCGTGTATTACGTCTCCGATTGATTTAAACGGAATATTATTTTCAATAGCATAGCTCTCAGCGAAGCTTCCTTCGTAACCAATCAAGGAAAGACTATTGCAGTTATAGAAGGCACCTTTGCCTATATAATCAACAGTTCTCGGGATGGAGACAGATTCAAGAGACGTACAGTTGCCGAAGGCATTCGTAGCAACCATCGTCGTTCCCTCTGCAATCGTTACAGCTTTAAGATTTGTGCTACCCCAAAAGGTGTAGGAATCCATATTTGTAACACCGCCACCGATAGTAAGGGACTCCAAGCCCGTATAAGCAAACGCTGAACGCCCGATTGACATCACACTGTCGGGAATAACAAGCTCGGTTAGATTCGCACATTCATAGAAAGATAGCTTGCCGAGTGAGGTTATTCCGTCGGAGATAACGAGCCTTTTAACATTTTGATGATTGTCGTACCACGGAGCGTCGTAATGGTATACATAATCATACATCGTACCGCTTCCGATAAGAGAAAGAACACCGTCCTCACTCAAATTCCATTCAATTGTATCACCTGCCATTGTGTCGGAGGTTTCTTCGGCACAAACACTCACGGTAAGCAAAAGCAAAAGAGTGGCAACCGTCAGCATAACCGCATAAAGTTTCTTCATTATAAATCCCCTTATTTTAATTCTAAAAACTAATTAAATTATACACAGAACATATCAAAAAATCAAGATATTGTTATCATTTAATTTGATTATTATCTGATTTTTTGAAAACCGCTTGCGGTTTTCTTCCTTTTATAACGTCAAATTTTCACATTGCTTGATAGCCCTGCGATAGAATCAAACAAAAAAAGAGAGCCCAAAATGGACTCTCTTTTTTGTTTGATTAAAACTCGGTAACGATAGTTACTTCAGGATACTCTGCGGAAATTACGGAAATTGCAGTCTCGCTCTTAGTCTTAACTGTGATATTAGCGGGCGTGCACTTTTCGAAGATTCCCGTGCCTACCTCAACAACACCCTCGGGGATGTAGATTTCGGTAAGACCTGAGCAGGATACGAATGCAGTCTTTTCAATCTTGGTTACTGCCTCGGGAAGAGTTATCGTCTTAAGTCTCTGGCAGTTTCTGAACGCACCCTGTCCGATGGAGGTGAGTCCCTCGGGAAGTGTGAGAGTGGTTGCCTTTGTACACTGGTGGAAGATGTAGTTACCAATAGTGGTAATTCCCTCTGCTACCTTGATAGAAAGAATCTTTGCTTCGGGCTCTACTCCGTCAATCTTGTCCTCTACCTCACCGATGTAGTACATG
>JAFYPA010000042.1 GCA_017560085.1 Clostridia bacterium
AATGCTGTCTCTCGGCTTTCGTGATTTCGCAGCCTCGCTTTGACAGCTCGACTATTATATCACATATTTTTCCGTTTGTCAAGGGGTTTTTGAAAATTTCTTAAGATTTTTTTCGGAACTCGATTTCGCAGTTGCCGTTTCATTCTTAATTGTTTCCGTCCCTCAGACAGCTTGACTATTATATCACAGGATTTTCGATTTGTCAAGTACTTTTTCGAAATTTCTCAAAAAAAATTTTGACCTTCAAAAGCCCGGAATATAATACCCGCTCCGTTGACTCTCGTCTTCGGAACGGGTTATATTATATCATTTTAGTGTCCGTTTGTCAATTGACATTTTTTACTATATAAAAGTCATTAAACGCACTTTATCTGTACACCACGCACAGAGGGTTGGGCATCGCAAGCTCCTCGGGGGCTTTTTCGAAGGCTTCCCCCGCTTTTCTGAAGATTGTAACGTTGTTTGTGCGTTCATTTGTGACAAACATTGTATCGTCTATTATATCAAAATCTCTGGGAGATTCGCCGCATACATTGACAAACGCCTTCTGAGTGAGTGTTCTTCCGTTGTTGCTTATCTCAAATATACAAACGGAATCGTCTCCTCTGTTGGATGTGTAGAGATATTTCTCGTCCTCGGAAAGTCTTATTGCCGCGGCGGTGGATACTCCTTCGAAATCACACGGGAGTGCACTGAAGGTTTCGCCGAGAGTGAGAACGCCGTCGTTGATATCAAATACAGACACGGTTGAGCTCAGCTCGTTCACACAGTACACAACATTATTCTTTTGCGACATTACAAGATGGCGGCAGCCCTCCCCCGCGGGAACGCTTGCCCTTGATATTTCGCGAAGCTCCTTGTCGTAGGTGTATACGGTATCGTTTCCGAGGTCGCACACGAGAAGATATTTTTTGTCCGCCGTGAGATTTACATAGTGACAGTGCGGCATATCCTGTCTGGGCTTATTGGGACCTGCACCGGTATGAGCCACAAGCTTATGCTCAAGCCACGAAACAGTTCCCGAAAGATAGTTCGCCGTGTACACATTTCCGTTTTCCACACAGAGGTGGCACGCACACACGCCTCTTGCGCTTATCGGCATTGTCATATTGCAAAGACTTCCGTCCTCGTTTATATCAAATGTTACAACTGCGCTTTCGTTATCAAAGACCTGACGGAGGATGACATACATTTTATCGTCCTCGATTGCTATATACATAGGTCTGTCCATATCGTACTTCTTTATGAATTCTGTTCTGCCATTTTCAAATTTATAATGATAGATTCCGCCGTCCTCGGAGCAGGCGGCAAAGTAGAGGTCCTTCATACGGTGTTCCGTCCTTTATGTTTTTTATTTTATATTATCACATATGAACCGTTTTTGCAAGTGTTTTTGAAAAATATCTCCCGCGGGAATCTGCTTTATATAATAATATGTAATTTGTTTGTTGACAAGCGGACGAATCTGTTGTATAATATATGTAACCAAAGCTTAAAAGGAAGTGTTTTTATGCCACAACAGAAGCCGAAGAGATGCATTGACAAAATGGGTAGAATAGTAATTCCGAACGACCTGAGAAAATCCGTGGGTCTTGAAGTCGGCGACGAGGTCTCCTTTGAGATTTCGGGAAAGGGCATTCTGATTATTCCCGTGACAAAGCACTGTGCCTTTTGCAATTCAAAGCATGATCTTGTGGAATTTTGCGATAAGTTTGTTTGTAAGAGCTGTGTCAGGGAATTGAAGATGATGTAGCCTGTTTCGGGTTTTCTCCGTTTGTCTTATATTATGCTATTATATATTATGTAAAAAAGGGATGCACCTCGCATCCCTTTGCTTTTTATTTAAGTCCGAGTATTCTTTTTGCGTTACGGCTGAAAATATTCTCTCTGTCCGCATCACTGATATCCTCAACCATCATCGCCCCTATATCCGAGGCAGGGCCGATTCCGGGATAGTCCGTGCCGAAGAGGAGCTTTTCGCTTCCGACTGCGTTTACGGCGTCCTTTATGATTCCAACTCTGTCGCTTCCGTGAGCGGAGGTATCAAAGTATACATTTTCGAATTCACGAAGGAGTCCTGTATGCTCGTCGAAGGTGCCGAAGGCGGAAAAGTGTGCCCATACAAGAGTTATACTTTTCGGAATGCTCGCGCAGAGTGCACGCATATCTGCTCCAGAGGTCAGGTGGATATTTACTACCATATTATAGCTTGCCGCGCAGTCCATAATCTCAAGGAATTCCTTTGTGGCACAGCCTTGCCAGCCCATCATATAGGGCACAAGCTCGCCTATCATTTTTACACCGAGGCGGGCGTATTTTTCTATTTCACGGCAGGACATCTCCACAAATGCGGGATGAATATGCAAGCCCGGAATATAGAAATCACCGTAAAGCTCCTTCGTTTCGTACGCCTTTGCGTTAAGCTCGGGGATATACTGCTCATAATCGGCAACGGGTCTTGCGTTGCACGCCTTCGGAAGATAGCTTCCGCAGCATTTTGTTACACCGCACGCTTCAAGGTCGCTTCGGAATTTTCTGTTGTCTATCAGGACACCGTGCTCGTCGGCGTGAAAATCGTAGCCGGTATGAACGTGAAAATCTATTATATCCATTTTCAGTCCTCCCCGAAAAGCCTTGCGGCGTTTTTGTACATTATATTCTCCACATCTGCCTGCGAAGCATCACGAAGCTCCCAGAGAGCACTTGCCTTTTTATAAGCAGGATGCGTATGCGGAAAAGCCGTACCGAACATAATTCTGTCGCAGGGTGCAAGCCTTACAAGCTCGTGGAGGTAATAATTGCAGTAGGTAAACCAGCCCGAGGTATTGATATAGACATTATCGCATTTTGCAATAAGCTCTGCTGTGTTTATTGAGGTATACCCTTTAGAGAAAAATCCGCCTGCGATGAAAATCACATCGGGATATCTGTGGCACAGCTCAAGTGCGGTTTTCGGCGAGTCGCCTCTCAGCATTACGGGGATGTGCTCTGCCCTTGCCTGAGATATTATTTCCTCTGTGTTGTCCTTTGTGATGTCGGCAATTCTGTATGCGTTGCTCTTGCAGAAGTATTCGATTCCGAGCTTTGAAAATATACTGCGCTCCTGCGGTGAGGCATAGTTTTCTATGTCGAATATTTTCATTTGAGATTCCTCAGTTCTGTCTTCTTACAATCTTATATTCATCGTACATCACGAAATAAGGACAAGCGTAGTTTGAGGTGGAAAGGAATCTTGCCATTTCGTCCTCGTCGAGATTTATCGAGCAGAAGTAGCTGTCCGTTTCGTCGTCGTAGATGTAGTACTGACAGAGGTCACAGCTTGTAACCTTTGCCTTTTCGTCCTTCTTTTTGTTACCGTAAGCCATAATTTCTCCTTAAAGTCCGAGGAGCTTTTCAAGGTTTTCGTGGAGAATCATTTCGTTCTCTCTGTCGGAAAGCCCGAGGGAGAAAAATCTTTCAAGCTCGCTTGATGCGTCCCACATAGGATAGTCCGTGCCGAAAAGAACCTTGTCCGCGCCGTATGCGTTTATGTAGCTTATAACCTGCTCGTTTGTAAGCTTCCAGAAGGAGGAGCAGGTATCGACATATACGTTCCTTCGTCCCGCATAGCATTCAACGGCTCTGTCCCATACGGTGTAGCCTCCGAAGTGGGCGGCGATTACCGTCATTTCGGGGTACAGATCCATTACCCTGCCAATCTGCTCGGGGTTGGACATTTTGTATCTTGAGTCTCCGCTGTGGATAAGAAGCGGAATTTTTCCCGCAATTTCGTCATATATCCTCATACATCTCGGGTCGTCAGCGGCGATGCCCTGAATATCGGGATGCATTTTTACGCCCTTAAGACCGAGCGAGAGAAGATTTTCCACATCGCCCTTTATGTCCTCGCTGTCTGGGTGAAGTGCACCGAAGCCGATAAATCTGCCTGCGCCGAGCTTTACTTCTTCGGCAATGAAGGCGTTTATGCTTGCCACCTGCTTTGGCGTTGTCGCAACGGAGTGGATAAGGCATCTGTCGATACCCGCCCTTGCGGCAACCGTATCGAGGGTGCTGATTTTTCCGTCGTATGCCATCCGGACGTTATAGAAATTGCCCGTGCCGAGGGATGCCTTTTCCGCTATTTTGTCGGGATAAATGTGGCAGTGGGCGTCTATGATGCTGTACTTTTTCATTTTTGTCATTCCTTTTTGATTTTGCCGATTGTTTTTACCTTACGAGTATAGCACTTTTACAGCCGGATGTCAAGCGGATTCGGGTAAATACGGGCAAAAGCTTATCTTGCGGCAATATAAGGTGCAAAGGCAAAGCCGAGCACGCCGTTATATTCAACGACATACCAACTTCCCGCCTTGCAGTAAACACGGAGCTCCGCACCCTTGGGTGCTTGAGTAATGACATTTGAGTTGGTTGTCGGTCTTTCTCGGATGTTGAGTCTGCCGTCCTCGGTTACGACTATGCCGATGCTGTAATCGTAGCCCTCGTTGGGAGTAACAAAGAGAATGCCGAAGTGCTCCGCAAGTCCCTGAACGAGATTCCTTGCGATTTCCGTTATGTTGCTTCTTATCCAGTCGGCGTCCTCGGGATTATCGTGGTAGGCTATTTCAACAAGGACGGAGGGTGCTTTGGTTTGCGAAAGCTCGGCAAGATTGGATGTGGGCATAATTTTCACTCTTTCGGGATTTGGGTAGATATTCTGGAAGTTATCCGCAAGAGTTGCCGCCGCCTCCTTGCCCTCAAGGCTTCTTGTGTAATAGTAAAAATCCGAGCCCTTGAGTGTGCCCGCTATGTTTTCGGGGGATGCGTTGGAGTGAAGCGCTAAGTGCAGGTCGTACCTGTCCATATTGGATTTTGCCACCGAATCACGCACGGTGCCGTTGGGGTCGTTCCGTACAAATTCGATTCCCGTGGCGTAAAGGTAGGGCTCCATTGCATCGGCGATGAGATTCATGTAGTATTCCTCGTTGCCGCCCTGCTCGCCTGTGTAGGGGTTGAATTCCTGTGTTGAGGGACTTAAAAATATTTTGGGCATAAAATAAAACCTCCTTATGTGTTTGGTAAATTATATGCACATAAAAGAGGTTTTGTTCTTATTTTTTTGTTTTTTTAAAATTACACGAAATGAATAAGGTTCATAAGTCCCTTTTCCGTGCCTCGCTTCTGCACCATTACATCCGCAAGATGCTTTGCAAGGCTCACTATATTTTCCTCGCAAAGTCGTGAGGCGTAGACATTGAGAATATTCTCGCCGTAGCTGTCGCACTTTTGGACAACCTCGATTCCGTTCCTTGCGATGAAGGTGCGGATATAGGACTCAAGGCCTTCGCAAAGCTCCGCGTGGGAATCCTCCACAAGCTCGGAAAGGATGTCCTTGGCAAAATTCTTTGTGGGATAGAAGCCCTCGCACCTATAGAATGCGGAGAAAATTGCGGAGATAACCACGGCATCGATAAGAAGTGCGGTATACTTCACGCCGCCGTCGGGACGGAAATAGCCTCGGTGCTCAAGTATCGGCAAAAGCTCTGCGTACTTCATTTTGGAAAGCAGTGCGCACTGGGCACAGAGAATTTCCGAGCGGTCGCACACGCTTCTGAAGCTTTCGTTTTCGCTGAATGAGAAGAACGCCTTTGTGTATTTTGCGTTGTCGAAGCTGTGGGTGTAGATATTGGAAAAGGCGTAGTCGTTCTTGAGGCTTATTGCAAAGTCCGCACGGAGCTCGGGGTATTTATAGTAAAAATGCTCAAGATGGAAAAAATTCTTTTTTGTTCTGTCAAAAGCGGAAAGGCTTTCGGAAACGCCCTTCTGCCAGATTTCGGGGAGTTTTTGCTCCTTTATATCCGAGATGATACGGCGGAAATCCGAGGTAGTATAAGCACTGTCAAGAATCATAAAGATATTCTTCAGCATTGTCCTTGCGCTTTCCTCACGGATATAGCCCTTACCGCAGAGTCTTGCGGTTTCCTCTATCATAAGATTCAGCTGTGAATCAACATACAAAAGCTCGTCTTTTCCGAGAATTCCCTTTTCCTTGCATTTGCCCACGACCGAGAAAAACAGGTTATCGGGGTTTATTTCCGTTAAATCAAGCTCGTAATATTTGTCTATGTTATTATTCAAGAAGCTCCTCCGTTATCAGTCAAGCTCGCCGCCGCACATATCCTCGTATACGGCGAAGAGAAGGTCTGCGGTGTCCTTAAGGCTTGTGCCCGGCTTGGGCTTCTTTTCACGGAATTCGAAGAACTCGTCTATGTCGTTTCCGTAGTTTCTGTCAAGCGATGCAAAGAACAGATATGCCGCTTCGATTACCGTGTTATCGTCGAAGTTGCCCTCGCGGAAGATGAGAAGGTCGATTACTATTTCGTCCAGAATCTTCTTAAGGTCTGCGTCAAAGTCCTCACTCTTGTTGAAGCCGAGGAACTTCTTGATTTCGCCGTCGATGCCGGGGGCATACTCGTCTATCTTTTCGTGAATCATCGCTTTGAGGACGGAAATCTGCTCAATCATACTGTAGTCCACGCTTCCGCCCTTGTATCTGTCGGTGTCAAACTGAAGAATGGAGCAGGCACGGATGGACTCTGTTATCATTTCCTCGTTGATGAAAAGACCGTAGAAATCGGCGGTTTCGGAAATGCTTTCGGCAATGTCCCTTGATTCGAACTCGGTAAGCGGATAGCCGAATTTATCGGAGATTTCCGCAAGTCTTTTTTCGGGGATGACAAGGGCTATTTCCTGACCCTTATGATTTTTGAAAACAAGAGAGCTTTCATTTTCACTTCCCGCGGGAACAACATCCGAAAAAATGCCGAAGCTTATATTGTCCTTTTTTTCTGCCATACAACACCAATCCTTTCAAAAGAGGAGTATCTCATAAATCCAAGCCGCAAAGACAAAAATCCCCACGGCTTGAAGTAAAGAAAATCAATTTTTCTGCGCTGAATACGGATTCAATTAAAATCCGAGCATAGCCGCACCGATGATGCCTGCGTCGTTTCCGAGAGCGGCAATCTTAACGGTGGTTCTCTGCTTGTTGCTTCTTGCGTATTCTTCCTTGTCGATGTATTCCTGAAGCGGCTTTGTGAGGTTTTCGCCTTCCTTACAGATACCGCCGCCGATTACGAGAACCTCGGGCTGGAAGATGTTGATCATATTGATAAGACCTGCAGCAAGATACTTGATGTACTTATCAACTACCTCCTTACCTGCCTTGTCGTTCTTTCTCATAGCGTCGAATGCGGTTTTGCCGTCAACAGCCTCGAGTGTAGGAGCGATTTCCCACATAACAGTGTCCTTTGTTTCCTGCATCTTTGCCTTTGTCATATTGATAAGACCTGTAGCGGAGGAGTATGCTTCCCAGCAGCCCTTTCTTCCGCAGGAGCACTGTGCACCGTCAACCTCGATTACAACATGACCGAGCTCACCGCCTGCGTAGTTAAAGCCGGAGTAAACCTTCTTATCGATGATGATACCGCCGCCGACACCCGTACCGAGTGTAATCATAACGGAGTTGTTGCAGCCCTTAGCCGCACCCATTTCAGCCTCGCCCTTTGCAGCGGCGTTAGCGTCGTTTTCGATAAGTACCTTCTTGATTCCGGAGAATTCGGAAAGCTTTGCGGCAAGAGGATAGTTTTCGAAGGGAAGGTTGTTTGCGTATACAACGATACCGTTGTCGTGGTCTGCTGTACCGGGAGTTGCGATACCTGCGTACTCAACATCGTCTACCGTGATTCCCTGCTCGGTGATAAGCTTCTTGCAGAGCTCGCCCATATCCTTGATAATCTCGTCAGCGGGTCTCTTTGCATTTGTGGGAACACTGCCCTTCTTAAGCATTTCGCCCTTTTCGTTTACAATACCTACGGCGATGTTTGTACCGCCGAGGTCAACACCAATATAATACATAATTTTAATCTCCTTTGTATTTAATAAAATATTATTTTTATAATTATAGTTTATATTTTTGCTCTTGTCAAGGGATTTTGGAAAATTTCGCATTGTAAATACTAAAAAAGCCGTATTTTACATACTGTGTTCGTTTCTGTCGATGATTTCCCTTTGCATTTCGGGGGTAAGCTTTACAAAATTTGCGCTGAAGCCGCCTACACGCACGATAAGGTCACGGTATTTTTCCGGCTCTGCCATCGCCCTTTTAAGCTCTTCGCCCGATGCCACATTGAACTGAAGCTGGAAACCTCCGAGCGATATAAAGGATTTTACAAATGCGAGCATTCTGTCCTCTGCCTCATCCGTCATCTGCTCGGGGCGGAATTTGACATTTATCGCAACACCGCCGAGAAAGCTTCTGTGATCCCAGCTAACAGCAGAAAGAAGTGCGGATGTCGGTCCGTCCGTTTCTCTTCCCTGTGTCGGGCTTGAACCGGAGGAAAGAGGATATGATGCACGTCTGCCGTCCGGAGTTGCACCCGTCTTAAGTCCGTGCCTTGCGTGTTCAAGATAGGAAAAGCATCCCGGCTGAAGATTTGCACCTCTGTAGGTTTTTAACCCCTTACAGGCTTTTTTTATTATCTCTGTTACCGTTGAAACGTAGCTGTCTGCCCTTTTATCGTTTGTACCGTAATGTGGAATCTTATTTAAAATTCTCGAAAGAAGCTCTTCTTCCTTGTCAAAGTCCGATTCAAGTATTGCACAAAGTCTGTCGAGTGTATATTCACCGTTCTTATACACCAGCTCGTCAATTACGGCAAGCGAATCCGCGGTATTTGCAAGTCCGAGGAAATTCGGTTGTATATGATTATATAAAGCTCCGCCGTTGTCTATGGATTTTCCTCGTTTAAGACAGTCATCCACAAGACAGCTGACACGCATTACCTCTTTGCCGTTTCGTGAACGCTCCATCTGATATTGATTTATTGTCTTAAGCTCTTTTTTCACTTCGCTTCGGAGTATTTCACCGAATTTTCCCAAAAGCTCTCCGAAAGATGAAGCCCCCGACTTCATCGCCTCAAGAAGCATTTTCGGCATATTGTGATATGGGCTTACAACGAAAATTCCCGACTTTCCGATGGGGGTTATTTCAACACAGCCCGTATTTGCCCAATTGTGTGATTCCTCCTCGGTATAGCCTGCCATACGCATACCTTCGGTTATTACATCGTCATTGAGTATAGACGGAAGTGTAAGTCCCATTGCGTTAAGGCGGATTGCATAGCGGAGAAGCTCGTCGCTTGTATCCTTAGATACTGCAAACTCCACCTTATGCATTGTTCTTATATGCTCAAGGCTCATAAGAAACATTTCGGTAAGCTCATTTTCCACAAGATTTCCGTTTTTATCTCTTCCTCCGACAAGACAGCATATTGCGGTATCGGGGTGCATATAGCCTACGGCGATAAGGCGGAAGCAATCTATAAGCTCCATCGCCTCTTCCCTTGTGAGCCTTCCGCTGTCAATGTCGGCTCGGTAGTAGGGATAAAGAAACTCGTCGACTCTGCCGATGTGAAAGCCGTCCCACAAGGAAAAATGATAAAACTGAATGCTTTGCAACGCTTCTCTGAAGGTAGTGGCGGGCTTTGCGGGGACTCTGTCGAGGATATCGGCTATTTCAAGAAGCTCTTTTTTTCTTGTTACGGATGCTTCCTTTTCTGAAAGCTCTCTTGCGTGGTCGGCATAATTTTTCTGAAGAACAAGAAGTGCACAAAGCTCTGCCTCGCACGCCTCGTAGAATTCGTCCTTTTCAAGGTCTGTTTCGGGAGAATTGTCAAGGTCAAGTTTGCTTCTGTATTCTCTTACTTCGGAAAGAAGTCCTTCAACACCGACAGACAGAAGCTTCGGGTAGTCAAGCACCATATGACCACCTATACCTCTTGCCTGAGGTGCAATCTTCATTTTTTCGAGAAGCTCCTTGTACTCCTTCTGCTCATCCTCCGTAAGCGGTGAAAAATCGGATTTTCCGACTATAAGCTCGTTGTCCTCTATTACGGGATTCATATTTTCAAGCACCGTCGCTTCGGAATATGCCCTACGAAGGAAGGATGTGGGCGCCTGACTTTTTATATAATTTCTCATATAAGTCAGATTCTGACGGCGGATTTTTACATAACTTAAAGACTCTTTGAATACTGCGGAATTGTAATACATTTCCCGAAGGGAATTTAGACGCTCCGATACAGGAATAACATTCATATAAATTCCTCCTTTACTCCTTTACGATTTCCTTTCCGCCGACAAACACCTTAACAATATTAAGCTCCTTATCCAGCACGACAATGTCCGCAAGCTTTCCCACAGCAAGGCTTCCTATGTCCTTCTCAAGCTTCACGGCTCTTGCGGGATTCCACGATGCGGTCTTTACGGCATCCTCAAGCGGAATACCTACGGAAACAAGATTCCTTATGCCGTCTATGAGGAAGGATGTGCCTCCGCAGATTATGCCGTCGTCGGTGTAGGTTCTGCCGTTTTTTACATTGAGGAATCTTCCCGATGAGCCGAAGTATCTGCCGTCGGGCATTCCCGCGCCCACCTCTGAGTCTGACACCATAGTAATTTTGTCCGCACCCTTTACTGCAAAGACTATTTTTACTACGGACGGCTCAACATGGAAAAAGTCGCAGATAAGCTCAGCCTCGACCTCGGGTGTATCGAGAATTGCACCCACAACGCCCGGATTTCTGTGGTGAAGTCCCGTCATTGCGTTGAAGGTATGGGTTGCCCGCTCAATGCCCATTGCAAAGCCCTTTTTAGCCGTCTCAAAATCCGCTTGGGTATGACCTGCGGAAAGGGCAATATTGTGCTTTTTCGCAAGTGGGATTATGCTCTCAAGGCTTTCCGCCTCGGGGGCTACGGTCATAATTCTTATGTAGTCGCCTGCCGCATCGATGTATCTTGCGAGCTCATCGGCATCGGGCTTTCTTGCGCTTCCCTCCTGCGCGGCTCCCGTTGCTACCATTGAAACGAAGGGACCTTCGAAGTGCATACCGACATATCTTGCGTATTTACCGCCCGACTTTATTTCCTCGGCGTAGGCTACTGCGACACGCTTCATTTCCTCCTCCGGCTGATTTCCCGAGAGAGTCATACAGAGCGAGGTTGTGCCGTGCTGTGCCTGGCATTCGCCCATTATGTCAAAGGCTTCCTTTTTGCCCTCGGCAACGCTTCTGCCCTTGCAGGAATGGACGTGAGTATCTATAAAGCCCGGGACAACATAACAGCCGTCCGCATCAAGGGCGTTGTCGTCGTTTATCCGCTCGGATATTTCCGTTATTCTTTCGCCGAAGGAAATATCGCTTTTTGTAAATTTAAAATCGTCACCGAGTACAAGTGCGTTTTTTATTGTCATAGCCATGCCCCCGGATTATCTGTTAAGGTCTGTTTCGTCCATCTGACCCATAAGTCTCTTGTTGAATTCCTCGGCGGTGTTGTAGCCCATCTTTCTTTGCTTGTTGTTCATCGCCGCAATTTCAAGGATGATTGCAAGGTTACGGCCGGGATGCACGGGTACTGTTATTGTGGGAATCTTTATACCCATAATTTCGCAGTATTCCGTTTCCATACCGACTCTTTCGTAGAACTTGCCCTGCTCCCACGGCTCGAGGTTTACCACAAGGTCGATTTTTTCCGTGAGCTTTACCGCACCCATACCGAATACTCTTCTTACATCAATGATACCGATGCCTCGAAGCTCGATGTAGTGACGGATAAGCTCGGGGGCTGTACCTACGAGAGTTTTGGAGGATACACGCTTGATTTCAACGGCATCGTCCGCAATAAGTCTGTGACCTCTTTTTACAAGCTCGATGGCGGTTTCGCTCTTACCTACTCCGCTGTCGCCGAGAATAAGAATACCCTCGCCCGAAACCTCGACAAGAACGCCGTGTCTTGTGATTCTGGGTGCGAGCTGAACATTGAGGAAGGAAATAAGCGCCGCCATAAATTCCGACGTGCCGTCCTTTGATACGAGAAGCGGTACCTCATACTGTCTGCAAAGCGTTATGAATTCCTCAAAGACCTCAAGGTCGGAGCTGAAAACGACAGTCGCCGCGCCGTGCTTTAAGAATTCATCTATGCTGTGATATCTCTGCTCCATGTCAAGGCTGAGAAGATATCTGTATTCAACCTTGCCGATTATCTGGATTCTGCCGGGCTCGTGATGGTCAAAGAAGCCCGCAAGCGGAAGTCCGGGACGGTTGATGTCTGTTCTTTCAATCATAATTTCAGAGGCGTCCTTGGGAAGATAAACCTCACGGAGCTGGCATTCCTTTATGATGCTGGAAAGCGCTACCTTGTATACCTTTGAATTTTCTGCATCAAAGCTCATTTTTGTTTCTCCTTTTGTGTTTTTATAATTTTCAGAAACCGAATTCCTTCATAATAAGGTCGTACATTACATCATAGCCCCTGTCGCTCGGGTGAAGTCCGTCGCAGAGAAGGGAGTCAACAGTTACGCCGTTTGTTTTGCAGTATTCACGGAAAAGCGAATAGAGGCTCACGAATGTAAAACCGCATTCGAAGGATGCCTTTCTGTAAAGGTCGTTGACGTCGTTCATATGGAAAAGCCTTACCCAGTCCTCGCTTATCATATTTTCGTTTGCGGCGGAGGCGGGGATGTTTGCCATAATAATTACGTCCTTGCCGCTCGCCTTAAACATTCTGTCAAGCTTTAAGATATTGGAATAAAAGATTTCCATATGCTCACGCTTTGTGTGCATGGGCGATTCGCTCTTTGGCTGATGGCGGTTGTTTGTTCCTATGGTGCATATTATAATGTCATCCTCGGGGGAAATAAGCGTATCGAAGTTGTCAATTATAAACTCGATTTTCGTGCCCGTGCAGGCGTTGTTTGTTACGGTACAGTCGTAGCACTCTTCCATATGTTCCTTGAATTTTTTAGCCCAGCAATAGCCGTCGGGATTCCGCTTGAAGCCCTGTGCTATCGGCTCTCCGTTCTGCGTAAAGCCCGTACCGCCCACGCCGTGGGTTATGGAGTCACCGAGGAGCTTTATGTTTATTTTTCTGTCGGAAAGAATTACCTTACTTAAAATTTTTGCGGCGCTTGTGTTCATATGCTTTCTCCTTGATATATTGTTTTATCCGAGAAGGACTTCTCTGTTTGTGCCGTAGAAAATATCGTCTCTGCGGCTTATAAGCTTCAAGAATTCCTCGAATTTATCCCAGTCGTTCAGAATGTCGAATTCGAAGCTGTGACCCCAGATATAGAAAAGCTTTGGCTCGTCCGTCTTGAGGCTTAAAAACTCTTCGGCAAGGCGGAAAAGGTCGTCGTAATCGTCGTGGTGTACCGTGGGCTTAAATTGGAGAAGGTCGGTCTGGAGGTCGAAATTATATGAGTGGTTTGTTGTTCTTGCGTATTTTATTTTCGTGCGGCTTTTGATTATGTCCGCAACTCTGTCGGCATCCCTTCCGTGATTCGGATATGCCATACCGCAGATATCGTAGCCGACGATTTTCTCAAGATTTTTTCTGTCCTCTTCAATCTGGCGGACTATTTCGTTGTCGTCCTCGATGTCCTGCAATGTGGGGTGTGTAAGCGAATGGCAGGCGACCTCGTGACCGCTGTATACCCTTGCGATTTGGTCCTCCGTCAGCTTATCGTGGCAGACTCTTACGCCCTTGCGGATAAGCTCGTTCTTTTTGCCGAGAAGCTCGGAGTTTACGTTGAATGTGGCTTTTACGCCGTATTTATTGAATAGCCCTGCAAGGCGGACGTCCTGCACGGTGCAGTCGTCGTAGCTGAAGGTTATGGCTTTGGTTTTTCCGTTGAACATAGGCTTTATTCCTTTTCGGTTATTTTATTTTTCGACCATTCGAAGAGACTTTCGGACATTGCATCAAAGTGTATCTCTGCGCCGTTTTTAAGGCTTATGAAGGTTTCCGTTATAATGCGGTCGTCGTCGGAAACAAGTGTTGCAAGCTCCTTCTGATGTCTAATGTATTTTCCCGTTTGTTTAAAATAATTTGCCTGAATAACAAATGATGCGCCTTTATAAAGACCCCGAAGAATTTCGTCACTTTTATCGTACAGCATATTATGCACACAGCCGTGATATATACTGCAGGCACCAAATTTTATTGCTCTGTCGACAGCCTCCTTATCAAGGAGCGGAAGAAGTGCGTCAAGGCTTCCCTTTATGGGAATGGTGTCATAATAAAACTGAAAGAGGTCTGACGGTTCCCAGCGAAGAAGCTCCTCTTTGCCGGAAAGGAAGCCGCAGGCAAGCTCTCTTTTATCAAGTGTATCCAGCATATTATTGTAGGCTGTGATATCGTTCATTGACAGCTTATCTAAAATTACAACAATGTCGATGTCGCTGTTTTCGGTAGCCTCCCCTCTTGCGTGGCTGCCCTGGAGACCTGCAAACCATATGCGGTCGCCGAAGGTGCGTTCGAGGGTTGTTATGAAGTTTTTTAGCCAGAGTGTTATGTCTTGCATTTGTTTCACTTCCTTCAAGATTGAAATAGTATACTACACAGTACTATAAAGCAATATGTAAGAAATCACTGATTGGATTGCCTTTAATGCGCATCAGCGCAATTCATGAGCCACAAGGCTCAATTCATGAAATCCTTAATTTCAATTCATGCCGAAGGCAATTCATTGTGTTTGCTTTGCAGTATTTATTGATGCTATAAGTAATTTTCTGATTTTGCTACATTTATCATACAGCTCTGTATATTCTTCCTCTTTTATCATTTTTGTTTCCATGAATAATCCTAACCAATAATCGCTTTCATAACATTCTTTTAATGCGATTTGAAATTTATTTATAAAATCTGCCTTACTTGCCGCATAATTTGCTTCATGGATATTAGCGCCAATGCTTGTGCCACTTCTTAAAAGCTGATTTAACAGCACATTACCTTTTCGATTTTCTTTTATATCAGAACACAAATTAACAATATCAACAGCAAATTGTTTTGATAAATCTACAAGTTTATTTTCTTTCATATCGTTTCTCCGTTTAATGAATTGACAACTTCGTTGTCATGAATTGGCTATGCCATGAATTCTCGCTTCGCTCCATGAATTGAATTGCCTTTAATGCGCATCAGCGCAATTCATGAGCCACAAGGCTCAATTCATGAAATCCTTAATTTCAATTCATGCCGAAGGCAATTCATTGTGTTTGCTTTGCAAACTCATTATATCACATTTCTTCGTGTTTTTCAACCCCAT
>JAFYPA010000043.1 GCA_017560085.1 Clostridia bacterium
ACAATCTCAAAGCCGACAACCTTTCCGCCTGCAATAAGCTTGTGGTTGGCAAGCTCAAGCCTTACCGTAACATCAAGCTGCTCACCGACGCGAACCTCGGTAGCCGTATATAAATATGCGGCGGTTATCTTCTGACTGTCATCTATGGTAAGCATAAAGGTTGCTTCCGCTACGCCGTTATTTGCGATGATATATGCCTTAATTTCGGCAACACCCTCGGAAAGTCCCTTGAAGCTTCCGTTGTCCGTTACCTCGACAATGTCTGCACTCTCTCCGTCTACACTGTACTTTATGTATGCATCGGAAAGGTCTGCCGCATTTCCCTGCATATCCTTTGCAGAGATTGAATATACCGAGGAATATTCACCTGTGCCTATAACCGTATCTGTGAGAGTTATTGCGATGTCCTTTATTCCGTTGCCGCTCTGCTGTGCACCAACCGTTACCGGAACTTCAACGGACTTGGACTTTCCTTTAAGAGTTCCCGTAACCTTAACGGTTGCGCTTCCCTCGCCTATTGCAAAAACTCTTCCGTCCTCTGCCTTAAGGAGAATGTTTTCGGAATCTTCAACAATGTCTATTGAAACTTCGCCGTCGCTTCCGTCTATCTTCTTACTTTCAGAATACCATGTAACCTTCGGTGAAAGCTTGTTCCCCACCGTTACATCGCTGATTTCTGCCTCAATATCTGTAAGCACGCCTGTGGGCTTTACATATTCAAGGGTAAGGTTTGAAATGTGCATAACACCCGTCTGCTTTGCATTGAAGAGAAGCACATATTCCTTATCCTCTTCAAGAGCAAACTCAGATGTTCCCGAAAGGCCTGCTATACCTCTTGTGTTGGTTGTTGTTCCATAATAATTTGCAGATGCTACCTTATAGTCACTTGAAACGCCGAGAGAAGTGAAAGGCTTGCCTCCGATCCTCTCCGCATAAAGAAGACTTCCCGAAAGTGCATACGGAACTATGCCTGTTCCGTATGTGTCCGTGTTGCCTTCGGAGAAGATTGTCTTCTCGCTCTCGCCGTACGGGAAAACATAAACGTCAATCTGCTTTGAACCGTTTGCAAATGTGCAACCTGTCATTTCCTTGACGGTATATTTGGAAGTTGCAGGTGCTTTGATTCTGAAAGCAATCCATTCCTCACCGTCAACATACTCAACACCCATTGTGTGAGGCGAGGTATGCAATATATAAATATCGCAATAGAGCCATGCCGCAACCATATTGGTTGTGGTAACACTGCCGAAACGTCCGCCGCAGAATCTCGCATTTGTTCCGAGATATGCCCAGTTCTCACCCGGATTTGCAGGCGATTTCGGAAGCTCTTTATATTCCGGATTCCATACAGATGTGTATGTGTTTGTCTCCCACGCTGCGGGATCTCCGCTTCGTGTAAGGATTTCAAGAGTATCCTTGCTCTGGGTAACATCAGAACGACCTGTCTTGGTGAAGCTGTAGGTTACATCCAGCATTTCAACAACTTCTACGGGCTTGTCGTACTCGAGAGTGAGGTTTGAAATGTGCATAACACCTGTCTGTTTTGCATTAAAGAGGAGCACATATTCCTTATCCTCTTCAAGGGCAAACTCAGATGTTCCCGAAAGGCCTGCTATGCCTCCTGTGTTTGTGGTTTTTCCGTAGTAGTTTGCAGATGCTACTTTATAGTCGCTCGAAATACCGAGCTTGCTGAAGGCTTTTGCGC
>JAFYPA010000044.1 GCA_017560085.1 Clostridia bacterium
CGCAATTTACACGATGATTAGAGGGTGTACAAACCTCACCGACAAATTCCAATTTTGCGAAATGTCCAAGGAGCGGGCGAACAATGTTCGCCCCTACATAATGTTTCCGCAACCTCACCGATAAATTCCAATTTATCATACCTGCGACGATGCCGTGGGTTGGCATCGTTGCACGGAATACCTTCGCCCTTTATAACAGCAGAAAGGTACGCAACACGACACCCACAGCAACTCCTAACACATAACCGGCGTAAGGAGCGAATGCGAGTGAAGCCACCTACTCAAATTTTTTGCCGAGCTTTTTTCTAAAAAAGCGAGTCGCCGAAGGCCTCCCGTAACCCCCGTAAAAAAACTACGCATTCTTAGACTCAATGCCTGTTTCGAGGGGGAGTTCGATTACGACGGTGGTGCCGATGTTTTCTTCGGATTCTACGAAGATGGAGCCGTTGTGGGCTTCAACAATTTCTTTGGCGATGGAGAGGCCGAGGCCGGTGCCGCCCATGTCGGAGGTTCTTGCCTTGTCGACACGGTAGAAGCGCTCGAAGAGTCTGGGGAGATCCTCTTTGGGGATGCCGATGCCGTTGTCCTTTACCGATACCCTTATAAAGGGCTCGGGACGGAGGTGCTCCTTCTTTTTCTGCTGGATGCTTTCGGCTTTTACCACTATTATGCCTCCCTCGGGAGTGTATTTTATGGCGTTGCCGATTATGTTCGTAAGTACCTGCTCGATGCGTTCCTTGTCTGCGGTCATCGTGCCGAGCTTGTCCTCGTCACAGTAGCACTCGAGACTGTGCTTTCTGTGCTCTGCACTTGTCTTTAGCGCGGTGCATATCTGATTTATCATCGCTCCCGCTGAGAAGGACGCGCTCTGCCATTGCATTCTTCTGTTGTCAAATCGGGACAGTACAAGCAAATCCTTTACGATTCTTGTCATTCTGTCCGACTCGTTTATTACTATTCCGAGGAATCGCTTGCGCATGGACTCGGGCATTTCGTCGTCCATCATTACCGTCTCCGTCGCTCCCTTGATACTGGTCAGAGGCGTGCGGAGCTCGTGGGATACGTTCGCTATGAATTCGCGCCTGGACTTTTCAAGAAGTGCCTTTTCCGTAACATCCTGAACCACCGCAAGAAAGCCCGTCTCACTCTTGTCGTAGGAGAAGGTCGCAAATTCTACGTCTACTATGAATTCCTCGCTGTGATTCTTTATCTTGTGCTCCTTGATGTTTATGTTCTTGGACATCTTGAGAAACTGCGGCGAAATCGGTACGTCAATTTTACTGCAGAAGCTCTCAAAATCTATCTCCTCACCCTTGTGTACGCCTATCATAACTCGCGCGGACTTGTTGATAAACATAAGATGCCCGCCCGCATCGAACGCCGCTACTCCGTCTCCGAGACAGCCGATAATCTTTGAAAGCTTCTCCTTTTCGCCGTTTACCGCGTCGAGAGTGTTCTCGATTACCTGCGCCATTGAGTTGAAGTTTCGGGTCAGTACGCCGATTTCGTCCTTTGACGAGTTCTCAAGCCTGTGGGAGTAGTCACCGCTGGAAATCTTCATGGTTCCTGCCGTGATTTTTTCAAGAGGAAGCGTAATCGCCTGCGCAAGGAAAAAGGACAGTATTACCGCTATGATAAGCCCGATGAGAAGCGCCTGTATAATAATCGAAAACAGCATCCACGTAAGAGACTTCATCTGCGCAAGACTGTCCGTAACGTAGATTATGCACTCGTTTGTCTCGCCCTTGATGTAGTAGGCGTAGTCCATTATGTCCGCTCCGAGCGCCTGCTTTTTGCCCGTCTGACCGTTCATTGCGGACAGAAGGTTTGCAGTCTTTTCCGGTGTTTCCCACGACTCGCCCGCGTTTGTCGCAAGGACATTGCCGTTCATATCAAGGATGTAAAAAAGTCTGTCACTGTCAAAGCCGAAAATTCCCGAGTATGTAAGCAGAAGCTCCTTGTTTCTCTTTGCGTGGGAGCTGTCGGAAAGATTGGACACAAGCTCACCCGAGATATTTTCGCGTCCGAAGCCCTCGTCCATTATTTCCACGAAGTCGTTTCTGTAAAAATCAAAAACGCTGTTAAGGAGAATGACTCCGACAACGGTCATGACGCTTATTATGAATATGATGAAAATCTGCACAAGCTTTGAGTTGAGAGTTCTGTTCATGGTGGGAGGTCGTCCTTTGGTGAAAGAATTTGGCAAAGGGGGGATTTGAGGGGATAGGGAATAGGAACTAGGAACTAGGGGCTAGGGAATGGTGGAAGCTTCGCTTCCTTCATTTAATAAAATTGAAATTTGTCGTGGAGATGAGGGGCACATATTGCCTCCCTCATTAGAGGGAGGTGGCACGGCGAAGCCGTGACGGAAGGAGTCCCCTTCGCCCGCAGGCGATACAATAAAACTAAAAATTGCGAAGCAATTTACCTTCCCTGTCCACTGTCCACTGTCCCTTATCCTTTTTTTGAAAATTTTAGCGAAGCGTTTTGGAGTTTTAAAATGCTCCCTTAAAATTTACAAATTCCGCAAGGGGCAGGTTGGATTGAGATTATTTTCTCGGAAAGCCTGCCCTTTGCGGTAAGATTGTGTTAGTTTTCTGTGATGTAGTAGCCCACGGAGCGCATATTGAGAATGTACTTCGGGCTTGAGGGGTCGTCTTCGATTTTCTGACGGATTCTTCTGACGGTTACGTCTACCGTGCGAAGGTCATAGTAGCCGCCGTAGCCCCATACGGATTCAAGGAGCTTATCCTGCGGGAACTTTGAGCCTCTGTTTTTTGCGAGGAAGCACAGAAGGTCGTACTCCTTCTTGGAGAGTGCAATCTCCTTGCCGCCCTTACGCACGGACACATTTTCCGTATCTATAACAAGCTCGCCGACCTTGATAACAGTTCCGTCGGACACCGTGCTTTCGCCGAGCTTCTTGAGCTCACCCGAATATCTTCTGATGTTTGCCTTGATACGGGAGGCAAGCTCGCCGATGCTGAAGGGCTTTGTCATATAGTCATCCGCACCGAGGTCGAGACCCATGATTTTATCGTTCTCCTCCTCGCGGGCGGTGAGAATGATAATCGGGGTCTGGAGCTTTTCGCGGACTCTTTTACATATTTCAAATCCGTCCATTTTAGGAAGCATAACGTCAAGAAGTATAAGGTCAAAGACTCCCGAGAGAGCCTTTTCGAGTCCCGTTTCGCCATCGAAAGCGGTATCGACCTCATAGCCCTGACGCTGGATATTATAGGCGAGGATTTCGGAGATATCCTTTTCGTCCTCGACAATGAGTATTTTCTTTTTTTCGTCCATTATTTCGTCTCCTTTCGGAAGAACTTTAAACGGGGATGTTTTTTGGGGGAAGTGGGAAGGTTTGGGAGGGCAAAATTCGGAATCAAGACCGCAAGCGGTCTTCGAATTCGGAATTTAGGTGAAAATTTTTCGGGGGAAAAATTTTTATTTGTTGGAAATTGGTGCGGTGGAAAATTTTGGGTTTATAGGGGTTAGGGAAGAGGAACTAGGATCTAGGGAAGGTTGATTGCTTCGCAATCTGCGATTTCAAATTTGGGTTTGTCGGGATGTTGGTGCACCCTCTAACAACATTTAAAAGCCAAGGAGAGAGCTTCCTGCAGAACTCCCTCAGTCGCCTACGGCGCCAGCTCCCTCAAGAGGGAGCCACACAGAAGTCCACCCTTGTGCAACAGCCAAAACAATATGCAAAACCAAATGGCATAAGGCATTACGAAAACTCGAATATCCGTACCAAAGCAGGGGCACAGTATGGCTCCCTCTTGAGGGAGCTGTCAGCATAGCTGACTGAGGGAGTTAGCAGGAATCGCAATAATCGCAATTTACACGATGATTAGAGGGTGAACAAACCTCACCGACAAATTCCAATTTATCATACCTGCGACGATGCCGTGGGTTGGCATCGTTGCACGGAATACCTTGCCACTTAGAACGGCAGAACGGTACGCAACAGAACGCCCACAGCACTTCCTAACATATAACCCGGCGCAAGGAGCGAATGCGAGTGGAGCCAATATATCAAATTTTTTGCCGAGCTTTTTTCTAAAAAAGCGAGCCGTCGGAGACCCCCGTAAAAAACCCTTTAGCCAATCTCCTTCTCGACAGCCGCGAGAGCCTCTGCTATCTTGGAAGCGTCTTTGCCGCCGGCTGTTGCGGAGTCGGGACGGCCGCCGCCGCCACCGCCGCAGATTGTTGCGGCTGTCTTGATGAACTTGCCTGCGTTGGCACCGTTCTTTACGGCGTCCTTACCGCAGACTGCTACGAGGGCTACCTTGCCGTCAACGGCAGAGGCGAGAACTGCGATTACATTTGCATACTTGTCCTTGAGAATGTCGCCTGCGGCACGAAGCTCGTTTGCACCCATTCCGGAGAGCTCTGCAAGAATTACCTTGAATGCGCCGATTTCCTTTGCATTTGCTTCAAGTCCGCCGAGCTTGAGGGACGCCATTTCTGTGTTCATTGCCTCAATCTTGTTCTTGAGCTCCTTGATTTCTGCCATTGCGGACTCAGCCTTTGTGCTGATTTCGTTGGCGTTCTGAATCTTGAGCGCTCTTGCGGTGTTTTCTATAAGTGCCTTTTCTGCGTTTACATACTTTATGAAGTTTTCGCCTGTTACAGCTTCAATTCTTCTTACACCTGCCGCAACACTGGACTCGGATGTAATCTTGTAAAGACCTGCCTTTGCGGTATTTGTCATATGTGTACCGCCGCAGAGCTCTGTGGAGAACTCGCCCATCTTTACTACTCTTACCTTGTCACCGTACTTTTCTCCGAACAGAGCCATAGCACCCATTGCCTTTGCGGTTTCGATGTCTGTTTCAACTGTCTCGATTTCAGCTCCCGCGAGAATGTAGCTGTTTACAAGTGCTTCTACCTTCGCAATCTGCTCTGCGCTCATTGCTTCAAAGTGGTTGAAGTCGAATCTCGCTACGAATTCGTCAACATAAGAGCCCGCCTGCTCAACATGAGAGCCGAGAACAGTTCTGAGTGCCGCCTGAAGAAGATGTACGCTGGAGTGGTTTCTTCTGATAGCCTCGCGTCTTGCAACGTCAATTGCCGCCTTAACCTCTGTGCCTACCTTGAGAATACCATTCTCAAGTGCACAAACGTGCATATATCTGCCGTCAATCTTCTTTGTGTCAACTACCTTGGCACTGCCGCCGTCAAAGGTGATTACACCGCTGTCACCAACCTGACCGCCGCCTTCACCGTAGAATACTGTCTTGTCGAGAATTACTGTGAATTCACCCTCGGAAACAGCGTCAACAAGCTCACCGTCAACCACAATTGCGATTGCCTTTGCGGTGATTTCTGTGTTTGCATAGTCGAATTCTGTCTTTGCAATGTCGCCGAGAATGTCGAGGTTTTCCTTCTTCCAGCCGCCGTTGTCACGCATTCTTTCACGGGCTGTTCTCTTCTGCTCGTCCATGCAAGCCTTGAATTCGTCCGTGTTTGCCGTGAAGCCCTTTTCCTCGAGAATTTCAATAACGAGGTCAGCGGGGAATCCGTATGTGTCGTAAAGCTTGAAGAGATCCGCACCGGGAAGCTCCTTCTTGCCTTCAGCCTCGAGCTTTGCAATGTTGTCGGAGAGAAGCTCAAGACCCTTGTCTATTGTCTTATCGAAGTTTGCTTCTTCAATGGAGAGAATCTTCTTGATGTAGTCAGCCTTTTCACGAAGCTCGGGATATGCGCCCTCGTTTTCACCGATTACAACCTCGCAAAGGTCAGAGAGGAACGCACGGTTGATACCGAGAAGTCTGCCGTTTCTGCAGGCACGTCTGATAAGACGGCGAAGAACGTAGCCTCTGCCCTCGTTTGAGGGAAGTACACCGTCGCAGATCATAAAGGATGTGCTTCTGATGTGGTCTGTGATGATACGGATGGAAACATCGTCCTTGTATTCCTTGCCGTATTCCTTACCTGCATAGGAGCAAACGGTATCGAGAATCTTTCTTACGGTGTCAACCTCAAAGAGATTGTCAACGCCCTGCATTACACAGGCAAGTCTTTCAAGACCCATACCTGTATCAATGTTCTTCTGTGAAAGCTCTGTATAGTTGCCGTTGCCGTCGTTGTCGAACTGAGAGAATACATTGTTCCAGATTTCCATATATCTGTCGCATTCGCATCCGGGCTTACAGTCGGGAGAGCCGCAGCCGTACTTTTCGCCTCTGTCGAAGTAAATTTCAGAGCAAGGACCGCAGGGACCTGAGCCGTGTTCCCAGAAGTTATCAGCCTTACCGAGCTTAACGATTCTTTCCTCGGGAACGCCTATAACATCACGCCAGAGAGCATAAGCCTCATCGTCCTTTTCGTAAACAGACGGCCAGAGAAGCTCTGCGGGGATTTCAAGAGTCTTTGTGAGGAACTCCCAAGCCCACGGAATAGCTTCGTTCTTGAAGTAGTCACCGAAGGAGAAGTTACCGAGCATTTCGAAGTAAGTACCGTGACGAGCTGTCTTACCTACATTTTCAAGGTCGGGAGTACGGATACACTTCTGGCAAGTAGTAACTCTTCTGCGGGGAGGCTCTTCCGTGCCCTGGAAGTAGGGCTTCATGGGAGCCATACCGGAGTTTATGAGA
>JAFYPA010000045.1 GCA_017560085.1 Clostridia bacterium
CCCGTTACCCAAACATTCGGCAAAAATCCAAGCGGGAGGAGCAGAGCCCCTCCCCTACAAGGCGACAATGTGCATCGCCATATAAAATGCGAAAATGATGAGCAACGGAACGACACACAGGTCGTTCCCTACACGATGCAACCTCCCCGACAAACAACAATTTATGCATCAACCTTGACATTTACAAAAATGTATGCTAATATAATTATAAGAAAAAAATTCCACACAAAAGGAGAATTCTTATGATCGACAATGTAGCCATCAAAGCAAAATCCAGGGAGCAAATTAAGGATAAAATCGGCATACTTTTCCTCATTATGCTGTTTACCTGGGCGATTTCCTTCGTGGCGAGTAACTTTATTCCCTTCGTGGGCTCGATTATCGAAGGCATAATCATAACACCCCTCGTATCGTTTTCAATGGCTGTTATCTACCTGAATATCACCGAGGGTAAGAAGCCCGTGCTTACCGATGTCTTCGTCTGCTTCGACAGCTTTGTGGAAGCGATTGTTATTTCCGTTCTTGAAGCTCTTTTCGTTCTTTTGTGGTCATTGCTCTTTATAATCCCCGGTATTGTCAAGGCTTATTCCTACGCCATGGCGCTGTACATAGTTGCGGATGATCCGAGCGTTCCCGCACTTGAGGCAATAGACCGCTCGAAGAAGATGATGGACGGTCACAAGATGGAGCTGTTTATGCTCGACCTTTCCTTTATCGGCTGGATTCTTCTTTCCATACTCACCTTCGGCGTGCTTTTCGTATGGGTTACACCCTATATGGCAACGGCAAGAGCGAATTTCTACAAGGAGCTCAATGGTGAAACGACAGCCGAAGCCACAGAGCCCGCTCCCGAGACTGAAGCTCCCGCAGAAGAAGCTCCCGCAGATGAATCCGCAAGCGAAAACGACTGAAAAATTCCGAATAAAAAACAACGGGTATCCTTTTCAACACGCAAGGATATCCGTTTTTGCACGGCAGAACACGGGATTTGTTCGGGCGGTTATTCCTTTTTTAGACAGAATTCAACTTTGTTAATTAAATTGTGTAAAAATATTCATATTATCGTGCTATTATGAATGCGTGCAAAAATGCATAAAATTTTATTTTCAGGAGGATGCTCGTATGATTAACAGAGCAGAAATCAAAAAAGCCGCAAAGGAACAAATCAAGGGTAAAATCGGAGTCCTGCTTGTAATCAGTCTCATCATCGTAGTGATTCAGTACGTAGCTTCCCTTGTAGGGATCGGTACACTCCTCGTTGCTCCCGCGTTCTACCTTTCAACTTCAATCATTTTTCTCGGCATCACGAACGGAAAAGCACCTGTGATTATGGACACATTCGAAGGCTTTAAGGATTGGTGGAGCTCATTCAAGGTTTATATCTTTATGACTCTGTTTACATTCCTCTGGTCTCTTCTTTTCATAATTCCCGGTATCATAAAGGGCTACTCTTATGCGATGTCCTATTTCATCCTTGCAGAAAACCCCGGAATGCCCGCACTTGAAGCAATTGACCGCTCCAAGAAGATGATGGACGGTCACAAGTGGGATCTCTTCGTTCTCATGCTTTCCTTCATTGGTTGGATAATTCTCGCATGCTTCACATTCGGTATTCTCTACATCTGGCTTGTTCCTTATATGTCCGCAGCATATGCTAACTTCTACAATGAAATCAAGGGCGAAACAGTAGTTGAAACCACAGAGCCCGCTCCCGAGGTTGAAGCTCCCGCAGAAGAAGCTGCAAGCGAAAACAACTGATAAATCAAAGTACATAATCTGAAAATTTCGGACTCCTTGCGAAAAAGCGGGGAGCCCGAATTTTTAATGCGCAATGCATAATCAAGACTGCTTCGCAGTCTTTGAAGAATCCTGCGGATTCTTCTGCGCAAGATGACGGTTTGTCGGTGCGGTGCACCGAAATGCAAAATGCAAAGGGCAAAATGGTAAATTGTTGTTTATCGGTGAGGTTTGTTCACCCTCTAATCATCGTATAAATTGCGATTATTGCGATTCCTGCGGAACTCCCTCAGTCAGCTTCGCTGACAGCTCCCTCAAGAGGGAGCCATACTGTGCCCCTGCTTTGGTGCGTATATTCGAGTTTTCGCAATGCCTTATGCCATTTGGTTTTGCATATTGTTTTGTCTGTTGCAGAAGGGTGGACTTTTGTGTGGCTCCCTCTTGAGGGAGCTGGCGCCGTAGGCGACTGAGGGAGTTCTGCAGGAAGCTCTCTCCTTGGCTTTTTTATGTTGTCAGAGGGTGCACCAACATCCCGCCAAACCCCAATTTTGCATTTATCATTTTGCATTTTTCATTTCGGTGCAACGCACCGATAAACCCCAATTTAAATTTCAACGAAGGAAGCGAAGCTTCCAACCTTCCCTAGTTCCTAGTTCCTAAATCCTATTCCCTAATTTCCCATTTCCCTCTTGCATTTCTCCCTGCGTTATGTTATACTATCAAGGTACGAATTCCCACCCCAACGGAGGCAACAATGTTCTTATTTCACAAAAAAGAAGAAAAGAGCGAAACAATGGAAAGCAAAATCAGAGAAACCTTCAAAAGCCCGCCCATACTTGAAAGTGAGAGGCTTTTATATAAAAAGATAGTCCCCGAAAACGCACAGGATATGTTCGATTATTCCAAGGAGGAGGACGTAACCCGCTACCTTCTGTGGACACCGCACATCAGCCTTACTCAGACGGAAAAATATATAAAGCTCCTGCAGAGAAAATACGACAACGGCTCCTTCTGGGACTTCGGTCTTACCTTCAAGGAGGACGGCAGATTCATCGGTACCTGCGGAATCACAAGCATCGACGACAGCACGAATACACTTGAAATCGGCTATGTTCTCGCACCCGGATACTGGGGAAAGGGCGTCGCTACGGAGGCGGCTAAAACCGTGATGAAATACTGCTTCGATACCTTCGGTGCGGAGAAAATCTGCGGTAAATTCATGGAGGGCAACCTTGGCTCCATGGGTGTTATGAAAAAGCTCGGTATGACTCTCGAGGGCGTGTATAAGCGGTCAATGTACGTCAAGGGCGAGTATAAGACGATTCACGTATACGAGGTTACAAAAGAGCAGTTCTATACGGTGAACTTCCCCGAGGAAAAATAAGCAAAGCAAAACCGACCACGGCAAAGGGCTGCGGTCGGTATTTTTGTTCTGCAGATTAAAAAATATGCTCTATGGTGATTCTTCGCTCCGATTCGGAAATGCGCTCGAAGGTGATATTGTATCTGTCCTCGGGCAGATCCTCGGGAATCATCTCGCACCACTCCGCGGCGACAATGCCGGGGCGCTCAAGGTATTCGTAGAAGCCCGTGGAATAAAGGTCGTCGCTGTCCGTGATTCTGTACATATCGAAATGGTAAATGTTGAGATTGCCGATGTACTCATTGACGAGCGCAAATGTCGGACTTGTAACTCTGACATCGGGACAAAGCACGGAGGCAAGACCTCTTACGAAGTTGGTCTTTCCCATACCGAGACCGCCGAAAAAGGCGATAAAGTCGCCCGACTTCAGCTTTTTGGCAAGATTTCTTGCTATTTCCTCTGTTTCCTCGGGGCTTTTTGAGGTGTATGTTTCTGTTGTCATAATGGTTTTCCTTTCGGTTTGTTCAAGGAATATTATACCGCCTTTCGCGGTCCTTGTCAACAGCAAAAAAGAGAGCCGAAGCTCTCCGCAATGCATTATTTCTGAGAATCCGTCATCTTTATGCCGACCATAAAGAACACATAAAGAGCGATAAGTACAAGCGCACCGATAACGGAATCGGTTGCATCCTTGAAGCTGCTTCCGAAGTCTATAAGATAACCTGTTACGATACCAACAATCCAGCCGATAATATCAAGCAGAAGTATTCCTGCGCCAATAATTTTTTTCTTCATAGCATTAGTCTCCGTAAAATATAATATAGGTATTGTAATTATTATAATATATTATTATTGTCTGTTTTATCTTTTTTTGTAAATACTTGGTGAACACGAAAAGTACAAATCGCAATTTTTTCCGTTCTTTCGTTCTTTACGGGCAAGTGTTTTCCGAATATCCCCTCAAAATTCTTGAAATATTAAAAAAAGCGTGGTATAATAATGTCAAGCACCTGTCAAGGCAATCGCGCAAAAGACAGAAATGTCGGAGTGAGGAAAGTCCGTGCTTCACAGAGCAGGATAACGGATAACGTCCGCCGGAGGTGACTCCCGGGAGAGTGCAACAGAGATATACCGGCGATGGCTCGCAAGAGCACAGCCAAGGATGGAAAGGCGAGGTAAGAGCTCACCGGGTCCTGTGGTAACACGGGACTCCTGTAAACCCTATCCGAAGCAACACGATGTGACAGCACCTCGGTGCAGGCTTGCTCGGCCGTCATAAGTGGCAGAGAGTCTTGCGGTAACGCAAGAACAAGATAGATGATTGCCCAGAACAGAACACGGCTTATTGGCAGGTGCGGATGAATTTAAGTAACAGGTAAGAGTGAATAGTGAAGAGGTTAGGTGAAAATTTTTCCGTAGGAAAAATTTTTATCTGATTGAAATTGGATTGGATGAAGGCGAACTTGGGTCGTCTTTTTTTGTTGCTGTTTTGGGATTGAATTTTTTATTTTCCCCGTGAGATTTTCCATTCCGCATCGTTCTACATACAAAATCGAAAATCAAAAAGGAGTCTCACCAATGAAAAAATTATCCCTTTTCCTTGCGACAATCCTCTTTACCGTAATCGGAATAACAAATGCCATTGCCACAGAAAATCAGCAAGCTCCGCCAATTCCCACCCACGGCACCTGCGGAGAAAATGCCGTTTGGTATATTCGTGACGAAAATATCCTTGTTGTCGAGGGTAGCGGAAAAACAGGAAAGCCCTCAGCAGAACAAGGTACGGTCAGCCTGAAAGGTATAAAGCGCATAGAAATTTCCGAGGGCATTACGGAGATAGCGGAATATGCCTTTTATAACTGCGATGCACTTGAAAGTGTATCTCTGCCGAACAGCCTTGAGAAATTGGGCAGAAGTGCATTTTATAGCTGTGGCAGCCTCGGATACATCATAATTCCCGATAATGTAAGGGAAATCGGTTCAAGCTGCTTTTATGGCTGCACCGCTCTGACCTATGCCTATGTCGGCAAGGGCGTGGAAAAAATGGACGACGGAAGTATATTTGTCGGATGCAAGGGGCTTGAAACAATAGAGGTCTGTGACGAAAACGAATACTTTTTCGCAGACGACCGTGGCGCACTTTACAACAAGGATGCAACTCTGCTTATTCAGTACCCTGCGGGAAATCCCGAGGAAAAATATACAGTCCGCTATTCTGCGGAAAAAATAACACGCTTTGCCTTTGACTATGCAAGCAACCTTTCCGAAATCACCCTTTCCGACAGAATGAAGGTGCTTGAGAGCGGGACGTTTTATAATATACCCGTCAGAAAAATCGACCTCGGAAAAGGAATTGAGAAAATAGAAAAGAATGCTGCTTTGTATCTGAAAAATCTTGAGTCTCTCCACATTCCGCAAAGCCTTACCGAAATACAGACGGGATTCTTTTCGGGCGATGTATATATAAAAAATGTCACCGTAGACAGCGAAAATCCGTGCTACAGCCTTGATTCGTACGGTATTCTCTACAAAAACGGCAGAGAAAGTCTTGTGTTCTGTCCCAAAAATCTTTCCGTGACGGAAATAACAATTCCCGAGGGGGTAAAGCGTATAGAGCCTTATGCCTTTTACAACAACCAAAAAATCGAAGGTGTATCATTTCCGAAAAGCCTTGAGTATATAGGCTACGGCGCATTCAGATATTGTCCGCTCCGTGAGGCTTTTATTTCGGAAAATGTAAGGGAAATAGAAAGCTTTGCCTTTGACACGGGCACGGAATTTAAAATAACCGTAGCAAATCCGGCGATAAAGCTTGCCGCAAGTAGTCTCGGTTATTATAATACCCGCACAACAATAGTCGGATATCCGAAAAGCACAGCAGAGGAATATGCCGAAAATCACAACCAAAAATTTTCATACTATACCGGCAAGGGTACATACGGTACATACGGATTTATGGTCGAAAAAGGGTGGTATGTAAATCCCGAAATGAAGCTTTCCGTATACGGCGAAGGCTCGCTTTACACGGGAATGCACTATGCTCCGTGGGTGCATATGACGGAAAGCATAAAATATGCCGAAATAAAGGACGGACTTTCTGACATTCCCGACTACGCCTTTTGCGGAGCATTATCCCTTTCGGAAATACATCTCGGCAAGGATGTAAGCCTTATCGGGTGCTCTGCGCTGGATATTACACCGAATCTGAAAGCCTTTTTCGTAAGCGAGGAAAACACCGCATATTCCACGGACGGCACGACATTATCCGAAATTGCGAAGGACAAAAAGGGCGGTGTGCTTCTTGATAAATCGGGAGAAATACTGATAAAATATCCCACAGGACGGCAGGATGTCGGCTACACAGTTTCAGAGAAGGTAAAAACTATAGGCGAGGGTGCATTTGCAAATTCTAATCTGAAATCGGTAATTCTCACAGGTACGGAAAAAATCTCGGAATACGGCTTTTACTACAGCACAAGTCTTGAATCCGTCATCCTCGGTGACAGCCTTGCAAGAATAGATGCATATGCCTTCTACGGTTGCCGTAATCTGAAAAACATAATCATCCCCGAAGCTCTCACTCACATAGACAATAAAGCCTTTGCAAGCTGTGAAAGCCTCAGCACGGTGCTTATACCGCAAAGTGTAACATATATAGCGACCGACGCCTTTGATGGATGTGAAAACATTACTCTTGTGGTCGTTCGCGACTCATACGCGCACAGATTTGCGGCGGATAACGGGATTAAATTTATTACATACTGAAACATAAAACGACAGCCCGCAATGTACTGATACCGTGTATTGCGGGCATTTTTCTTTTGTTGTCGAAAATTTCAATATAATTACAGTAAAATCCAATTAGACAAGCAATACAAAATGCGGTATAATCAAAGCATAAAACGAAAGGTATGGTGCCACTTATGAAAAAGATTGATATTCACGTTCATACAAGCATGTGGGAAAACGCACAGATAAATCAGGGAGTTGTTCTCGCAAGCCCCGAGCAGTTAAAGGAAAGCTACGCCGAGCTGGACGTAGACAAGGCGTTTCTTCTTCCGCTTATAAGTCCCGAATGGCGTTTTTGCGCACAGACCAACGAGGAAATTGAATTCCTTGCCAATAAATATTCCGACACCTTTTACTGGTTCTGCAACGTAGACCCCAGAATGGGTAAAAATTCTGCATCAACCGACCTTTCCGCTATCATTATGCATTACAAAAGCAGAGGCGCAAAGGGCGTGGGCGAGGTTACCGCAAATCTCCGCTTTGACGACCCGCTTATGGACAATCTTTTTTACCATTGTGAAATGTGCGATATGCCCGTAACCATTCACATTGCTCCGAAAAAATACGACTACTACGGAATTATTGATGAGCTTGGTCTTCCGGGACTTGAAAAAATGCTTAAAAAGCACCCGAAGCTGAAGGTGTTCGGACATTCGCAATGCTTCTGGAGTCATATAAGTGCGGACGTTACCGAGGAAAGTATGTCCGACTATCCGGTGGGCAAGGTTACCGAGGGTGCACTTGTAAGGCTTATGAGAGAATGCCCCAACCTCTACTGTGACGTTTCCGCAATGAGCGGTTACAATGCCCTTTCAAGGGATAACGATTTCGCATATAAATTCATAGAGGAATTCGGTGACAGAATGTTCTACGGCACGGATATATGCAGGGCTTATCAGAAAACCTACCTTGCCGGGTGGCTTGACAAGGCATACGAGGACGGATGTATAAGCTACGATAACTACAGAAGCATCTGCCGAGGAAATGCAATAAGAGTATTGAATCTGGATCTGCCCGAATAATAAATGAGAAAAAAGGAGAAAAAAGGAGAAAAATATGAAACAGCTTGCAATACTCGGGGGAGAGCCTCTTTTTAAAGAAGGACAGCTTCCCGATGAGGTAAAGGATATGCTCAAATGGCCGATAATCACCAAAGAGGACGAGGATGCGGCACTTGATGTAATAAGAAATAACTCATATTCTGCGACGGATATAACACAGAAATTCGAGGCGGAGTTTGCCGAGTGGATAGGAACAAAGCACGCGGTTGCCTACTGTAACGGAACAATGTCCATTGCGGCGGCAATGTTCGGCATAGGACTTTCAAAGGGTGACGAGATTATATGCTCGACAAAAACCTACTGGGCAAGCATAGTCCCCGCAAGCACCTTCGGTGCGACAGCCGTTTTCTGCGATATAGACGAGAATCTCAGTATGGACCCCGAAAAAATCGAACAGCTTATATCCCCGAAAACAAAGGCAATCATTGCCGTTCATTACGTGGGCTATCCTTGTGATATGGATAAAATTATGGCAATTGCGAAAAAACACAATCTTAAGGTTATCGAGGACGTTTCCCACGCACAGGGCGGCCTTTACAAGGGCAAAAGGCTGGGTACCTTCGGTGACGTTGCGGCAATGTCGCTTATGAGCGGAAAATCCTTTGCGGCGGGCGAGCTTGGTATTGTTGTCACGGACGACAGACACATTTACGAAAGAGTGCTTGCCTACGGTCACTACGACAGAAACAACGACAGATTCATAACTGAAAGCGAGGAGCTTTTCCCCTATTACCACATGGCACTTGGCGGAGTAAAGGGCAGAGCCAATCAGCTTTGCTGTGCACTTGCAAGAGTACAGCTTAAGTATTACGACGAAAGATGCGCCGAAATAAGAAAGGCGATGAACTACTTCTGGGATTTGCTTGAAGGACTCCCGGGCATCAGAGCCATAAGAACGGACGAAAGCACAGGCAGTACAATGGCGGGATTTTACTGTGCGCAAGGCATATATAAGCCCGAGGAGCTTCACGGACTTCCCGTAAAGGTGTTTGCCGAGGCGGTTGCAAGGGAGCTCGGAAAGCCATTTTACGCAAGCACGGGAGCAAATTATCCGCTTCATACCCACGGCTTCTTTAAAACCTTTGATTTTGACGGAAGCGGTATGCCCACAAGAATTGCAAACGCAGACAGAGATGTAAGAGAGCTTGACAAAAATCTCGGAGAATCGGAAAGAATACAGTGCTTCTCCGTACCGTGGCTCAAGAAATACAACAAGGAATGGATTGAAAAAATCGCCGAATGCTATAAAAATGTAATTGAAAATCACGAAGCTCTTTTGTCCCCCGAAAAGGACGGCGCAAATCAGGGCGGAAGATGGCACGGCTTTACCAATATGGACTGAAAAATGAGAGAATCAAAAAAATACTGCTTCGGCATAATCGGATGCGGTACGGTGGCACGTCAGCACGCAGGGGCAATAAAGCTTATTTGCGATGCGGAGCTTGTCGGAGTGTGTGACATAATATACGAAAACGCACAGAGCTTTGCAACCGAGCAAGGATGCACCGCATTCAAAACACCCGAGGAGCTTCTCGAATGTGACAAAATCGACATTGTATGCATATGCACCCCAAGCGGACTTCACGCCGAGATGGCTGTTATGGCGGCAAACGCAGGCAAGCATTTCGTTGTGGAAAAGCCTATGGCAATTACGGAAAATCAGCTTGAAAGCATAATAAGTGCCTGCGAGAAAAACAGCGTCAAGGGTGCGGTAATATCACAGCATCGTGTTACCGACACGGTTGCATATGTCAAAAGGGCAATAGACGACGGACTTCTCGGGGATATAATTTCGGGCGACCTTACAATGAAATATTACCGCTCTCCGGAATATTACGCCTCCGCCTCGTGGCGTGGAACGTGGGCGCTTGACGGCGGCGGTGTGCTTATGAATCAGGGAATACACGGAATTGACATACTTCAGTACCTTATGGGACAGGTGAAGTCCGTGTATGCAATATGCAAAACTCTCGCAAGAGATATAGAGGTGGAGGATACTGCGGTAATCCTTCTTGAATATGGTAGCGGCGCTGTCGGTACTGTCAACAGTACAACCGCAATAAGCCCCGGTTATCCGAGAGTTATTTCAATAAACGGCACAAAGGGCTCGGTTGAGATTACCGAGGACACCATAACACGGTGGGACGTTGAGGGAGAATGTGCACTTATGCCCGAAAGCAGACCGAATACCACAACCTTCCGCAACCCCAAGGCACTTGCCTTCGATTCCCACAGGGCACAGCTTGAGGATATGATAGACGCAGTAAAAAACGGCAGACGCCCCGTTATCGATATATATGAGGGCAGAAGACCGGTGGATATAATTCTTGCGGCATATAAATCGTCAAGGCTCGGGGAAAAAGTGCTTCTTTAATGCTTCACATCAAAAATACTTGACATAACGGGAAAAAAGTTGTAAAGTATAGGTGAAGGAAGTGAAGCAAATGGATTTTTCATATCTTGACAAAAAGGAATACAGCGGAATTTCTCTGCTTGATGAGAGTATGATGAATCCCGCATCACCGGATACCGAGCATTTTTTTATAAGAAAATACCGTGTCAACAGTGACGCAAGGCTTCACAGACACACTTACATTCAGATAAACTATGTTTGCCGTGGCAGAGGTCACCATATTGTCAACAACAGAAAAACAGAGATTTCCAAGGGCGATATATTTATAATTCCGCCGTACGTTCCCCATCTTATAGTGGCGGAGGATGAAACCGGGCTTGAAATTTTCGAGTTTGAGTTTGTCCCGGATTTTGTGCTTCCCACCATCGGCAAGGACGAAAATGCAAAAAGCTGTCTTGATTTCGCCTATCTTGAGCCGTTTATTGTGGCGGAGGAGGAAATAAAGCCGAGATTCAACCTTGACGCCGTAACACGATGTGAGGTTGAGGAAATACTTTTCGAGGCACTCGAGGAATATACCGCAAAAAATGCGGGATACGCCCTTGTTGCAAAGGCACTGCTTTTAAAGCTCCTTGTAATTACCGGTCGTGCATACTCAAGGGACATAAAGGGTACCCGCACGGAAGAAATACTGAACAGATACAAAAGCACAATTTTCCGTGCATCGCAATACATAGAGAGCAACTACTCAAAGGAGCTGGGTCTTGACGCAATATGCTCCGAGATAAACTATTCAAAATCATATTTCTGCTATCTTTTCAAGGCTGTGACGGGTAAAACCTACGTTGAATATCTCAATGAGGTAAGAATCTCCAACGCCTGCCGTATGCTTTCCGAAACGGATATGAATATCGGAGATATTTCCTTTGAGGTGGGCTATAAAACCATTGCAAACTTCAATAAATACTTCAAAATCTTTACCGGTACAACGCCAAGTAAATACAGACTCCAAAAAAACAAACCGACACGGAATTGACTCTGTGCCGGTTTTTGTTATATATTAAGCTTAAAATCAAACCTCAAAAATACCATCATCTCCGCAAGCAACAAAAATCTTCCCGTCAATAACCCCGCAGAATTCGGGATGACATCCGACGTTTATCTTCTTTATAACCGCAGGAGAATCCGTAATATCAATAACCTCAACAACACCCGTATATCTGTTGACAAGCACCATCTTTCCGCAGACAATAAACGGCTGACCGTCAAGCTCCGCTCCTTCGATTTTCAGCTCTCGGGCGTCACTATAGGGCGCATCGCTTACAAAGCATTTTCCCTGATATATCGCGTAAAGTCTGCCGTTGTATCCGCAACCGCCATCGGAAAAGGGGCAGAATTGGGTGTCAAATACAACCGACATATCAATGCTTCCGCATTTTTCCAAAAGCACCGTCGGACCTACGGCAAGGGGATTTGCCACTACTCCGTCGTTATCCGATAAGGGCGCAAGGTGTCTGTGGTAAAGTATGCCCGGAATGCGCTGATTCGCACGGAGCACAAAGCCGTTCTTTTCGTCCTCCGAGTAGAAGGCAACATTCCAGAGACCAAGCACAACCGCAATTCCGCCTTTTGTCCTCAGAATCTGCCTTGCGGATGCACCCTCTGTGGGGATGCGGTGCTTTTCCGTAAGAGCGTCGTCCGTGTTGTAAACCGCAATGCCCTTGTCGGACTCGGCACAGATGAGAGTATCACCGTACAGAATCACATCACGGCAGATTCCGTCGGTTTTCCTTGTGTAAATAAGCTTTCCCGACAAGTCGAGCACCTCAATGCCCGCATTGCCCGAGGCACAGAAGATTCTGTCGCCGTACTGCACAAAGCCGTGAAGCTGTCCCTCGGATTTGTAGAAGCATTTACCGTCCGAATTATTCTTTCTTGCGATATCAATACCGAGGCTCTGCGGTAAAAATTCACCGAGAGGTCTTTCGGGCTTTAAAATATGTACACCGTTCTGCTCGGATGCGGTGCAGAGGAAGCCCTTTACGCTGATTGCGGAGGTTATCGCACCTGTCTGAATCTGTACGGATGGAGGCGTAAGACAAGGATTCTTTATGGGGGGGAGCTTATAGCTGTCGGTGATTTTCGGGTTTTCTACATCCTCGACGGAGATAACGAAAACACCGTTCATCGAGTCGGTATAAACAATCCGCTCACCGTCTGTAAAGGTAAGCCAGGTGTCAAGTCCGCCGAAAAGCGGAGGTGCCTTTATTGCGGAAACCCACTCGGGACTCTTGGGATTTGTCACATCGTAAAATTCCACTCCGTGACCTCCGCCGTAGCCCTCGGCAAGCATTTCCGCCGTAAGATAGGGGAAATTCTCGTATTTTCTTCTGTTTTTCAGCCTTGCGCTGTGATGACCGCAGGCGATTGCACAGTAGATTCTGCCGTTTTTTTCAAAGGTGCACACGCCGTCCGCAAAGCCGTCAACATACATCTGCGAAAGCTCGGTGATGCTTGCCATATCGGAAATATCGAAAATGCGGGCTCTCTTGTTCATCCAGTCGCCCACCACGGCATATTTTTCGTAAAGGCACACGGACTGAGCCTCACCGCACATAAAGTGCCCGATTCTCGAGGGTCTTTCGGGGCTTGAAATATCAAAAATCTCACAGCCCATATGTCTGTTTACCACCGCAAGAATATCACCTGCGACAGCAATACCCGTAGCGAGCTCTATGGTGTCAACATTGTGAAGAAGCCTCGGCTCTGCGGGATTTGTGAAATCGCAGACATAAATGCCGTTTTCCCTTGCGGTAATGTAAGCAAAGCCGTCCTTTACGGCAATCTGCCGTGCCTTTCCGCAGATATCCAGCGAGGAAATAAATTCGTTACCGCCGTCATCGGAAATACGGTAGAGTGAAATCCTCGTACCACCGCAGATGATGATATCATCACGAAGAAGCGCGGTGGTCACGGACGGCTGATTTATAATTGAAACGGGAGTCATAATATTTCCGAAGGGGTGAGCAATCGGATAAACGATGCTTCCGCTGGTGTTTCCGTTGAGTATAGACATAATAAAAATCCTTTCGGTTTTTTGGTACGGTTACATTATATCATATTTTCGGAACTTGTCAAGAATAAAGAGAGCGTGTGGCGAAAATTGGAAAAAATGTCCTGTCTTTTTGGAATATTGTATTGACAAAATTGATAGTATCTTGTATAATTTTATTTGGTATTTGTTTAGAAATGTCAAATTTTGTTTTTTTATATTAAAAAATATTTGAAATTTAAATAAGCAAAAGAAAATAAAAATCGGAGGTATTTATCATGGCAGACTATGCGGCAATAAGCTATGCAAACCTGAATTACATTGAAAGCAGCCTCAAAACCATCAACAACAATCTGGTTACCATCAATGACAACCTGAATGAAAATCTTTCGGTGGTTGACAAGCACATTGACGGTGTAAACCAGAACGTAAAGATTGTTTACGACGAAATCGGTGCCCTGGCACGCGACTTTCACGACTTTGTTCAGATTCAGCTTAAAGCCAACGCTCTCAGTAAGTCTCAGCAGAGAATTATTCAGATAAGGCAGGAAATCGAAAAGAAGTTCGGTCATTACGATATTGTAAGAAGAACCACTACGGGTATTCTTCAGGCGGATGACCTCGGTATTGTAAAAAAGTCCACAATCACCACTGCGACCGAGGAAATGATGATTTCAACCCCGGGCTATTGGCTTGCACCTTGTCTTGTTGCTCTGGCGGCGTGGATAAACGACCAGCCCGAGCTTGCGGAACGTGCCGTGAGAGAGGGTATCAAGAGAAACGACGAAAAAACCTCGCTGTTTTTTGCTCTTATATGCCGCCGCGCTGACAGAAAGAACGCATCGCTTAAATGGGTACAGAGATATCTTTCAGAGCAGGATGCCGAAAATCTTGACAGAAAGACGGTTATCATTCTCGATGCCTTTGCAAGCGGTCTTCTCGGAGCGGATACCGAGGGCGTTGTATCAAAGCAAATGACAGAGTGGCTAGAGCATCTTGCCGAAAAGCCCGGATTTGTCGAGCAACAGACCGAGCAGTGGTCGGAGGCTATAAATCTTAAGAGAAAGCCCTTTGACGGCTCGGAATATAAGTATCTGAAGCAGTACAGCAAAACCTGGCCTGCACTCAAGGATGTTATGGAGGGCGCATATCTCCATGCGGAAATTCTTGAATACTTTACCGCAATTTTCGAACAGGAATCGTCAAACGATTCACTCAAGGAGCAGCTCGACGAGATTCTCAACAATCTTGTTACGGGCTTTGACGATGAAGAGCTTCCCTATATGAAGGAAGAAAAGTATAACCAGCTGGTTATCGATTTCGACGGTGATGAGCAGCGCGCCCGTCAGAATATGGAGATCGAGGAAACCGCCTTTGAGGAGCACAAGGATTTCACACAGCTTCTCACCGATGCCGCAATGAAGCCCGAAAGCTCTCATTCAAGTGTTTCCACTCAGAAGTTCGCAATTGCACTGTCCAAGGACTGGGTAAGCAATGCGTACAATGACGTGGTTGCTCAGAACAGAATGAAGGTTCCTCATGAGATAGAAATCAACGTAGATACATTCAACGACAAGACAACCGACGGCAAGGACGAAAGCGATATTATCGAAAGATTCAACAGACTTATAAGCAACGAAACAGAGGTTGCTCTTTCCGCATACACGCTTTCGGGATTTGAGAAGTTCTGCCTTTGGGGCGGACTTGTGGTAGGCGGTGCGGGTATTCTTATGATGGTTACCAAGTACAGCCTGCTTCTCGGTATTATAGCACTTGTTGCGTCTGTCGGAATGCTTATAAATTACTTCTCCAAGAAGAGCAAGGTTGATGCACAGCGAGACAGTGTCAAGAAGAAGTTCGAAGAAAAGCGTGTCAAGGGTACTCAGATTATAAGAGCAACGCTTGCCGAGATTGTTGACTTCAGAGCTGAGTTTGCTCAAAGGGACGGAGAAAGCACCAAGGTTACCGATTTCCTTGAGCAGATTTCTCCCGATCAGTATGTAAAGAAGCTCGCCGATACAAGCAGAAGAATCAAGGTTCAGTAAAGGAGGAAGCCGAAAATGAATGCTAGAAGTAAAGCTGAATTTATAAATTCCGTTGTCGCAGGCGAAACCATTGTCTGCAAGCAGTGCGGCACGGCAAACGAGTCTGACAGTAAATTCTGCAGCACCTGCGGTTCAAAAATCGAGGCTGCTTCGGACAGCGCTCCCGCAAAGGAATCTGCATTTACACCTGTGGGAAATGAGCCCGCAAAGGAATCCGCATTTGCACCCGTGAGCGGTGAGCCCGCAAAGGAATCCGCATTTGCACCCGTGAGCAGTGAGCCTGCGAAGGAATCCGCATTTGCTCCCGTAGGCAGCGCTTCCGTGAAGGAATCCGCGTTTGCTCCCATAGGCGGTGTGCCCGCAAAGGAGTCTGCGACTCCTGCCGATGACAAGCCGAAGCCCGCATTTGCACCCGATGCATCCGCCTTCCCTCCGGCAAAGGAAGCCTCCGAGGCAGCACCCGAAACGAAGGCAGCACAGGAAACTCCCGTTCACGAATATGTTGAGCCCAAGAGTGTCTTTGCCGAGGGCTTGCCCGAGTGGAGCATTGAGCCTCCGCAGGTAGTCGTAAGGAGGCACTGATAAATGATAACACCTCCGAGAACATATTCCGACTGGGTTACGGTTCTGGATATGCTGAAAGCAAAAAGCAATGATGACGAGGTTCTTGAGGCAATGAAAAAAGGGACGGTCGAATGGCAGTCCGGCGTTGCCGAAAGATTTACAAAAAAGCTCGTTGATACGATAAATTTCCGTATGAATGCCGCCTCCGATAAATTCGGAAAGGAAATGTCGCATTCGGGCGGTCAGGAAAGAGTTATTGTCCCCGCCCTGCTGGCACTTCGCAAGGAGATGTGCTTTCTGGAAAAGGCAATTAATTTACCCGCAATTCCCGCAAAGGACAGAGAGCAATACCGCAAGCTTGTTGTTGATCAGGCAAACAGAATGCAGAGCTCGCTTGAGGATTCCGCAAAAAAGGACAGAACGGGAAGGCTTGCGAGCATTGTAAAAAATAACAAGGTTAACATATTTTGAGAGGAGAATCAACCATGAGCGATGCAGTAAAGTGCAGGGAGCTTCTGAAAAGATATTCGATTGCGCGTATTCCGTTCATAGCCATAAACACAATCGAAAGAGCAAGAACGCTGGATATACTCAAGGGGGTATCCGCAGAGCTGTCGCTTCCCTTTTACGTACATACCCTGTCAAAGGGAATATATGACCTCGGCACGGAAAAGCCGATAAGCGACGATAAGTCCGTATACGGTGCAATAGACTTTATGAGTGAACAGATGAAGCGCAAGCAGTATATGACGCTTGTTCTCACTGAGGTTCCGGATATCAGCACGGACAATGCGGATTCAAGACAGATTCTCGACCTTGTTACGTTGGCAAATGAATCCGGCGGTGTAATAATCGTACTGACAAACAACACCGTATGGAATCAGCTTCAGAGACTCGGAATGCTTATCAAAATTGACCTTCCGAACGAGGAGGAAATGTACTCCATTATCAAGGAATACATAGACGATTACCGCTCCGAAATCCCGATTGAGTGGGATAATTCGGATATTCGTGAGGCGGCAAGTGCGCTCGCAGGGGTAACCCGTATTGAAGCCGAGAACGTAATTGCCTCCCTTATAGCAAACAAATGCATAAAAAAGTCGGATATGGATGAAATCAGATACGCCAAAAACAGACTGTTTTCCGATATATCCGGCCTTGAAAAGATTGACGTCGACGAAAGCGTAAAGGATGTCGGGGGCCTTGAGGGACTCAGACGCTGGCTTAACGAAAAGAAGGAGCTACTCACACCGGAGAAGCGCGATGAGCTGAGAGCCAAGGGACTTCAGCCTCCGAGAGGTATTCTTCTTGTCGGTGTTCCGGGCTGTGGTAAATCCCTTTCCGCAAAGTCAATCTCCGCAAACTGGAAGCTTCCGCTGTACCGTCTTGATTTTGCTACCGTTCAGGGAAGCTATGTGGGACAGTCAGAGCAGCAGCTCAAGGATGCCCTGACAACGGCGGAAAACGTATCTCCGTGTATTCTGTGGATTGATGAAATAGAAAAGGGTCTGTCCGGTGCCGGCTCCTCGAATGACGGCGGCGTATCTACCCGTATGGTGGGACAGTTTTTGTTCTGGCTTCAGGAATGCAAGAAGCAGGTATTTGTTGTAGCTACGGCAAACGATGTTTCAATGCTTCCGTCAGAGCTTCTCAGAAGAGGCCGATTCGATGAGCTGTTCTTCGTTGACCTTCCCACGTCTGACGAGCGTCGCGATATTATTTCCCTTTATATGCGTAAGTATCTCAGAGTTGAGTTTGCAGGACCCTTTTCCGATAAAATCGTTGAAATAACGGACGGCTTTACCGCTGCCGACCTTGAGTCTACGGTAAGAGACCTTGCATATCGCTCCATTGCAAACAGTGAGTTTGTTCTTAATGAGGAAAATATTGTAACCGCATTCAATAATGTTGTTCCGCTTTCCCGTACAAGTCCCGAAAAAATTGAAGCAATCCGCGACTGGGGAAAGGAAAGAGCGGTTCCCGCTTCGGGAAAGCCGATTGGTGGCGAAGAGCTTTCCGTAAACAAGACAGGCCCCAGAACACGCAAGGTGCTTGTATAACGGTTCTGTCGTATAAGTCAAAGCATTCGTACTGTCGTAACGGAAGGTAAGGACGGTACGAGAGCCTGTGCGCCGATGCTCCGGCGGATGTAACTTCATATACAAGAATTTTCGACGGAATTTTTAACTGATATTTGCTCCGCCGTATGAAGATTGGAGATTATTATGAGATGTAAACAATGTAATGCGATTTTAGATGACAACGCGCGCTTCTGCAGATTTTGCGGCGCTAAGGTAGAAGGCGAGGCTGCGCCCGCACCGATTCCCACACCTGTGGAGTCGGAAAGCTCTGTATCCGAAGAGCCGATTACAATGCCCGAGATTGAGGTTTCCTCGGGTACATCGGCGACGTCTGCTTCCAAAAAGAGCAATGGTCCCTCGAAGGTGCTGATTGGCGGCGTTATTGCGGTAGCTTTGATAATTGTTTTGCTGCTCTTGTTCAGAACACCCCTGTTTGGCAATCACGGGACGATTGATACGGCATACGAAATCTCCTTAACCGAGTCGGAAGATACCAATTACGATGAATGGGCTGATTCCAACTATGAAGCAGCTACCGAGGAAGAAACGGAAGAAACCGATATCGATATGCCTGATATAGACGACAGCTTCTTTGAATCCGAGAGAAATGAGGAGCCCGCTCCGGAGGAGCCTGAACCCGAGGAACCCGCTCATGAGGAGGAGCCTGAGGCTGAGGAAGCTGAGGAAACCGAGGAAGAGGAGTCCAACGAGGACAGAGATACAAATGACCGTCTTGTTATTGCCACGGGCGGACTCAGACTTCGCGATCAGCCGAATCTCAGCGGTAAAAAGCTTGCGCTTATTCCGGACGGAACCATCATAACCGTTGAAGGTGAATACGATGGCTGGGCGTATACCCGTTACGAAGGAAAGTACGGCTGGTGCTCAAGCGAATTTCTTTTCTATCCGTCAAGATATTCTCTTGTGACTCTGTACAGTGCAAGAGTAACCTCGCAGTCGGGAATAGAGCTTATAACCGACAAATATATCGGCTCAAGAAAGGCCAAGACAACCATCCCCTATGAGGAAACCGTGCGGGTATACGAGATAGACGGAAAAAATGCCTTTGTTTCGTACAGAGGAATTTACGGCTGGTGTTCAACTGAGTATCTCAGAAGAAGATAAGATGGAGTGATGAATTTTGACTAAGAAATTATGGGTGCTCGTTTCAGGGGTATTTGCAGTATTGATATTTATGCCGGTTGTCGTTGCCGCAATATCCGGAGCCAGCAGTGCCTTTAATCCTGAAGCTTTAGCCGAAGCAATGTTTGAAGCACTGAAGAACATCCCTTTGTTCGGATTTGTTGTTGAGCTGATTACTTATGAAACACCGAGTGTTTTCACTTTCAAATCGCTTTTAGATATAGCGCAAGAGACCGCCACACTTATAGTGATTTTTCTTGTCGGAGACAAGGCTGCGGATTTCTTTTCCAATATGTACGAAACCGAGATGTTTAACAAGAAAAATTTTTTGGATAAAGTTATACTTTTACCTGTTATAAAGCTGTCAATAGATATTGCTGTCAGATTTGTCGTTGTACTGATACTCTCGTTTATAGCAATCTATTCCGAAAAGATTGGAGGACCCGTTCCCAGTATGTGTCTGATATACGGTATCCTGATAGTTTCAATAATGATAACCCTTTTTGGCAATGGTTTCAAGGTGGGGATAACTGTTGTCGAAATGTTAATTCCCATTATCAGTGCAATAAATATTATGGCACTGTGTCTGGCAGTTTTTGGAGCCTTTAACGGGATGGGTAACAGAAAATGGATTGGTGCGGGACTTTGTGCGTTTATCGGTGTTGTGGCCTGGATAGGAATGTTTATTTTGAAGAAATACGTTAAGAATAAAAAGAACGAGGCAAAGAAGTAACCGAACAGTGATAAATGTTTTTGCAAGAAATTACAGATGACAGGAGAAAGAATATGCCAAAGCCAATGCTGATACGCCCTCAGGTACAAACCGAAACGCAGACTCAGACGAATTCGATTCTGAGCACCACGCAGGAACGGAAGCAGACACAACAGACACAGCAGATTGACAAAATGAAGCTGGACAGACTTCTGCGTAAGCCCCGTTCAAAGGGATATATGCAGACAATGACCAAGCTTGACAGCGGAGGTCACGTTCACAACAAAAAGCAGGTAGATGATATAATCGGAGCCATCAGCGAGGAATTTCCCGATATCGAAATGACAGGAATTCTGCTCGGGGTTGTTTCGACATGTTTTCTCGGCGAGCCCTACGAGGTGCACACTCTCGATATAACAGGTCAGATTATTGAGCATTTCAAAAGAGGACAGCCCCTTCCGGGACTGTTGGAAAATGCCCGTTCGCTTGCAATCCGGGGCGGATATGCTTTTATTGAGGTATACATAGACTGTTGCAGGGCTGTAAGTCCGAGCGGTGCTGTTTCCGTAATAAACTTCTGATTTTACCGGATAAAAAAAGTAAAGCACTCACGAAATACTCGCGAGTGCTTATTTTTTATTCCATCTGCTTTCCGAGGAACACCGCCGCTGTCTGTATAAGCTTGGTTTCCACATCGGAGGGGTACGCATCCTGCCCCTCGGGGAGCACGGACATTACCACGCCGATAATGTCGCCCTCGGATATGACAGGCATCGCGCAGGAAACGGTAAGTCTGTCGTTACCCTCAAGGGCGGGTACGTCCTTGCCGTTTTTTTCTCTCACGTAAAGAGAACGGTTTTCGCAGATGCTTTCCATTTCACCGGATATTTTCTTATCGGTGCATTCCTTCTTGGGGAGTCCCGCAAAGGCGACAACCGTATCTCTGTCGCAGATAAGAATGGGATAATTGCAGGTGCGGTAAAGGGTTTCCGCATACTGTGTGGCAAAGCCGGAAAGCTCGCCTATGGGTGAATACTTCTTGAAAATCACCTCACCGTCACGGTCGGTGAAAATTTCCAGAGGATCGCCCTCACGGATTCTCATAGTTCTTCTTATTTCTTTGGGTATAACAACACGACCGAGGTCGTCAATTCTTCTTACAATTCCCGTAGCTTTCATATTATAAATCTCCTTTGTTTTCTGTTTCATCGGGTGCGGAGTTAGTTTGTGCAAGTGAGGGATATTTATGTAAGGAAAATGATGGGAAGCGTTAATTTTTCGATAAATTTGTATCCATTTTTTCACCCGATTTTCTTTTTCTTGATGTAAGATTATTATACCACGAAGTTGTCGATTTTCTACACTATTCTATGAATAAGCCGAAATATTGTCCTTTACTCCTTAACCCTCCTGAACCCCCTCGGCGCAACCCCGAACCTTTCATTGAACCTCCGATAAAACCACGAAAGATTGTCAAATCCCGCCTCAAGGCTTACCTCCAGAATTGAAAGATTGGTGTTCTTCAAGAGATTTGCCGCATAGTTAAGCCTTATTTCGCACAGATATTCCGACGGTGTGATGCCGAGATTCCGCTTGAATACCCTTGAAATGTGCTCCTTGCTCTTGCCGCAGATTGCACACATATCGGGCTTGCTTTCACGAAAGACCGACGGCTTCTTCAGCTCCTCGCACAGGTACTCAAACCACGCGGAAAATCCGCTTTCGCTGACCGTGTATTTTGAAAAATACTTTGAGAATACATCAAAAAGCACACTCTTCATTTTGAGTATCTTCTCTGCGGAATCCGTGTATGATGCGGTGTTTATGCTCTGAAGAGTGTAAATCAGCCTTTCCGTTTCCTTGAGCGGAAGTCTTACGCACGGAGGAAGGGGCGAGCTTTTAAGGAGACCTACATTACAGCCCCCATCGAGATAGGCAAACAGGCTGTCGCATATTTCCGAGGTGAAGGCAAGGTTTGCTATACTGAAGCTTTCCTCTCTGTAATAGGACAAAACGTGGGTGTCGTCCGGGCGGATGAACAGTAAATCGCCCTTTTCAAGAAGTATTTTCTCACCGTTTACATTGTGATATACCTTGCCGTCCGCTATGAGAAATACCTCGTAATAGTCGTGGTAGTGGCAGACAAGTCTTTCGGTGCTGCTGATGATGTATCTGTATAAAAATCCCGTGGAGGCATCGGTGTGCCATTTTGCAAGCAGCTGCTTTGCGTTGTTCATGTGTGATTCCTCCGTGATTGTTTCTTTATGATATCAATATACTACAATTTTTAAAGCATGTCAATAGAAGAATAAATTATTATTTTGTTATATAATATCAATATACTGAATTTATCGGAGGAATACAAATGAACAAATTCTTCTCAAGCAAGGTGGTAAAGACACTTGAAGCTCTTGCAAACGAAATATACAAAATCGTATACACCGAAAAGGAATGGTACTACGGTGAATGCGACTACAAGGGCGAAAAATATATCCCCGATGCTTCTCTTGCAACCGAATTGAAGGTTGCTCCCTTTGAGTGCAGCGGCTATGATACCCATTTTATCGTAAGAAATACCCTCGATATCCCAAAGGCGGGCGAGGGCAACGAAACCGTGCTTCGCATAAAGACGGGCAGAGAGGGTCAGTGGGACTCCTTAAATCCCCAGTTTATTCTTTATGTTGACGGCAAAATGGTGCAGGGTATGGACGTAAACCATACCGAATCCGTAATCGACAGCGGTAAGCACGACATTCTTGTGTACGGCTACACGGGAATGCGACTTGACAGTCAGACCTTCCCCTTCAGCATTGACATATGCGAGATAAACAAGCTCTGCGAAAAGGTATGGTACGATATCCGCATAGCTCACGAATGCTTCCTGAATCTTTCGGAGCATTCCGTGGAGAGGGCAAACCTTTACAGAAGCCTCGAGTATGCGATGAATATGATAGACCTTTCCTCTATAGGAAGCAGGGAATTCTATGACAGCCTCGCCCTTGCATCCGAATATATGGACAAAAACATATTCTGCGGAACCAAAAACGGCGTCGAGGTGTATCAGATAGGTCATACCCACATAGACGTTGCGTGGCTCTGGACTCTTGCACAGACCGAGGAAAAGGCGCAGAGAAGCTTTGCGACGGTTATAAAGTTTATGGAGCAGTACCCCGACTATATCTTTATGTCAAGCCAGCCTCAGCTTTATAAATACGTCAAGAACTCCGCTCCCGACCTTTACGAAAAGATAAAGAAGGCAGTAAAGGAAGGCAGATGGGAGCCCGAGGGAGCGATGTGGCTTGAGGCGGATTGTAACGTCACAAGCGGTGAAAGCTTTGTAAGACAGATTATCCACGGCAAGGACTTTTTCAAAAACGAATTCGGTACGGACAGCCATGTTCTCTGGCTTCCCGATGTTTTCGGCTACAGTGCGGCTCTTCCGCAGATACTTAAAAAGTGCGGTGTGGATACCTTTGTCACAAGTAAAATCGGCTGGAACGAATCCAACAAAATGCCCTACGATGCATTTATGTGGGAGGGTATAGACGGCTCGGAAATCTTCACCTATTTTATGACGGCGTGCAACAAGCAGAAGGAATACGATACACAGTGGATGTCAACCTATGTTGCATCAACCCTTCCCTCAATGGCGGTGGGTGCGTGGGAAAGATTCCAGCAGAAGGAATACTCCAACAAGGCACTTGTAACCTACGGCAGAGGCGACGGTGGCGGAGGTCCCACAAAGGACGACCTTGAATTCGCAAAGAGACTTACAAGAGGCGTTGACGGAATTCCGCAGTACAAGCTCCGTAAATCGGGAGAATTTCTGGAGAAGCTCCGTGCGGACTTTGACAGAAGCTCCGAGCTTTTAAGGAAAAAGCCCCGCTGGGTAGGTGAGCTTTATCTTGAGTTCCACAGAGGTACTTATACCTCCATCGCCAAGCTTAAAAAGCAGATGAGAAAGAACGAAATTCTCCTTCGCCGTGACGAGGCTCTTTCAAGTACGGCAAGCGTTCTTTTAGGTAAGCCCTATCCCGCAGCCGAGCTTTATGATAATTGGGAAACCGTATGCCTCAATCAGTTCCACGATATTCTTCCCGGCTCGTCCATTTTCCAGGTGTACGAGGACAGCGACAGGCAGATGAAGGCGGTTTCCGATTTCGGTACAGAGCTTGAAAACAGTGTGCTTTCCGAAATTGCGGACAATATTTCCCGTGACAGCGGTATTGTGGTTTACAACTCCACATCCTTTAAGTCAAGCGGTGTTGCGGAAATAGACGGCAAGAAGTTCATAGCTAAAGATGTCCCCGCATACGGCTGGTGTACGATTAAGGAAGCGGATTTTGAAAACACCGTTATCGCAAGGGACAAGACCCTTGAGAATAAGTTCTTTATTGTTAAATTCGATGACAACGGCAACATCTGCTCTCTCTTTGACAAGCGACAGAATAAGGAATATGTAAAGAAGAACGAGGTAATAAACAAGCTTGAAATCTCCGAGGACTACCCAAGAGCGTACGATGCGTGGGAGCTTACCGACTACTACAAGCAGAAGACCTACGACATAAACGATGTTGCATCCTTCGAGACAATAGAAAACGGCGTAGCGAAGGGCTTTAAGATTGTGAGAAATTATCAGAGCTCCACAATCACGCAGAAGATATGGCTTTACTCCGATGCTATCGACAGAATCGACGTAGAAAACGAAATTGACTGGAAGGAGGAGCACAAGATTCTCAAGGCGTCCTTCCCCGTAAATGTTCACGCAAACGAGGCTACATACGAAATTCAGTTCGGTAACGTAAAGAGACCGACCCATTCCAACACATCCTGGGATGCGGCAAAGTTCGAGGTCTGCGCTCACAAGTATGCGGACATTTCGGATAACGGAAGCGGTTTTGCAATCCTTAACGACTGCAAGTACGGTCACAGTGCGGAGGGAAGCACACTCAAGCTTACTCTTCTCAAGTGCGCAACCTATCCCAATCCGCAGGCGGATAAGCACTTCCACAGCTTTACCTATTCAATTTATCCTCACTTGGGCTCATTCGAGAATTCGGATACCGTAAAGGAAGCATACCTTCTCAACTCTCCCATAACCGCATTCTATGCAAAGGGAAATGCAAGCAAGCTTCCCGAGTGCTACTCCTTTGTTTCCTGCAAGGATAACAACATCGTAATCGAAACGGTAAAGAAGGCTGAAAAGTCCGACGATATTATCGTAAGATTCTACGACACCTTCGACAAGGCTGTCAGCACGGAGCTTGATTTCGGCTTTGATGTTGAAAAGGCTTATCTTACCGATATGCTTGAAAACGAAATTTGTCCTCTTGAGATTCGTGACGGCAAGGTGCTTGTTGAGGTTGGCAACTTTGAAATCTGTACGGTTAAGGCTTGTCCGAAGAAGTAATTCTCTGTAAATTATAAAATCAAGGGATTTCGGCAAAATTCGCATATTGAATAAAAAACGGGACGGCACACAGGTCGTCCCATACAAATAATTGTTGATATTTCACAACAAAAGGGCTGTGGCAAATTTACGTCACAGCCCGATTTTTTATGCTTTTCAGTCAATGAAGCCCTTGTCCGCAAGAGTACTCTTCAGCCTCTTTCTTGCCTCAAAAAGACGCACTCTCAGTGCATTGTGGCTGATATTCAGAAAGTCCGCCGCCTCCTCGCCGGAGAATCCGCAGAAATATACCAGATTTATCGCATCCTGCAGGCTTTTCGGAAGATTCTTAAGCTCGCTTCTCACCGTTTCCACCGCTTCGTTGCTTATTACAAGAGACTCCACGCTCCGACTCTCGTCCTCTGCCGATGCGGAAAAATCCTCGCTGTCCGTGTAGTCGCTGTAGGGTGCCGTGCTCTCGTGACTGCGTCTTTTCTTGTTGGCGTTGTATATGTCGATAGCCTTGTTCTTTGTTATTGCCCTTATGCAGATGACTATTTTGTTTCGGATTTCCTCGGGAGTGTTACCCTCGAATTTTGAGAGATGCTTTATTATCTTTATCATAGCATCGTTGACCGCATCCTCGGCATCGTGGTGGTTGTGCAGTATGTCCATGGCGGTCTTGTACATATAGTCACCGCATTCGGTGTAAATCTTCAGAACGAAGTCACGGTCCTCCTCGGACAGAGGGGTAAGCAGAGTACTGAAAAGCATGGTGTCTCCTTTGGTTTTTATTTATAAAATGTAAGGCTTAATTTTGTGTAAATCGTGATATCAGTCTGTTAAGGTCGTAAAGATTGATTTTCCCGTTGCTGTCCGCATCGAATACCTTTTTCTGTACGCTTGTGAGCTCCTTTATATTCGCCATATGCTGAAGTATTGCAAATATATCACGGCTGTCGGGCTCGCTGTATGTGTCGGAGGATTCCGTAAGCACGATTGTGTTGTCGGAAATATAATAATCAAGAAGAAATCCGTTCTCGCCCATCTGACCGTTGCCCTTGCTCAGATTGTCCTCGGAGTCGGAGTGAATAAGCCAATGCGGGAAGGAAATTCTGTATTCGGAGTCGTAGGTCTTTTTCGTGCTGTTGCCGCTGAGAGTTATACGGAGCTTTGTTCCGCTCAGATACTCCACATTTGAAACGGTAACCTCGTCCGTGCCGATAACGGTAAAATCATTTTCAAGACTATCCTCGAAGCATTCCTTGTCAAGCGGCATATCAAAGCCCGAAAGCTTGATTGTTACAGCTTTGCCGTCCTCCGCTCCCTTTTTGATTGTGGTGTGGGAGAGGGTGATTGTCGGCTTTTTGTAGGTGTCCTCATCACGCCACGCCGCATAGTAATAAGGGGCACAGTAGCCTGCCTTAAGCTCTACATTGTGCGCAAAGCTGAGATACTGTCCGCCTCCGGTTGGTTCAAGCCAGCCTGCAAAAACATAGCCGTCACGCTTTGGAATTTCAGGTGCGGCAAAGGACTCGCCACGGACTAAATTTTCGTATCGGGCATATATGTATTCGCTGTCATCCTCATCCTCTGCGTCCTCGTCGGGGATATCAAGGTAGAAGATCGTGCTGTACACACGGGGATTGAAAAGAACAACAAATGTACCGAGCCTGTCCGTTTTAAATGAGAAGTAGGACAGCTTGCCACCTGTAAGCTCCAATGGAATAAGGTCTCCGTTTTCGTATCTGAATACACGGTAGTCCTTACCGATATAGTACTGATGGTTTCCGCCCGTGGGACCACGCATTTCGATTTTGAGTTTTTTCGGTTCTATTTCGGGGAATTTCTCATCGCCCGTGCTTGCCGAAATCTCAAAGGCATAGGCGTATTCGTCCTCGGTTATGATTTTATTTACCTCCTCGGGGACGGAGATGCAGTTAAAGTCTGTTGAAATTCTTTTGCCTGTCGAAGCAAGGTATACGGAGCGGTCAGCCATCTGCAGATTATAGGAGGCTGCGGTAATCGGAACGGCACAAATCAAAAGAGCGATAACAATTGTGTAAGTAATAAGCTTTTTCATAATCTTTCTCCTTGTTTAAAAAATCGTCAAAAGGTGTAAATCCATTATAAATAAAAGCTCTGCGGATTTCAACCGAAAGGGCATAATCGTTACTCTTTGCGCTCTCTTTGACAGATTATACCACCGAATTTCCCACTCTGCACGCCCGTGGCACAACTCACACGGAATACGGCACAGCTTACACTCTTTTTTCGTAAAATGCGGAAATTACAACCGTACCGAATACTATAACCGCAGAAAACGACAAAATGTTAGCACTTTCCCGAAAGTTTTTGCGAAAATTTTTTCGGATTTATTTTACCGATTCTGCCATTGCGATAAGCAATTCCTCGCTGTATATACCGTCATAGTCGGAAAGCTCATAAACATATTCGCCGTCGCTCCACGAAAGATATACAATCGGGTCGTCGGTGAAGGATATAAAAATCGCCTCATTATCGCCCACAAAGGCATCCTTGATTTCCTTTATGTGCTCCGCATCGAAGCTTGAGTTTAAATTCGTGGTATATTGCGCAAAGGAAAGCTGCAGAGTGTCACCATTAAGGTAATCGATTATATATTTCGTCTTGCCGTCAATAAGCATCTCACGGGTAAGCCCCGTGGGAATCAGCATCGGCTCTCGCTTTTCCTCGATAATATTGGGTGCTTTCTTTGCTTCCGAGCTGTTTTTGTCGTCCGTAGCCTCGGGAGTGATATGCTTTACCGTGAAATACTGCTCATACCACGTAATAATAATGCTGTGAAGCTCGGCTCTGACAGCATCCACGCTCATTACGGATGCAAAGGAAACAGTACACGCAACAAGAAGGCAGGTTAAAAAATTCCGTCCGAATTTATAGAAGGATGCGTATTCCTTCCTGCGCCTTTCCCGTGCGGCGTATCGTTTTACCCTTCTGTCAAGGGATTTTGGTCTTTTTGTCCCCGATGTGCCTGCTTCCTCGTAGAGCCTCAGATTACCCTCGGAAAGGGCATCGCAGGAAAGCATAATCATTGCGGAAAGCTCATTTCTTTTCATTGTTTGCCTCCTTTATTGCAAGCGATACCTGACAGCACAGCTGTCCTGCCTGCTCGTAGTAGTCTATGATTCCGTCGTATTTTTCAACTATGCTCCGTATGCTCTTTATTCCTATGCCGTGACAGTCTCTGCCGTCCGTCTTTGTGCTCTGGAAGGGCTCGGGACGGGACAGCACCGACTCGGATATGCTGTTGCTTATTATAACGGAAAGATAGCTTCCCGTGTTCTTGATTTCAAGGTCGATTCGTTTTTCCGCCGTTTTCTCGCAAGCCTCTATGGCGTTGTCAAGGAGATTTCCGAAAAGCACACCGATATCCACGGGGCTGAGAAAATCAAGCAGGTGTGCCTGTGCACTGATTCCGAGGAAAATCCCCTTCTGCTTGCAGACCGCATTCTTCGTGCCCACAACAGCATCAAAGGCGGGGCATCCCGTGGAAATATATGGAAGCGTACTCGGAAGGTGATTCTTTCGTATGCCGTCTATGTATTCGAGGGCGTCCTCGCTTTTGCCGTTTCGGATAAGACCCGCAATGGAGGCGAGGTGATTTTCAATGTCGTGGCGTACTCTTCTCATCTCGGAAACGAACACACCGGATTCACGGATGCTTCTTTTTGCGTTTTCGTTGTCGCTTTCAAGAAGGGAGATTCTGATTTTGTTCTCGTATTCACGGCGCAGAAGGGTGTAGAAGTAGTACACCATAATATTCGCACCCACAATGCACAGCATTCCGACAAGGATATACTCCTTCATTTCGGGATACGCCAGAGCGACTCTCATAAGCGTGGTGATTGCATAAACCGAGAAGAAGGGAATAACCACAAGCTTATACCAGAAGCTGTTTCCGTCGGGGTCACGGGTTCTGCTTTTTATAATGATTCCGTATGCGGTAACAAGAATAATCTTTGAAATGACTATCGCAAGAATTCTCACAAAACCGAACTCCGTAATAACTCTGTTTGGGTCATAGTCAAGAATACAGCAAAGACCGATATTTGTCACAACCGCATCCATAGTGAGAATTATCTGCGTAATAATGCACATCCACAATTTATGCATAACGCTTCCCCGCAGAGCAAAAAAGGCATAAGCAAAGAACACCGCAAGATGCAGATAAGTCCCTATGCTTTCAAACACCGTTACGACGTTTACCAGCGAAAGCTCAACCGTGCCGATTACGGAAAACGCAAGGAACAGCCACAGCGCCGTGCTCCTTTTGTGCCTGCATCCGAGATAAAGAGTTATAAAGCCCAGAGCGCATACCGTTTCGAATATATTTACGGACAGCTCGAATATATTTCTTCCCATTATTTACTCCTTTATATTCTTTTTAAATTCTGCGAAGATACTCCGCAAAGCGGTGACGGAGTCCCTCAAGATATTTTCTGCCGATACCGATTTCCCTGCCGTCCTGCATAATGCAGACCTTGCTTGTAAGCCTTGATACAAACCGTAAATTCACAAGGATTCCGTTCTGAATTCTCACAAAACCGAAGGGAGAGAGCTGACATTCCGCATCCGCAACTCTGCACCGCACGGCTTTTTCGGTGCCGTCCGCATTTATGATGCGAAGATTGTGCCCGAATGCATCGATGAGCATGGAATTTTCAAGGTCGATTCGCACAAGCTCCCTTTCGGCACAGAGATTTGCAAATCCGCACTTCTTTTCCTCGTCCGAGTCTATGCGCTCAAGAAGTCGGGGAAGCACCGTTTTAAGGTCGGTGATGTGGCTTTTCCGCACAAACCAGAAGGGGTTGTATTCCCACGAGCCGTAAACTCTGTCGTCGTAGCCCGTGACGAAAATTATTCTTATCTCACCGAAATTCTCACGAAGCCGCCCAGATACCTCAAAGCCGTCAAGCTCGGGCATATCTATGTCGAGAAGCACCGCATCGGGCAAGGCTTTTCCGCACGCCGTTATAAGGTCGGCACCGCTTGTGAATATGCTGATTTCAAGTGACCTCTCACTTGGCACAAGAGTCGGAATATACCGACGGATTTCCTCTGCGAAAAGGGCGTTGTCGTCGCAGATGTATATTACTGTTGAGCTTTTCATTGTATTACTCCTTTCGGGGCGGTAAGTGCTTGTTATCGACTCCATTCTATCATACTATAACCGCAAAAGCAAGAAAATTGTTAGCCTCTGTCCGTGATAAGGCATTCCGCCTCGGAGAGTGGGCGTTCTTTGGGATAATTTCAACAAAATTCCCTTCCGTTTTTTGGCGTATTGGCTATTGAAAAAAATTTCCGTTGTGTGCTATAATACATACTGTATAATGCCGACTTATATACTATAGATTATATATCGGCAAATTCGGTAAGGAGAGGTGTTTATGAAAAACATCAGAAGAATCACCGCGCTGATTCTGTGCTCCGTTTTCCTTCTTTGCGGAATCGGATACACGGCGGCGGCACCAACGGCAACCTTCAATGTTGAGGGTATTTTTGTAACAAGCAGCGAGGCGGAGGCAGAGTCCTCAAAGCCCGCAAGGGTTACCTTCCTTGAAAAGGGCGGTGTAAGATATGACGCAACCGTTTCCGAGGACGGCAGTCTCGGAGGCTATGTGGCTTCCCTTGAGGCGGGCATCTATGACATTATCATAGAAAAGCCCGGATATCTTGCATATAAGGTAACAGGCGTAAGAGTGGGAAACCGCAATGTGCAGATTCCCGAGCTTGCGATACTCCCCGGTGACCTTAACGGTGACGGAAGCATAAACACAAAGGACCTCGCAGTCTTTATGAGAGGCTTTTCCACAAAGCCCGAGTACGCACATCTGCGTTCTCTTGCGGACTTTGACGAGGACGGAATGCTCGGCGTTTCCGACCTTGCGTACATAAAGCCCAACTACAACAAATCAAAAGAAAACTACGAATGGACTAACGTTATGAAGCTTCAGACAGACTACAGATACAATCCTCTGGGCATTGACTACACAGAGCCCGAATTCAACTGGGTAATGGAAAGCACCAAGAGAGGCGAAAAGCAGACAGCATACAGACTGGGCGTTGCCACCACATACGAAAAGGCGGTTGACGGCGACTTTGACGTATGGGACAGCGGAAAGATAGAAACAGACGAAACCCACGCATACTACGGCAGAAGCACAGCCGCAGACGGCAAGGAGGCAGAGGCTCTTCTTCCCAAGACCGAATACTACTGGACGGTTTCCTCCTGGAATGCGGACGGCGTTGAAATGCCCTCCCACGAGGTTGCAAAATTCGAAACTGCACTCTTTGGTGAATTCGGAAGCGAAAACAAGTGGATTGAATCAGGCGAAAGATACTACAAAAACGAGGGTACTGTTGAAATAACCTTCAGAGCCACATCGGAAAAGTTCGGTATCAACTTCTTCGTAGGCGAGGACGGAAGCCGTTATATGTGGCAGTTCCAGTTCAAGGATGAGGGCGTACATATCAATCCTCACTATCACGGTGCAAACGGCTGGGAGATAACCTCAAGCTACGATTCGGGCATTTCCGTGGATATTTCCTCCATAATTCCCGAGGGTGCGGCGGCTATCGGAACTCCCGTTACATTCCGTGCTTATATCGAGAACGGAAAGGTTGTTACCTATGTAAACGATCAGTTTGCATTTGAATTTGCCGCACGCGGAACGAATAAGTATATGGGTAAGGTATATGCCCATTCCTCAGGCGGTGAAACGGGCGTTATCGAAAAGGTAAAGCTTACCGATACGGACGGAAATGTTATTGTTGACGGCGCGGCTGTTGACACAACTCTTGCGGCGGCACTTTTCAGAAAGCAGTTTACTCTCTCGCAGGACGCGGAAAATGTAGAAAAGGCTAGACTTTACGCAACTGCCGCAGGTAACCACATTATGTACATCAACGGCACTCGTGCGGGCGATGACTATATGGCTCCCGGTAAGTCCAAGTACACAGAGGTGCTTTACTATCAGACCTATGACGTAACGGACAAGATTCTCGACGGTGACAATACTGTCGGTGCAGAGGTAGGTCACGGATGGTACAATGCAGGTGCGGTTGCCGCAAACTTCGGTACAAACGTAGGTCTTAAGGCAAAGCTTGTAATCACATACAAGGACGGTACAGAGCAGGTAATTGATACCGACAGCACATGGCAGGGTACACTTGAGGGCAGAACAACAACCGACAAGTACTACATCGGTCAGTATGTTGACGGCAGAAAGATAATCGACGGCTGGTGCGAAAATGACAACACCGACGAAAGATGGTCAGCCGTTACGGCAATGGATACCTTCAAGACAAACAGCGGCTACACTATGTCCAAGAGACTTGTTGCGGAAAATATGGAGCCTGTAAGAAACACGGAAATCTGGCATCCCACATCCGTTACAAATCCTGCGGAAAATACATTCGTTTATAAGTTCGACCAGAATATAGTAGGTACATCAAGAATTACCGCAAAGGCTCCCGCGGGAACGGAAATCACAATCAAGTACTGCGAATTCCTCACGGGCGGTATGATAAGCGGTACCGAATACCTCTCCCACAACGGTACGGACAAGTACATCTTCAGAGGCGACGAGAACGGCGAAACAGTTGAATTCGACCTTGTATATCACGGCTATCAGTTCCTTCAGATTGAGGGACTTTCCGAGCCTCTCGATTTCTCCTGCGTTGAGGGTCTTGTGCTCACATCCGATATGAACCGCTCGGGATATCTTGAAACCTCAAACACAAAGCTTAACAGATATATCGAAAATGTTCTCTGGTCAATAAAGGGTAACTTCGTTTCCACCCTTACCGACTGTCCTACCCGTGAAAAGAATACATGGACGGGTGACGCACAGATTTTTGCGGCGGTTGCATCCTACTACACCGACGTATACAATCACTACAGAAACTTCCAGGATATGACAAGACACGCACAGTTCGCTGACGGTGCTATCCCTGAGCTTATCCCCAATATGAGCGGAACAAGTGCGGACGGCAACAACACAAAGACTCCCTCGGGGTGGTCTGACTGTATCATTGTTATTCCGTGGGAAATGTACAATCAGTACGGCGATATTACCATTATCAAGGACAACTACGAGGCAATGAAGAAGTGGATTGACTTTGTTCTTACAAAGAAAATCTACGAGGACGACAACGGCACGGTCGTTGACAAGGAAGCACCCGAATACATCGTTGACAAGAAGTATGTAAGAATCGACGGTAACTACGGTGACCACCTTGCACACAACAACAATAAGACGGGCTACGGCTACAAGGATCAGGAATACCGCTCAACCGAGGTATGGCGTGAAACCTCTTATGCCGAGGTCGGTACGGCATTCACCGCGTACTCCTGTATGATTCTTGCGGAAATGGCAGAGGAAATCGGAGAAACCGAGGATGCGGCATACTACAGAGACCTTCACGGAAAGTTCGCAAAGGCGTGGAGAACAAACTTTGTAAAGGAAGACGGCGTCACCTGCGTATCCGGCGGTACAAGCGACGCTGACGGAAGCAACTATGTTGCGGGTGAGGGCTCACAGACATCCTACGCATTCGGTCTGTTCTTTGACCTTTACGAAAACGAGGAAAAGAAGAGAGCCGCTGCCGAAAAGCTTTCCGAAATCATCGAAAAGGACGGCTACATCCAGACAGTAGGCTTCCTCGGAATGAACATTATCTATCCCGCACTCGGCTCTAACGGTCAGTTCGATACTGCTATGAGAATGATGGAAAACGAAAGCTATCCTTCACTTCTCAATATGGTAAACAACGGCGCGACAACCATCTGGGAAACCTACGGCGGCGGTACAATGTCGAGAAACCACTATGTATTCGGTGCTCCCGCAAGATGGCTCTATACGGATATTCTCGGTATTTCCCATCAGTACGAAAGCGGTAACGAGGGCTACAAGCACTTCGAGCTTCGTCCCCACTACGCATCCTACGAGGACACAAGCGTAACCTGGGCAAAGGGAAGCTACGACTCGATGAACGGTCTTATAAAGTCCGAATGGACACTTTCCGACGACAGAAGCACATTCACATACAAGTGTACAGTTCCCGCAAACACAAGCGCAACACTTTCCCTTCCCATCGAAAACGAAAACGCATACATCACGGAGAGCGGAATCGACATAAACGATGCGCAGGGTATCGAGTACATCAAGACAGAGGACGGCAGAAGATACTACGAAATCACCTCGGGCGTATACGAATTTGTCGTTCACAACGATATTGATGCAAAGTAAGAAAGGAGCAACAGAATGAAAAGAATTATAAAATCATCACTCGCACTGCTCCTGACGCTTGTGCTTGCTCTTCCCGTGCTTACCTTCTCGGTAAGTGCGGCGGGACAGGTTTATACCGTAGGCGGTGTGAATTACGCATTCCTCGGAGCGGGCGAAACCGTCACAGCCGATATTGACGGCGACGGCACGGGCGAAACCTATAACACATATTCCACACTTGCCTACGCAATGTCCGCTGTCGGAGTAAGTGAGGGCGGTGTGGTAGCAATTGTCGGCACATTCAGAGACCCCACCACAAACGGTGACAATACCTTCGCGGATTCTGCATCAAGAAAAGCGGTAACAATCAGGGGTATCGGAAGCGATGCTGTGTTGAAATTCGACCATACTCTTGAATTCAAGGCTCCCGTTACAATGGAAAGCTTTACACTTCATTGCAGAAAGAGCGATGAGTCGGGCGACAACACCAAGTATGTTTTCGGTGGCGGTAACACCGTATTCGGAAAGGGCATGAAGAAGCTCGGCGGTATTTACTACGGTAACACCAACGGAACGAGTGCTTCCTCTGTTGTAACCACCTTTGATTCTGCGGACTTCAATGTAGGTCAGATTATTATGTCGGGAGGTTACTCCGCTGTCGGAAGTGCTTCCGCACACGGTAATTATGAGTTTGTTTTCAACAACTATAAATGTACAACAAGCATCAGCCTCGGTTTTAACAACAAGTCCAACACAATTTACGGTAACGTAAACTGCTATATCAACGGCGGTACCTTCAACTCGAAGAATATTCTTCTTCACAATGCGAACAACGCTTCCGCAAGCGTGGTTACAGGTAAGGTTTCCGTAATCTTCAATAACGGAATGGCAAACGGCTTTACCGTTTCGGATGATATTGACTTTGTAATAAAGTCGGGTGTCAACGGTACGGCTTCCATAAAGACACCCGCTACAAAGGATACCGCTCCCGTATTCAAGTTTGTGCCTGCGGAAGGATATGTTCCCGCAGTGGGCGGTACGGCTATACTTGCGAACTCCGACGGAGAGTATCTCCTCTCTCCCTCCGTTTCCGACACAAAGCAGACCTTCGAGGTAGCATATGTTGCAACAAGCGGTGACGATGCTTCGCCTATGTTCTACTCCGTTGACGGTGTAAAGACGGGCTTTGTCAAGGCAAACGGCGGTGTGGCTTCCTATGACGGAATGTCCGTTGTGGCATTTGACACGGTAAAATCCGCACTTACGGCAAACACAAGCAAGGAGGATATTACTCTCGTTGTTATCGGAAGCTCCTCAAAGGAGGGTCTCAGCTATGCGGGTAAATATCCCGGCGGACTTCTCACAATCAAGGGCGCAGACGAAAATGCGGTATTTAATATCGCAAACGGGGCGCATCCCTGGGGAAGCGTTCTTTTCGAGGATATCAATCTTAACTGTGAAGGCGAATTTTCCGCAGACGGCTGTCACGTTATTTTCGGAGAGGGCGTAACGGGTAATATGCCCACAAGACTCTGGGGCGGCGGCTCGGGCTCACCTCACGGCGGAAGCCTTGAAATTCACAGCGGTACGTGGACAAAAATAACCGTCGGAAGCGATGCCGTTACAAGCAATACAAGTGAAAAAACACAGTGTCACAATCTTACGATTTACGGCGGTGATTTCACAAACGCAGAAATAGATTTCGGCTCTACAAAGTCCACGACAGTCCCCAAGAATATGATATTCACGGTATACGGCGGTGAATTTGCGGAAAATCAGGAGATTAAGACATCCAACATCACATCCGTGGGCGGTATGTCAGCCATCATCTACAACAACGGTATGGCGGACAAGACAAGCTTCGTTCTCGGTGATAAGTTTACTTATGTTATAAAGTCCGCAGAAAACGGTGCTGTTACATACGACGGTACAAGGTTCGTAATCAAGCCCAATGACGGCTATGCGGCAAAGCTTAATGGCAAGCTCTGCAGTGCTAACAGCTTTAATGTAAACGCAGACACAACAGAATATGTTGTTGACTACATCAAGGCTACGGGCACCGCAAAGGTATACGAGGCGGACGGCGAAAAGTTCGCATATGTTAAAACAGGCGGCGGTCTTGTAGCCATAGACGAAAATGAAAAGGCATACTACGCCTACTCCGACATAAAGGAAGCCGTTGCGGCGGCTGTCGGCGGTACGGTTTACATCGTAGGCGAATACAGCGGTGCGCTCTCAAGCTACTGGAGCGGTGAAAAGTACACTACTGTGATTTCCTCCTACGACGAAAGCTCTGTGCTTACTCTTACGGGTCTTTATATGTGGACTCCCCTTGTGTTTGAAAACATAAAGATTTCCGGTAGCAGCGGTGTATTCAACGCAGACTCCAGAAAAATAGAATTCGGCGAGGGCGTTGAGGTTGTCGGAAACGGACTTCAGCTCTACGGCAGTACGGGTGCTGCAGCAAGAAGCACCGATATCACCATAAAGAGCGGTAAGTTCTCCAAGGTTGTCGGCGGTAATGTCGGCTCGACAAGCGGACTTTCCATTACTCTCAATATCGAGGGCGGTGATTTTACAGGTGCATCCGTAAACCTCGGTAACGAAAGTGCAAATACACTTAACGGCAACGCACTTCTCACAATTTCGGGCGGTACATTTGCAAACGGTCAGGAAATCAGATACTCCAATCTCACAACAACGGGCGGTGCCGTTGCGGTTATCACAAACGACATCGACAAGACATACAATCTTACCTTCGCGGATACCTTTGATGCGGTTGTAAAGCTCCGAGAGGGCGGTACTTATAAGATTGTTTCCTACGGCTCGGCTTCCGAAAAGCCCACATTTGAGTTTATTCCCGATAATCCTCTCTATGCTCCCATCGTTGACGGCACAATGGTTTCCGCAAATACTGCGGGTAAGTATGTTTACACTCCCGAGGCATCAGCCAATGCAAGCATATTCGAGGTAACATGGGATGTTGACAGAACTCCGAGAGCATATGTTATAGACGATGTTCTCACGGCATTCCTCAGCTCCGAGGGTACAATCACAATAGACGGCAACGAATACTACACCTTCGATACACTTACAAGGGCTGTTGCGGCTCTCGGTAAGGAGGAGGGTAAGGTTATCATCGCATCCGATATAGAAAACACGGGCGGTGATAACGGCGCATTTGTTGATACCGCAGACAGAAAGGCAATAACAATCGAGGGTCTTACCGGCGACGAGGTGCTCTCTCTTGACGGTACATTCGGCTTCAAGGGTGATGTTACACTTGATAAGTTCACTCTCTTCTTCCCGAAGTCCCTCTGGGCAAAGTATGTTCACGGCTACGAAAATATCGTATTCGGCAAGGACTTTAAGATTGATACCGCAAACGGTGCGCAGTCGTTCTTTGTTCCCGCACAGAGAAAGAACGAAATTGCAAACGACATCAATGTTTCAGCATTTGGCGGTACATTCTCAAAGTTCAATGTGGTTGGTACTTATATTGCAGTCCCCGCGGACAAGAGCGTAAACGTCACAATTGACGGTGCGACGGTAAGCTCACTTAACTTCGGATATGGCGAGGTTACCTCGGGCTTCAGCAAGGTTGAAGGTGCGGTAAATCTTGTAATCTCGAGCGATACGGTAAGCTCGAAGGCGATTTCCATGGAGGATAAGTCTGTATCCTATATGACAGCGGACGGTACTTATACGGTTGTATTCAACAAGGGCATAAGCTACACAATCGACTCCAAGACAGATGCGATTCTCGACTATATCGTATATTCGGGCGTTGGCGGTAAGGCAACGGTTCTTACAAGCGGTACAAAGACATCCGCTCCCACATTCCTTCTCACACCCGACGAGGGCTATACACCCAAGATAGGCGGAAGATTCGTTGAGGAAACAAGCGAAGGATATCTCTACACTCCCGAATTTACGGGCAACAAGACAACAGTCAATATCGAATGGATTTCCGCAGAGGATATGCAGCCCGTTGTTTATGAAATCGACGGTGAAAGAGTGACTATTGTCAGAAGCGGCGGTGGTGTGGTTTACTACGAAAACGACGCAAGATTCGCCTTTGCGGATATCAACTCCGCAATCTCCGCACTCGGTACGGACGGCGGATATATCATGGTTTACGGAAATGTTCAGTATGTTGATGGCGCAGGACTTTCCGCTAACATTTTTGCGGATGTTTCAGGCAGAAGCAAGGTTACAATCAAGGGTATTGACGGAACAAGCCCCAAGATAACCTACTACCAGAACGCAACTCTCGCAGGTGCACTTGAGGTGGATAACCTTACAATGCACAGACTTGCGGACACTCTCTACGATACGGGCTTTGTTACAAAGGGCTTCCGGCTTACACTCGGCAAGAATCTTGTAACAACCACAGACTTCACACAGAATCTTACAATCCACGGTGTTTCGGGTAATAACCTTACACTTACAACACCCCAGATTATCACAATCAAGGGCGGTACAATAACAAGAGTTCTTCCCGGTACGACATGGGCGGCATCAACACTTAACGGTGACTCAATAATCAACATTGAGGGCGGTGTTATCGAAATGATTTTCGGTGGCTCTCACGGCGGTCAGAGTAATAAGAGTATTCTTAACGGTGATGTCGAAATAAACATTTCAGGCGGTAATATCGGCTCTGTTTATACGGGCGGTAACTCCAAGTCCGTGCTCAACGGTAACGTAACCGTGAATATCACGGGCGGTAAGTTCAATTCCTCCAACATCCGTCACGGTAATGCAACGGATATCGAGGATAACATTCTGAACGGCAACAGTGCATACATCATTTCGGGCGGTGATTTTGCGGATGCAAAGCTCGGTGACGGCACATCAAGAGGCGTTGTCGGTGAGGAAATCTTCATTATTAACAATACTCTCACAGGCTTCACCGTTTCTCCCTCCGACAAGGGTACGGTAATCTACTATGACCCCGACGGAACGGTAAGACCCGCATACGATGAGGACGGCACATTCCTCGGCTACGAAATCCTTTGCGATATCGCAGGCGTTGACATAGTTATAGACGGCAGGAAGGCAGAAAAGACAGCGGACAACATCTATGAAATTGCCCGTGGCGAGCATACGGTTCTCTTCTCCACCCTGTGGGATGTTGAATTCAACCTCAACGGTGCCGAAGGCACAACACCCGAAACGATTTACGACTACAACGACAACGTAATCACCCTCACAGCACCCGATGCGACAAAGAAGAATCACTACTTCAACGGCTGGAGCACGGACGAATTCGCAGAGGCAGGCTCATACGAGTACAAGCTTCCCAACGAATCCTCAAAGCTCTACGCAATCTGGACTGAAATCAAGCCCGAGATTACAGAGCACTCCAACATTGAAAGCTCCGATGCTTCGGTAATCTTCATAGCATCCGTTGCAGAGGAGGAATACGAAACACATCCTTCCGTTGTATCCTGCGTTGAGGGTGCGGAAAACGATGCGGTAATTATGGGCGACTTCTCCGTTGCATATGCCTTCACACTCAGAGCATACGACGATAACGGCGAGGAAATAACAGAATTCGCAAACGGTATAAACATAAGAATTCCCAAGTACGTTCTCCCCGAAAGACAGGCGGGCGAATTCTACAGAATTTACCGCAAGCACGCAAGCGACACGGCACTTCTGTCCGATGAGGCAGAATCTGTACGCTACACCGAGGATGAGGATTATCTCTACATAACCGTATACGAATCCTCCGACTACACGGTAATACTTGCAGAGGCACTTTACGGAGAATATCTCTACAGCGGAGAATATTCCAACGGCAATTACATACTCACCCTTTACTTCAAGGGCGCAGAGGCAAGCTTCGGTACATTCGGTCTTGAGTATGACACCGAAAAGCTCACACTTGACGGCTTTACCTTCTCGGAAAATGTACTTGAGGCAGGAAGCACATCCGTAGCGGACGGTGGCTTCGGTACATATTACAACGCAGACGGAATCTATGTGAATACGTGGATTGCATCCGACTATGTTTCCATCGAAGCACAGGACGAATATGTTGAAATAGGTAAGTTCACCTTTGTGGCAGACGCAGGCTTTGTGGCTTCGGACGATACCTTCTCCGAGGCAGACCTTGCCGAAACGGGAATCGTTCTTGATGACGGCACACTTGAAACCGTTTATTCGGACGGATATTACCTCTACGCACCCTGCGTGCCCTCAACCGATGTTTACTGCCAGCCCGTAATCGCAGGCTTTGAGCTTGGTAAGGTTAAGTATTCGGTAAATGTTTCCTATGCACTCGAAAGAGAATACGGCAACGAGTTCATCGCGGGCAATGCGGCATCCGTAGTTATTTCCGATGCGAGCGGTGCGGTTTACTCCGTAACGGAAGCGGATATGGAAGCGTCCGCAAACGAAAAGGGCAAGACGGTAATCACCCTTGACACAGAGCTTTCCGACGGTACATATAAGGCTGTCTTTACAAAGAACGGCTATGTAAGGACAGAAACCAAGTTCACCGTAGAGGGCGGTGCATACGACAGCGAAGCAATCGTACCCGTATGCGGTGACATCAAGGCATCCTATGAAGATTCCTTCGGTAACGGAGAAATCGATGTTGACGACTTCGTAAGAGTTCTAAGAGGCTTCAGCAACGATGCCACCGAAGAGCTTCGTGCAGTGGTTGACCTTAACGAGGACGGACATATCAGCGTTACAGACCTTGCAATAATCAAAAAATCATTCGGCAAATAAAATCATATAAGCGAGGGAGAGCAGATGCTCTCCCTTGTGCTTTGAGTATAAAAATACCCCGACGGAAATTTCGTCGGGGTGTCGTTTTTATGTCGGATTAAAGCTTCTCAATCTTAACAAGCACCGATGTGAACAACGGCATATCAAAATACATAGAGAGCTTATCGGATGTATAGGCTTCCTCTCTGAAAAGCTCGAGGTCGTGGTTTTCGTCAAGCACATAGCAGGATACCTTGACGGGCGCATTGCTGTTCTCGATGTCAAGCTTCAGAGTCTTTGCGGGTGTTTCGTCATCGTCGTTGAAGTGCGTGAGCATTACCGCATAATTCTCGCCGTCTGTTGCCGCACAGCTGTAAATGTCGTCCTTTACATATTCCGTGGGAATATGTGTACCGAGCTGTGCGAGTGCATTGAACATTGCGAAGGGATAGTAGCCCTTGAGACATTCGAAGGTTTCGTGTGCGAACAGACCGTTGTAAACAGAGGGTCTTGCATCGTAGTACATAAGCATATCAATCGGCTCGTGCTGACCTGCACACATAATACCTGCGATGAAGGATGAGCCCTTGAGGTTTCTCATTGTTTTTGAGGAGTAGTTGTACTGATCTCCTACCCAGCCTCTTATGTAGTTCCACTCGTTAAGGATTGTGGTAACGCCGGTGAGTCCTCTTCTGTCGAGCTGCTGTCTGCCTTCTCTGTAGGTGGCGATTATATCCTCGATTCTGCATCCGTACCAGTGGAAGGAGTAAAAGTCCATATAAGCCTTTCCTTCCGCAACGCTGTCGAGAAGTCTTGTCTTTAAATCCTTGTCGCCGTGAGGCCAGGGATTACAGAATGCGGGACCGCCGATTTTGAGATTCGGGAAGGTCTTCTTGAGATAGTGGGAAACAACACCGTAGAATTCGAGGAATTCATCGTCCGTACCCTGCCAGCAGGGGTTTGAGCCGTCGTGATTTCTGCATTCGGGCTCGTTCCAGATTTCCCAGTATTCTATACCATAATGGAAGCCGTTTGCCCAGCCCTCGTTGTAGTGACGGATGATATGCTCGCAGATTCTTGCCCATTTTGCAAAGTCCTTAGGGACTCTTGTGCCGTACTTGTAGTCGTGCTCGATGGATGCACCGAGTCTGTAGAATACCTTTGTACCTGCATCATAAATTGTCTTTACATATTTGTCCGTAGGCTCGAAGATGTAGCTTGCGGGATCGTTCTCGTCCGCATCGAAATTCTTAAAAATTCTGTGCACATCAACGGTATGCTCTCCGCCGTAGCCCGTGAAGAATGCCGCATCGTGGTTTCTTGCATAGGGAATGTTTAGTGCCTTGTATGTATCAAAGTTGTTGTATGACTTTCTTACACCGCCCTGCATAGGACCGTTGTTAATCGCGTTCATAGGCTTTATCGCGGAGCCTCTTTCGGCGAGATTGATTCTGAGTTCTGTCATTGTAATTTCTCCTTTGGCGGACTTATATTTTTTCAATTTTGAGAAGAACGGATGTGAACAGAGGCATATCAAGTGTTACGTCAAAGCTTCCCGCACCGAATTCCTCTTCTCTTGTAAGCTCAAGGTCGCGCTCGCCGTCAAGAACATAGGTCGATACCTTAACGGGAGTCTTGCCACCTTCAAATTTAAGGGTTACGGGCTTGCTCTCTGTGCTGTCGTTGTCGTTGAAGTGAGTGAGCATAACCGCATAATTCTCGCCGTCCGTTGCCGCACAGCTGTAGATGTCGTCCTTGGCGTATTCCGTGGGAATGTGTGTGCCGAGCTGTACGAGTTCGTTGAACATTGCGAAGGGATAGTAGCCCTTGAGAAGCTCGTAGGTTTCGTTTGCGAACATACCGTTCATACCGCAGGGTCTTGCGTCGTAGTACATAAGCATATCAATCGGCTCGTGCTGACCTGCACACATAATGCCCGCAATGAAGGATGAGCCCTTGAGGTTACGCTCCGTTCTGAGAGAATAATTCCAGTTCTCGTCAAGCCAGCCTCTTATGTAGTTCCATTCGTTGAGAATTGTGGGAACACCCGTAAGACCTCTCTTGTCAAGCTGATGTCTGCCTTCTCTGTAGGTAGCAATTATATCTTCGATTCTGCATCCGTACCAGTGGAATGAGTAAAAGTCCATATAAGACTTACCCTCGGCAACGCTGTCAAGAAGCTTTGTCTTTATGTCCTTATCACCGTGGTGCCAGGGATTGCAGAATGCGGGGCCGCCGATTTTAAGATTGGGGAATTTGCTCTTGAGGTATTTTGAAACAACACCGTAGAATTCGATGAACTCGTCATCAGTACCCTGCCAGCAGGGGTTTGAGCCGTCGGAGTTTTTGCAGTCGGGCTCGTTCCAGATTTCCCAGTATTCTATATCATAGTGGAAGCCGTTTGCCCAGCCCTCGTTGTAGTGGCGGATGATGTGCTCGCAGATTCTTGCCCATTTTGCAAAATCCTTCGGTACTCTTGTGCCGTACTTGTAGCCGTGCTCGATGGATGCACCAAGTCTGTAGAATACCTTTGTGCCCGCCTCGTATATGGTCTTGAGATATTTATCCGTAGGCTCGAAGATGTAGCTTGCGGGATCGTTCTCGTCCGCATCGAAGTTCTTGAAGATTCTGTGCACATCAACGGTGTGCTCCCAGCCGTAGCCCGTGAAGAAGGATGCGTCGTGGTTTCTTGCATAGGGAATATTGAGAGCCTTGTAGGTGTCGAAGTTGTTGTATGACTTTCTTACACCGCCCTGCATAGGTCCGTTGTTAACGGCATTCATCGGCTTTATTGCCGAGCCTCTCTGCGAAAGGTCAATTTTGAGTTCTGTCATGGTGTTTCTCCTTTTTGTATATATAAGTTCGGATTATATTTTTTGGAATTTCAGAAGAACGGATGTGAACAGAGGCATATCCAGCGTTACATCAAAGCTTCCCGCGCTGAACTGCTCTTCCTTTGTAAGCTCAAGATTTCTGCTCTCGTCAAGAACATAGATTGAAGCCTTGACGGGATTTTTGCACCCCTCGATTTTAAGGGTTACGGATTTGCCCTCTGCCTTGTCGTCGTCCGTGTAGTGGGAAAGCATTACCGCATAATTCTCGCCGTCCGTTGCCGCACAGCTGTAAATGTTGTCCGTGCCGTACCGGGTGGGAATGTGAGTACCGAGCTGTGCGAGTGCATCGAACATCACGAAGGGGTAATATCCCTTAAGACAGTTAAGCCCCGGGAAATCAAACATACCGTTCATTGAGTGGGGTCTTGCATCGTAGTACATAAGCATATCAACAGGCTCGTGCTGTCCCGCACACATAACGCCCGTGATGAACGCAGAGCCCTTCAGACTCTTTTCCATCTCGATGGAGTATCTCATTGTATCTCTGTCCCAGCCTCTGACATAGTTCCATTCGTTGAGAATTGTGGGAACAGAGGTAAGCCCTCTTCTGTCAAGCTGGCGTCTGCCCTCACGCATGCTGTCCGCTATGTTCTCAACCTCGTAGCCGTACCAGTGGTAGGAGTAGAAGTCAAGCGGTGCTTCGCCTCGCTCTATCATATCAAGGAATTTTTTCTGTATGTTCTCGCCGTTTTCGTAAGGATTGCAGAATGCGGGACCACCTATTTTAAGATGGGGGAATTCCTTCTTGAGGTGATTTGCCGTTACCTTATAAAGCTCAAGATACTGCTCGGGCGTACCCTGCCAGCAGGGACTTGTGCCGTCGGGATGGACACAGTCAGCCTCGTTCCAGATTTCCCAGTATTCTATGTCGTAGTTAAAACCGTTTGCCCAGCCTTCCGTGTAGTGTCGGATGATGTGCTCGCAGATTCTCGCCCATTTTGCGAAATCCTTGGGTACTCTCGTGCCGTACTTGAAGCCGTGCTCGATGGATGAGCCGAGCCTGTAGAATACCTTTGTTCCCGCATCGATTGTGGTTTTAACATATTCGTCTGTGGGCTCGAAAATGTAGTTTGCGGGATCGTTTTCGTCGGAATCGAAGCCCTTGAAGATTCTGTGTACGTCAACTATATGCTCTCCGCCGTAGCCTATGAAAAAGGATGCGTCGTGATTTCTCGCATAGGGAATATTCGCCGCCTTGAAGGACTCAAAGTTTGACGGAAAATGATCTATCGGGGATTTCAGCGGTCCGTTGTTTACCGCATTCATCGGCTTTATTTTACCTGCTGTTTTCGCAAGGTCAATCTTTATTTCGGGCATACGGGTGCTCCCTTCGTTTTTGCTGCTTTCCCGCGTGGATTTGCGGTTTTGCTGATTCCATTATAACCCTAAAATCGGTTTTGTCAACAGAAAATCGAAAATTCTAATAATATTCGCAGGATTTCGGTCGGGTTTTCGGGTGGAAATGAGGATATTTATTGTTTAATTGTTAATTTTTATTATAACTGTTTTCTTTTGCAAAACTTTGTGTTATAATAAACAATGTATAGTTATTTTTATAGTTTTGCACCGAGGAGTGCAAAGGAAAAAGAGAGGAATCCCAATGAAAAAGATTACATACAGCCCCAAGGGCGTCTGCTCAAGACAGATGAACGTGGAAATCGACGACAACGGCATTATCACCAAGGTTCAGATTATCGGCGGCTGTGCGGGAAATACTCAGGGCGTGTCCCGTCTTGTTGAGGGTATGAACGCCGCTGAGGCAGTAAAGAAAATCGAAGGCATAAGATGCGGCTTCAAGTCCACATCCTGCCCCAACGAGCTTGCCAAGGCAATTATGGAGTGCCTCGGCGAATAAGCAGAAACCACGGCATAAATCCGTAAACATTTCCCTATGAAAGGATATATATAAATGTACAAGGCTGAATTTACAAAATGGCTTTCAAACGAAAACCTCGACAAGGGTATGATGGCAGAGCTTGAAAGCATTAAAAACGACGACGATGCAATAAAGGAACGCTTCGCTATGTCCCTTTCCTTCGGCACCGCAGGACTTCGCGGTATTATGCAGGCGGGCACAAACGGAATGAACCTTTATACGGTTGCTCAGGCTACAAAGGGTCTTGCTACCCTCGTTCTCGAGAGCGACGGCGCAAAGAGAGGCGTTGCAATCGCCTGCGACACGAGAAACAACTCTATGTATTTCTCCAAAATCTGCGCAGAGGTGCTTGCCGCTTGCGGAATAAAGTCCTATATCTTCGACGCACCCCGACCTACACCCGAGCTTTCCTTTGCTCTCCGTGAGCTCGGTGCTATCGCAGGTATCAATATCACCGCATCCCACAACCCCAAGGCTTACAACGGCTACAAGGTTTACTGGGAGGACGGAGCTCAGCTTCCCCCCGACCACGCAAAGGTGGTTTCCGATGAAATCGCAAAGACAGACATCTTCTCCGTAGAAAGATGCGACTTCGATGAGGGCGTAAAGAACGGTCTTATCGAAATCATCGGTGAGGAAATCGACAATAAGTTCCTTGACAGAATCCTTGAGCAGCGCATCTGCCCCGAGGCGGTTGCAGAGGTTGCGGACAGCTTCAAGGTAGTATATACGGCAATCCACGGCACGGGCGCGGCTCTTGTTCCCAAGGCTCTTGAAAGAGCGGGCGTGAAGCACATTATCACAGTTCCCGAGCAGATGGTTGCAGACGGTAACTTCCCCACGGTAAAGGTTCCCAACCCCGAGGAAAAGAGCTGCTTCGATATGGCAAGAGTCCTTGCGGAAAAGAACGGCTGTGACCTCATCATCGGTACAGACCCCGATGCTGACAGAGTGGGCGTTCTCGTAAAGAAGGCGGACGGCGACTACTACAGCTTCAACGGTAACCAGATAGGCGCACTCCTTTCCGACTATATCATCAAGTACAGACGTAAGATGGGTACACTCCCCGAAAACGCCTGCATCATAAAGTCCATCGTTTCCTCCGAGCTTGCAAGAGCCATCTGCGAAAAGAACGGCGTTGCAATGGTTGATGTCCTTACGGGCTTCAAGTTCATCGGTGAAAAAATCAAGGAATACGAGTCCACGGGCGAGCACACCTTCATCCTCGGCTTCGAGGAAAGCTACGGCTACCTCGCAGGCACATATGCAAGAGACAAGGACGCAGTTCTTGCAACTCTCCTTGTAACGGAAATGGCGGCTGTTTACTCCAAGGAAGGCAAGAACCTCTACGATGTTCTTATGGACGTATTCGCAGAGTACGGCTTCTTCCTTGAAAAGGTAGACAACATTGCAATGAAGGGTCTTGACGGCCTTGAAAAAACCAAGAAGCTCATGAGCGACCTTCGTGCGGCTAACCCCAAGTCCATCGGCGGTATCGATGTAAAGTTCTACGCCGACTACCTCGCAGACAAGAAAATCTGCGGAAACGAAATCACAACAACAGGTCTTCCCAAGTCCGACGTTGTATACTTCGCCCTCGTTGACGGCTCAACGGTAGTTGTAAGACCCTCGGGCACAGAGCCTAAGGTTAAGGTTTACTACCTCGTTAACGGCAAGGATGAAGCAGAGGCGGAGGAGAAGCTGGGAGCGGTGAGAGAAGAGTTTACGAAGATTCTTGGAATTTGAAAAAATGCATAATGCATAATGCATAATGCATAATCGAGGAGAAAATTTTTCAAAAGAAAAATTTTTATTTATTTGAAATTGGCGCGGTGAAAATTTCAGGTGCTATCCCTGTGAGACGCCCGCTTTTTGGGCGGCTTGTACGGAACATGGTTTTCATTTAGTAAACCTGTTCTATCGCAAACCTCATCTGCGACGATGCCGTGGGTTGGCATCGTTGCACGGAATACCTTCGCCACTTAGAACGGCAGGAAGGAAAGCAACACGACACCCACAGCACCTCCTAATATATAACCCGGCGCAAGGAGAGAAAGACCGCAAGCGGTCTTGACGAGTGGAGCCAATATATCAAATTTTTTGCCGAGCTTTTTTATAAAAAAGCGAGCCGTCGGAGACCCCCCGTAAAAAAAGTAATAATTGAAAGGAAAATATAAAAATGGCAGACAATAAGAAGAAAGTTGAGAAGATAACTTCTCGAGATGTGGATTTTGCGCAGTGGTATACTGATATAGTAAAGAATGCTGACCTTGTAGACTATTCGGGAGTTAAGGGATGTATGATTATTCGTCCTTACGGATGGGCTATCTGGGAGAATATTCAGGCTATTCTTAATAAGATGTTCAAGGAAACGGGGCATTGTAATCTTTCTATGCCTATGTTTATTCCCGAGAGTCTTCTTCAGAGAGAGAAGGACCACGTTGAGGGCTTCGCTCCCGAGGTTGCGTGGGTTACTCACGGCGGCGAGGAGAAGCTTGCGGAGAGACTTTGCGTAAGACCTACCTCCGAAACTCTCTTCTGTGAGCACTATGCTCAGATTATCAAGTCCTACAGAGACCTTCCCAAGCTCTACAACCAGTGGTGCAGCGTTGTAAGATGGGAAAAGACAACAAGACCCTTCCTCAGAAGCCGTGAATTCCACTGGCAGGAAGGCCATACAATGCACGCAACGGCTCAGGATGCGGTTGATGAAACACTTCGTATGCTCAATGTCTACGCGGATTTCTGCGAAAACTACCTCGCTATCCCCGTTGTAAAGGGCAGAAAGACAGATAAGGAAAAGTTCGCAGGTGCTGAGGATACATACACAATCGAGGCTCTTATGCACGACGGCCGTGCTCTTCAGTCCGGTACATCTCACTACTTCGGCGACGGCTTCGCTAAGGCGTTCGATATCCAGTACCTCGATAAGGATAACACTCTTAAGTACTGCCACCAGACATCCTGGGGTATGTCCACAAGAATCATCGGCGGTATCATTATGACCCACGGTGACGATAACGGTCTTGTTCTTCCTCCCGCTGTTGCTCCCACTCAGATTGTTGTTGTTCCCGTACAGCAGCATAAGGAGGGCGTTCTTGAGGCGGCTACAGAGGTGTTCAATTCCCTCAAGGATAGCTTCAGAGTTGAAATGGACGACAGAGACCAGAGCCCCGGATGGAAGTTCGCTGAGCACGAAATGCGCGGTGTTCCCGTAAGACTCGAGCTCGGTCCGAGAGATATCGAGGCAGGCGTATGCGTTCTCGCAAGACGTGACAACGGTGAAAAGATTACGGCTAACCTCTCCGAGCTTTCCGAAATCCTTCCCAAGCTCCTTGACGATATCACAAAGAGCATGCTCGAAAGCGCAAAGGCAAGAAGAAACAGCATGACATACACAGCGGAAAGCCTTGACGAGCTCAAGGAAATTGCCGCTACAAAGCCCGGCTTCATCAAGACCAAGTGGTGCGGCGACCTCGAATGCGAAATGGCACTCAAGGAGCAGGCTGACGTTACCTCCAGATGTATGCCCTTCAACGAGGACGAGGTTGGCGGCGAGCTTCATACCGATGTCTGCGTATGCTGCGGCAAGAAGGCTGAAAAGACAATTCTCTGGGGTAAGGCATATTAATCCAAATCCCGTAAAATACGAATTTTCCCCCGATGACCGCTCGGTTGTCGGGGTTTTTTGTATGCATTATGGAAATATATTACATTTTATTTAAATATTGTTGCATTTTCCTTGTTATAATTATAATGGTATTGTATACAGAATACCGCATTTCTTACGAAAAGAGAGAGACAAGTGATAAATTTTACCCTTTCCTCACAAGCCCCCGCGGGACGACGCCTCAGAAGCAGGCTGGGGATAACCCACAGCTTTTCCACAATTCTGTTTTTTGCGCTGTCGGCGGTTTACTTCGAAATACTTTTCAAGATTTTCTGCGGAGTGCCGATTTTCCATATGGGAACGCTCATTATGATGCTCGTTTCCGTAACCCTCGGCGGAATTATATGGTTTTTGTCCATGCTTACAAAAAGTGCCGTTGCCAACAGAATAATCGGCGCGGTGCTCCTTACGGCATTTTCCGTGCCGTACCTTGTGGAATACTTCGTTTATAAGGCGTTCAAGGTCTTTTATGATGTCAATACCCTTGTCGGCGGTGCGGGTGATACCCTCGGCGGATTCGGTGAGGATATAAAAAGACTGGTGCTTTGCTTTGACGGAATTTCAAAAATTCTGCTGTATCTTCTTCCCGCAATATTGCTTCTCGCCATCGGACCGATGCTCGGTCTTTGCAGACCGCTGAAAATATCAAAGAGAATCCTCGGTTTTTGCTTTTCTCTTGAGGTGTATATCGTTGCGGTTACACTTATTGCCTGCACGGCGGAATTCCGTAAAATTCATAAGGACGAGTATAATTTCCAGACCGCCGTGGAAACCTTCGGCTTTGTTCACGGCGTGTGCCTTGACATGACTCTCGGCGACTCGGGTCTTGAAAATGCCGATTTCGATAATATCCCCTCTATGTCGGATATTCAGATAACTCCCACGGGGGACAGCGAGGACACATCCGAGAGCACCGATGCCGAATCGGACACGCCCGAAATCGAGGAGCCGCCGGAAATTCCCCATATCACAAACAGAAACAAGCCCTTCCCCACGGGCGAAAATGCCGTGGATATTGACTTCTCCGCGCTTTCGGGAAATTCGGCACAGACTAAGCTCAATGCCTATGTCGCTTCGCTTTCTCCTTCGAATAAAAATGCGTATACGGGACTCTTCAAGGGTAAAAATCTTATATTCATAAGCGCCGAAGCCTTTTCCCATAAGGCAATCGACCCCGAGCTTACTCCCACACTGTACAGACTTGCCACAAAGGGCATAAATTTCACCGACTACTATCAGCCCGCAAGTGCGGGTACAACGGGCGGAGAATATCAGAATATCTTCGGATTTCTCCCGATGGCGGGCGGTAAATCCTTCAAGAATACCGCAAAGCAGTACAACTACTACACAATGGGAAGCCAGCTTGACCGACTCGGCTACTACGGCAAGGCGTACCACAACAACGACTACAAGTACTACGACAGACACCTGACCCACACAAACCTCGGATATTCGGACGGTTATATGGGCTACGGCAACGGTATGGAAAAATATGTCACCAAGAGATGGCCTCAGAGCGACCTCGAAATGATTGCGGGCACTCTTCCCGAGTATATCGATAAACAGCCCTTCAATATATACTATATGTCCGTCAGCGGACACGGCGTGTATTCAAGGGTAGGAAACTCAATGTCCAAGAAGAACTGGGATAAGGTGGCACACCTTGAGGGCTCGGAGGCGGTAAAGGGCTACTACGCCTCACAGATTGAGCTCGACCTTGCCCTTGAGCATCTTGTAGCAGAGCTTGAAAATGCGGGGATTGCGGACGATACGGTTATCTGTATTTCCTCCGACCACTTCCCCTACGGACTTGAGGATGCCGAGCTTGCGGAGCTTTACGGCTCAAAGCCCGCAACCACCCTTGAGCGCGATACCTCAAGACTTATTCTCTGGTGCGGTGAGCTTGAAAAATACGACCCGATAGTTGTTTCCTCTCCCACCTTCAGCCTTGACATACTTCCCACACTGTCAAACCTTTTCGGTACGGAATTCGACTCAAGGCTTATGGTCGGAAGAGATGTATTCTCCGATGCGCCCGCCCTTGTTTTCAACACGGCATACGAATGGAAAACCGATTACGGCACCTATGCGGGCGGAAAATTCACTCCCGCAAGCGAGGATATCGAGCTTCCCGAGGATTATGTCAAGAATATCAAGGCGATTGTAAGCAATAAGATTCTGTTCTGTAAGAATGCGCCCGCAAATGATTATTACGGGTATCTGTTCAAGAAATAGAATAAGTGAAGGCTCCGTTTCTGACGGAGCCTTTTGCTTTGTGTGGGATACACAAAGCATTGTATTCTCGCGGGAGTGTATGCTATAATTAATTCAATGATAAATTTGGGTTTATCGGGATGTTTGTGGTGCGTACCTTTTGGCGGGACAACTTCAATGTCCTTACCTTTTGAAAGAAATTCTCCGAATTTCTTTAAGACCTCGACGGTCTTGAGCGCCTATGCGGCGGGCACTTCTTTTTCTATAGCAAAAAAGAAGCAAAATGCCATTCAAGAACTACGTCCTTGAAAATCTCCTTTTGGTGCTTGTTAGGCGGCAAGTGTCGGTTGTTGACGGTTATGCCGTCTGAATCTCCGCATAGGGGTTAGCACCCCTAACACCCCGCAATACAGAAATTTGGTTTGTGCAGATTTCGGACATTGTGCGTTGTGGCTGGAATTAAACAAATTTTTCCGTTATACAATCCATTCTAAACAGAACGACAAATCCCAAATTTCCCACCGCACCAATTTTCACCTAAATTCCGAATTCCGAATTCCGAATTTCAAGATTGCGAAGCAATCCAATTATGCATTATGCATTATGCATTATGCATTATTCATTTCCCTCCCTCCTCTCTTCGTCATTTTACCCAAATTCCCTCCCTCTCAATTGTCACGCCCTACAAACTTTTCCACCATTGGCATTACCTTGTTGAAAAATTCACTTTTTTATTGTACAATTGAAGACAACAGCAGTATTTTCAAGCCCAATGATGACAAATTTTTTGTATAACTGTGCTTATTATTTATAGCCAACCACACAAAATTTTGATATTATAATCTTGAAAAAATTTATGCTACAGCACGAAAGGAGCAAAATTTATGAAAATGAGAAAGATTCTCGCAGGACTTCTCGCTGTTATGATGACGATGACAGCTGTGTCCTTCACAATCGCAAGCGCAGAGGAATCTCCCAATGAGCTTGTTATCTCCTACACAAAAATCCAGAAGGGTAACGTTGACAGAAAAGAAAAGTCCGTTATCGATGGCGCATATTCCGACCCCGAAAAGGGCACGGTTGTTAAGGTAACAGCCCGCCCCGAAACAACGGAAAAGGGTCAGATTATGGTAGACGGCTACGGCATTTCGAATCTTAAGATTGACGTAACCAAGTACAACTACGTTACAATGGAGTATAAGCTCGTATCCAAATATGCGGATGAAATCACTCCCCAGCTTATTTTCCTTCCCAACGGCGGAGTTCTTTCCAAGGGTGCGTACATCAAGTCCAACGAGGTTCCCGTGAGAAACCAGTGGTCCAAGATTACATTCTCTATGGGTCGCTCCGTAAAGCCTCTTGTTCAGGAGGGTAAGCAGTATATCGGTCAGATTCACTTCTATCCCTTCGGCGATATTGAGGCTACAAAGCTCAGCTCCTCCGACTATATGCTTATCGGTAACCTTACATTCACCGTTGATAAGCCCGCAGGAGTTGTAGACCGTGAGCTTGAAACAACAGAGCAGAAGCCTGCGGCTTCCACAACTACAACAACCACAACCACAACTACAAC
>JAFYPA010000046.1 GCA_017560085.1 Clostridia bacterium
GGTATTTACTTTCATACTCGTTTATGATATAATTTTTCAAAACTTATTTTAGGTATAATATGATGAAAAATGTAATTATATGTATGCTCAATTCCCAGTACATACACTCCTCACTTACTCCGTGGTGTCTTTTAGCGGGCATTCGGGAATACGGCGGGAATGAGCTTTCCGCAAGCGTTGTTGAAAGCAATATAAATGCGGATATGGAAGGGCTTCTTTGTGAGCTTTCCGAAAAATCTCCCGATATTGTGGGCTTTTGCTGTTATATATGGAATATTGACAAGGTTCTGCCTCTCTGCAGAGCTTTAAAGGAACGGCTTCCCGAATGCACGGTTGTGCTCGGAGGTCCTGAGGTCAGCTATAATGCAAGGGATGTGCTTGCGGAAAATTCATTTGTTGATTTTGTGATTTCGGGCGAGGGTGAAAAGCCGTTTGCGACTCTTTGCAGAGCTTTGGCTGAGGATGATTCGGCGCTGCTTAAAAGCACCTCGGGGCTTTGCTTCCGTGACGGTGACGAGGTAATTGTATCCGAGCCGAATGTTGAATGCGATGAGCCTGCTTCGCCTTATACCGAGGAATACTTTGCCTCGCTCGGAGGTAAAATTTCCTATATGGAATCAAGCAGAGGCTGTCCCTTCTCCTGTGCGTTCTGCCTTTCGGGAAGGTGTGGGTCGGTAAGATTTTTCGATATGGAGAGGACTAAAGAAAATCTTCTGCTTCTCGCAAATTCGGGTACGAAAACAGTCAAATTCGTTGACCGCACATTTAATGCGAATCCGAAAAGAGCAATTGAGATATGGCAATTTATAAAGGAAAATTACGGCAAGACAATCCCGTGTGAGGTCTGCGTTCACTTTGAAATTGCGGCGGATATTCTGACGGAGGAATGCCTTTCGGTGCTGTCGGAAATGCCCTGCGGAAGCATTCAGCTTGAAATCGGAATTCAGAGCTTCAACGAAAAAACGCTTGACGCCATTCACAGAAAAACCAACCTTGCAAGGGTCTGCGACAATGTAAAAAGGCTTGCTTCCTTCGGGAATATGCATCTTCATACCGACCTTATTGCGGGGCTTCCGTATGAGGATTTCGGCTCCTTCCGTGACAGCTTCAACCGTGCGTTTTCGCTTGGGGCGGATATGCTTCAGCTCGGATTTTTAAAGATTCTGCACGGCTCTCCGATGGGAGAAGGCAGAGACGAATATCCTTGCGAGTATTCGGAAAATGCTCCCTATGAGGTGATTTCGACTCCGTGGCTGACAGCGGAGGATATTACAAAATTAAAGCTTGTTGACACCGTGAACGACAGAATTTCAAACAGCGGGCGTTTTTCTTATTCGCTGTGTTATGCTCTCGAAAGGTGCGGAATGACGTCCTTTGATGCCTTTCTGAGGCTTGGGGAATTTATAGGCGAAGGGCTGTTTTCGTCTATGGCTCTTTTTGATTTTGCAAAGCTTTATTTTGACTTCTTTTCCGATTTTGACGGTATAGACAAGGTCGCACTTGCGGACAAAATGATATGTGACTTTTTCTCCCATTCAAGATACGGAAAGCTTCCTCCCTTTCTGAAGCGTCAGAATCCGAAAATTAAGCGGGTGCTTGAATATCTTGCCAAAAATCCCGAAACGGAAAAGCCGAAAAATGCTGTCCGTGCGGCGGCGATACTTGAAAGCGAGGGCGTTGCCGTTTTCTGCGACAGCGGAGAAAGCAAGAAGGATGATGTGCACCTTACGGAGTCGGGTCGTTACAGACTTCGTTTTGTGGAATTGTCGGATATTTTTGATATGTAAAAAACGGACGGCCGTGATTTGCGGTCGTCCGTGTGCTTTTATATAAGTCCGAGCTCGGAAAGTGCCTTGTCTATGAGCTTTTCCGTTTCCCTTGTGCAGGGTGTAAGAGGCAGACGGAGCTCGTTTTCGCAGAAGCCCATTTTTGACATTGCGTACTTTATCGGTACGGGGTTTACCTCGTGAAAAAGAACATCGAAAAGGTCTGCACATTCAAGGAATGTCGAAAGTGCTTTGCCCTCCTCGCCCGTCAGCCTTTGATGGCACATATCGGAAATTCGTTTCGGGATTATGTTGGAGGCAACGGATATAACGCCCTTCGCTCCCAGGGACATCATTTGCAGGGTTTCCGAATCGTTGCCGGAGTAGAGTGTCATTGCGTCACCGCATTTTCTGACGGTGGAAAGCCAGGAGGACGCGTTTCCGCCCGCTTCCTTTATTGCGCATATATTGGGTACTTCCGAAAGCTCACGATACATTTCGGGCGTCAGATTCACTCCCGTTCTTGAGGGGACGTTGTAGACGATAACCGGAAGTCCGCACGCCTCGGCTATTTTTCTGTAGTGGGTTATTATGCCGCTTCTTGTTCCCTTGTTGTAGTAGGGAGCAACGGACAGTATACCGTCCGCACCCGCGTTTTTGGCAATAACGGACATTTCCGCCGCCTTTTCCGTGTTATTTCCGCCCGTGCCCGCAATTACGGGGATTCTGCCGTTGCATTTTCTGACGGTGAACCTTATAAGCTCCTCACGCTCGGACCCGGTAAGGGTGGAAACCTCCCCCGTCGTTCCGCACACCACAAGGGCATCGGTGCCTTCGTTTATCTGATATTCTATTATTTTTTCCATTGAGCCGTAGTCGGTTGCTCCGTTTTTAAAGGGAGTTACAAGGGCTGTCGCAGAGCCCTCAAAGAGATTTTTCATTTTGTGTTATGCTCCTCTCACAGAAAATTCGGTTTTTCAAAGCCTTTCCGAATCATTATATTAAAGTTACGGATTTTTTGATACCGCAAAATTCCTTCCGTTACCTATGTTTTGGATAAGAAATAAACAAAATGTATATGTGCAATTTGCCCTTGTGCATTTTGCTATTTAAAATTGGCTTTTTTACTAAAGTAAAGCAAAAAAATATAGGTATTTTACATAAATATTTTCAAAAAGGTCTTGACAAATGACGAAAAAAATTGTAAAATAAGATAGTTACTATGGTTTATTGTGTGAGTCTGATTGTATATTATGACTTTTTACACAAAAACACAAAATCCAATATGAAAGGTCGGTCATCAATTTATGTTCTGGACCGAAGCCACGGTTTATACGACTACGGAAGGCATTGAGCCCGTTTCGGGTATCCTTCTTATGAACGACATCACGGGATATTCCGTAGTTGACGCAAAGGACTTCAACGAATTTCTCGAAAGACGCGAGATTTACTGGGACTACATCGAGGACGAGCTCTTCGCTCTCAAGGAGTGCGAAACTCAGGTAACCTTCTACCTCCCCGACAACGCTCAGGGCAGAGAAAGACTCGCCGCAATCCGCAAGGACCTTGAAAGACTCAAGAGCGAGGACAGCGAAAACCTCTTCGGACGTCTGACGGTAGAAATCGGCAGCATCGCCGATGAGGACTGGGAAAACAACTGGAAGCAGTACTTCAAGCCCTTCTCCATCGGAAAAAATATTGTTATTAAGCCCACATGGGAGAATTACGATAAAAAGGACGGGCAGACTATTATAGAAATAGACCCCGCATCATCCTTCGGCTCGGGCTCTCATATGACGACAAGACTCTGTCTTGAATCCATCGAAAAGCTTATTCTTGACGGCAAGAAGGCTGACAAGCTTCTTGATATGGGCTGCGGAAGCGGTATTCTCGGTATCGGTGCTTATCTTCTTGCAGGCTCTGAGGTTGTTGCTGTTGACATTGAGGAGAACTCAATCAGAATCGCAAAGGAAAACGCGGAAATCAACAGGCTTCCCGATGAAAAATTCCACCCTTATGTGGGTAATGTAATCACGGACAAGGAGCTTTACGACACGGTCTGCTCCGAATCCTACGACATTATTGCGGCTAACATTGTTTCGGATATAATCATTATGATGGCGCCTATGTTCAAAAAGGTGCTTGCAAAGGACGGAAGACTTATCGTTTCCGGTATTATTTCCGAGAGAGCCGACGAGGTTGAGGGTGTTCTTAAAAAGTACAACTTCGTAAGAGAGGACTTCTTCGACAAGGAAGGCTGGGCGGCGATAGTGCTTCGCCACGGTGAATGATATGCCGAGATTCTTTGTAGACGGCTCGGACGGTGCGGTAAGGGATGACAGAATTACCATAACCGGCGAGGATGCAAGGCATATTTCAAGGTCGCTCCGTATGAAGGTCGGCGAAAGGCTTGACGTTTCGGACTTTTCGGGAATGATTTATTCCTGCGAGATTTCCTCCTTTACAGAGGATTCGGTGGAGCTTTCGGTAATCGAAAGGAAGCTTTGCGAGAGTGAGCCGAGTGTGAAGGTCAGAATCTTTCAGGCACTTCCGAAGGGTGACAAGCTTGACACGGTAATTCAGAAATGTACCGAACTCGGTGCATTCGACTTCACTCCCGTTCTGACATCAAGATGCATTTCCCGTCCCGACGATAAAAGCGCAAAAAAGAAATGCGAGCGCTGGCAGAAAATTTCAGCTGAGGCGGCAAAGCAATGCGGTAGAGGGATTATCCCCGCCGTCAACGAGGTTTGCTCCTTTGATAAGGCACTTGCGCAAATGTCACAGTGTACTCTTGCACTTGTGTGCTATGAGTGTGAGGACGGAAACTCCGTAAGACGGCATATCGAAAGTAATCTCTCAAGGCTGACAAGCGGAAGCACGGTTGCGATTTTCATAGGTCCCGAGGGCGGCATTGCTCCCGAGGAGGCGGAAAAGGCACAGAGTGCGGGAATTGTCACGGTAAGCCTCGGAAAGAGAATACTGAGGACGGAAACCGCTCCGCTGTTTGCATTGTCCGCGGTTATGCTTCTTACGGGCAACTGCGAATAAGCAGTGGCAGATAAATTCAAAATTCAAGAAAATCAAAATAAAAGAAAGGCTTGTGTGTAACATGGCAAAGAACAAAGTAAAGGCAAATGATCCGAAGCTGCAGGCGGACATTGCTTCATTCAAGGCGTCATTGGCGTTTATCATTTTCTGCTTCATCATCTTCCTTACCGCATCAAATCTCGAAAACAACAGAGAGCTGTATCGCTTCAGATACGATCTCGACACAAAGCTCTGGTGGCTTCTTCTTATCCCCGTGGCACTGCTTGCGGTGAGTGCAGTTCTTAAGATCCGTGCAATCAGAAGCAACAAGGACGAATCCTTCAGCTATTTCTCAACCTCCGATTTTCTCGGTCTTGCGTCGCTCCTTACGGTTTACTCGCTGACCTTCGCTTCCACAAACAACATTGTTATGTACAGCATCGTTGTTGTGGGCTTCGCAATCGGATACTATGTTAAGCGCTTCTTCGGTCCGGATTTCTATGCGGTTTCTCTTATGAATCTTGCAATCGCATTCGGTCTCTGGCTGAAGTTCGGTAACAAGGGCTGGCAGTCAACTCTTTCCGACACCGCTACTCTTATTCTCTTTATTGCCTGCGCAATCACGGGCATTCTCGCACTTCTCTTTGTAATTTCGGCATATCTTCCCAAGTGTGCACTTCTTTCCAAGGCTCTTTGTGCTTACGGTATTTGTGACAAGGATGCGACAATCGCAAAGTCCACTCTCGTTCCCGCAATCATCAGCATTGTATTCGGTGTGGCTCTTGCAGGCATTCTTCTTTTCGCACCCGCTCTTATGACGCTTCTCGTTGCGGAAATAATTCTTCTCATTCAGTATCTCGCACTCGGAATTTATTACACGGTAAGACTTATAAATCAATAATTATACAGGAGGGTAAGCAAAATGTCAAACAGATTATTTCAGGGTATCATTCATCAGATGAAGGACAACATCGACAGAACAATCGGTGTTATCGACGAAAACGGCATCATCGTTGCATGCAGCGAGCTTGTTAAAATCGGCGAGGAAAAGAGAGACATTCTCGAGGGCGTAAGCTTCAGCGCTGACAACTACATTGCAGGCGGCTACACCTACAAGATTCTCGGTCCGCACACAAAGATTGAATATGTAATTATGGTTGAAGGCGACGACAAGACCGCCTCTGACATCGCGGGTATTCTTTCCGTTTCGCTCGGAAACATCAAGACTCTTTACGATGAAAAGTATGACAAGTCAAGCTTTATCAAGAACATCATTCTTGACAATATCCTCCCCAGCGATATTTACATCAAGGCGAAGGAGCTTCACTTCACAAACGACGTTTCAAGAGCAGTATTCTTTGTAAGATTCTCCGATAAGACAGAGATTATGCCTTACGATATTCTTCAGAATATGTTCCCCGAAAAGAACAAGGACTTCGTTATCAACGTCGGTGAAACAGACATCGTTGTTGTTAAGGAAGTAAAGGCTAACTGCGACTCCAAGGAGCTTGAAAAGATTGCAAACTCCATCGTTGACACAATCAGCTCCGACTTCTATATCAAGGTTACAATCGGTATCGGCTCCGTTGCGGAAAACATCAGAGACCTTGCGAGAAGCTTCAAGGAGGCTCAGGTTGCAATTGAGGTAGGTAAGGTATTCGACACCGAAAAGAACATCATCAACTACGAAAACCTCGGTATCGGCAGACTTATTTATCAGCTTCCCACAACCCTTTGCGAGATGTTCCTTCAGGAGGTATTCAAGAAGGGCTCTCTCGAAAGCCTTGACAGAGAAACACTTATGACAATTCAGTGCTTCTTCGAAAACAACCTCAATGTTTCCGAAACATCAAGAAAGCTCTTTGTTCACAGAAACACTCTCGTTTACAGACTTGAAAAGATCAAGAAGCTCACAGGTCTTGACCTTCGTGAATTCGAGCACGCAATCACCTTCAAAGTTGCTCTTATGGTTAAGAAGTACCTTGTTTCCAAGCCCGTTAAGTATTGATTGATTTCATCTTCACACAAAAAACACACGAATTAATCAAAATTCTACATATATTTAATATATATTAACTATCAAATAAAGACTCCGATGTGGTATAATACTTATGTATGCTGTCGGGGTCTTTCCTTTTGCCCCAAAAAGGTTTCTTAATTTCGTGCGGCATAAGCAAAAAAGATAAAGGAGATGAGAACTTGATTAAATTTGAAAACGTATGCAAAACCTACGACAAGAAAAAATACGTACTTAACAATCTTAATCTTACAATAGATGACGGCGAATTAGTTTTCGTTATGGGTCCCTCGGGTGCGGGCAAGACCACGCTTACAAAGCTTCTTCTTCGCGAGGAAATGCTGACAAGCGGAAGACTTTACGTTGACAACTACAGACTTGATAAAATCCCCGCGAGAAAGGTTCCTTACCTTCGCAGAAATATGGGCTTTGTTTTCCAGGACTTCAGACTTTTCGAAAACAAGACCGTTTACGAAAATGTTGCCTTTGCAATGGAGGTTCTCGGTGAGCCCAAGTCGGAAATCAGAAAGAAGGTTCCGATTGCGCTTGAAATCGTAGAGCTCAAGGGCAAGGAAAACGTAATGCCCGTAAAGCTTTCAGGCGGTGAAAAGCAGAGACTCTGCGTTGCCCGTGCGATTGTAAACAATCCCGGCGTTATAGTTGCGGACGAACCGACGGGTAACCTTGACGAAAAGCTTGCAAAGGGTATTATGGATCTTCTCGTAAAGATTTCCACCTTCGGTAAGACGGTTATCGTTGTTACTCACGCAAACGACCTTGTAAAGCAATACAACGAGCGAATCATCACCATTATGGGTGGCGAGCTTGTTTCCGATACAAAATATCCGGAGCTCACAAAGCACGATCTTGCCGTGCCCGAAAGTGACAAGGACGGCGAGCCTACGGTGCAGAATGCCGACTTTATTTCCTTCGGTGGCGAGGGCGATGCTCAGTCGGACACTCCCGATATGACATACACCGACTTCCTTGACGAAATCATCCCCAAGGACGATGACGACAACGTTACCGATGAAAATGCTTCCGCATCAGACGGTGACTATACAGCTAAAAACGGGGAGGCTTCGGACAGATGAGAAGATACAAGATGAGCACCTTCCTCGGTGAAGCGATGAAGGGCATTTACAGAAATCCGCTATCAAGCATAGTTTCGGTTATAAGCCTTGTGCTTGCACTGCTTGTTATGGGTACGTTCTGGATGCTCAAGGTAAACCTTGACCGCAATTTCGAATCCCTTGAGGATTACAGAAAGATTGTTTTTTATCTTAAGACAAGTGCAACAGACGATGACATTGAGGTTGTCAGAAAGCAGATAGCAGACGCCTTTGAGGTTGATGAGAATTCCATTGAGTTCACCTCCAAACAGGAGGCTCTCGAGCAGGAAAAGGAAACCTACGGTGAGGAATACGCCTACATTTTCGATTCCTACAAGGGTGACGCCAATCCCCTGCCCGACTCCTTCACGGTGTCCTATTCGGAAAGCTTTACAGATACAACACTTCAACAGAGAATCAACATCATCACAAATCTCGACAGCGTTGACGTTGCAAAGAACAGACGCGACATTGTTGACAAGATTACAAATCTCAAAAGCATTGTAAATGCTGTTTCCTCGGCTCTTCTGGTTATGCTTTTCTTTGTTTCGGTATTCGTTATCGGAAACACGGTAAAGCTTACTCACGAGGCGAGAAAGATGGAAATCAAGATAATGCGTTACATAGGTGCCACAAACTTCTTTATCGAATTTCCGTTTGTGCTCGAGGGTATTATTCTCGGTATAATAGCGGCGCTTTCGTCATATGCTGTTATTGTTTACTCTTACAGAATGGTTGTGGATCTGTTCTACAAGAATTACGGCAACTTCATTAAGTTTGTAAATCTCGGCGAGGCGGCCTTTGAGGTTACTCCCGGAATGAACTACTATGTATTCCTGCTTGCGGCTTTTGTGGTAGTGGGACTTCTTACGGGTGTTCTCGGTACGCTTTCGACAAAGAAGCACCTGAAGGTGTAAGCATCGGTATCTCTCATATTTCACAGGCTCAAACAACACATAGAAAACAAAGGACATATAACAAAAATGAAAAAATTAAGTTTACAGCTTATTCTTCCTTTGCTTATTGCTTTTATAGCGGTGTCCTCCATTACCCTTACCTCAACAACGGATATTCCCGCAGAGGCGGCGACTCTTTCCGAGCAGAAGAATCAGCTTGCCGTACTCAAGGGTAAATACTCCGAGGCCAGCAAAAAGGCTAAGAGCGTTAAGGCAAATCTTGACAAGACACGAAACGAAATCAAGTCCAACCTTGAAAAGAAGGACGAGCTTGATGCGGAAATCGTTGCTCTTACAGAGCAGATAAAGGCAGCCGAATTCCTTATTGCGGAATACGAATCGGCAATTGCAGAAAAGCAGGCTGAAAAGGAATCACTTCAGAAAAAGAAGGACGAGCAGTACAACACGCTCGGAGATATGATGAAGACCTCCTATATGTACGGCGAGGACTCCTACATCGACCTTATACTGGGCTCCAAGGACATAGGCGATTTTCTTCGCAGGCTTGACTTTATTTCCTATCATATGAAATACAGCAAGACTGTTATTGATGAAATGGAAGTAACAACGCAGAAAATTTCCGAGGTTTCATCCACTCTTGAGGAAACTCTTGATGCAATGACAACACTCCACGCAGAGCTTGAAGCGGCAAGACTTGAGCTTGAGCCCAAGCTTCTGGAGGTTGAAGCCATTATAGCAGAGCTCAATGCGGACGAAAGCTATATGGCAAGTCAGCTTGAAATCGAGGAGCGCGACACTCTTGCTCTCGAGGCGGATATCAAGGGACTTGAAAAGAAGATTTTCGAGGAAGAGGAAAAGATAAGAAAGGCAGAAGAGGAAAAGAGAAAGAAGGAAGAGGCGGAAAGAAAGCGCCGTGAAGAGGAGCTTGGAATAACGTCTCCCTCAAAGAGCCCCGCATCACTTCCCTCCGACGGCAAAAATGTTCCCGGTGACGGCAGAATTATCTGGCCGATAAACGGCTACAGACCGCTTACCTCAAGCTACGGCTACAGAACAGACCCCATCACGGGCAAGCGAGCATTCCACAACGGTCTTGACATTGCGGCTCCTCACGGTACTAATATTTATGCCGCAGAAAGCGGTACTGTTATCCGTGCTTCAAGATACGATACATACGGCGAATGCGTTATGATTGACCACGGCGGCGGACTTATCACGCTTTATGCTCACTGCAGCGGTTACAACGTAAAGCTCGGTCAGAAGGTAACTCAGGGCGACGTTATTGCCTTTGTAGGCTCGACGGGACGCTCCACGGGTAACCATCTCCACTTCGTCGTAAGAATCAACGGTCAGTATATGGACCCCAACGATTATCTTCCCAAGAAGTAATCCGCAGAATTTATAACGGCATTTTAAGGGAGGGCTGAAACATTGTCCTCCCGCAGAAATTATATATGCCCCTATTTACCAAGGAAAGGATGAAAAGAATGAAGCTGTCACTCAGCACCGCAATTCTCCTTGTTGCCGTTGCGGTTTTCATAACCTATCAGGCAACCTATACGGCTCTGGAAAAGAGACATTCGGAAACAGTTTACACTCTTACCGACACAAAAAGCTCCTATACAAAGCTCAACTCGGTGGACGAAATAGTAAGAAACACCTATATCAACGAAATTGACGAGGAGGCTCTTGAGAACGGCCTTATTCACGGTTATCTTTACGGCCTCGGAGACAAATATGCGTCCTACCTCACGGAGGAGGAATACGAAAACTACGCAAATCAGCACGGAAAGTCGAGAGTGGGTCTCGGTATTTCCGTAACATACGACGCCTCGCTTGACGGCTTGTATGTCAACACGGTTTATCCCGATACTCCCGCAATGACCTCGGGTCTCTGTGAGGGCGATATCATTTACGCCGTTGACGGCAAGACAATTGAGGACAGAGGCTACTACGAAACCATAAACCATATTACCGGCGGAAAGCCCGGTGACACGGTATCCGTTCTTGTAAAGAGGGCTCCCGACTACAACGAATACACGGAGATTGTACTTTACAGAGATATCATAAAAAACTCAACTCTTGAGTACAGTATGTATGGTGAGGATACGGGCTATGTCAAGATTTCCGCATTCAACACCACAACCTTCGATGAGTTCAAAACGGCAATGGACGACCTTCAGGCTCAGGGTGCCGTGAGATATGTTTTCGATGTGAGATCCAATCTCGGCGGCGAGCTCGGCTCAATCAGCAAGGTGCTTGACTATCTGCTTCCCGAGGGTCCCATTATCAGAATCTTCAGCAAGACCGACGGAGAAACGGTGATTTCCTCCGATGCCGAATGCCTTGATGCACCGATGGCTGTCCTTATAAACGGAAGCACGGCAAGTGCGGCAGAGCTTTTCGCAAGTGCTCTTCGTGACTACAACAAGGCTATGCTTGTCGGAAAGACCACCTTCGGCAAGGGCACTGTACAGACAATGCACAGACTCTCCGGCGAAATCGGCGGCGGTGCGATTTCAATCTCCACGGGAATGTATAATCCTCCCATATCCGACAACTACGAGGGCAAGGGAATAGCTCCCGACATTGAGGTGGATATTCCCGAGGAAATAAGGGCAACTCTTTACAGGCTTCCCCTCGAAAGCGACCCGCAGTTCGTTGCGGCACTCAGGACTCTCGGTGTTGAGGTTGTGCAGACGCAGGAATAATATTTTATCGGGCGATACTCGGCAAGGAGTCGGGTGTCGCCCATTTTACCGATGAGACGCATTTTTCTGCCGAACAGACAGAAATCAACATTTTCTTCTTTTTATCTGTTATAATACGGTCGAAGGGAGAGAGAAAAATGCAGGCTATAATAACAGCAGGGCTTTCAAGACTGCCACCGTAGGCGTTGCAATACGTAAAGCTTATGGTGTATTATTCAAAGGATAAACGAAAAACGTTAAGGATTCAAAAAATGAAATACAAGCTTATTATTGACAAAAATGCGCAGGACGAAATAACCGTAATCGCAAATGCTCCGTCCGAGCTTACAAAGCGGATAGAAAATCTCGTCCGAAGCTTTTCGGGAAGCGCAAGCGACAGCGTTATGGGTTACCGAGATGACGAAATGCGAAGGCTGAGCTTCCGGAATATTGAATGTATTACGGTCATTGACAGAAGGGTAACTGCCATTGACGGGGACGGCAATCACTATCATATCCGTGAAAGGCTTCGTGAGCTTGAGGACACGCTCCCCACTTACTTTATCCGCATAAACAAGTCGTCAATTGCCAACGAGCATTGCATTGCACGGTTTGATACAGTGTTCGGCGGAGGCATAGATGCGGTATTCAGCTGCGGCTACAGAGAATACGTTTCAAGACGATGCTTTGCACAGATAAGAAGGAGGTATGAGGATAAATGAAAAAAATCATAAAGGAATTTATACATAAGGGCTGCTGTGCCTGCGGACTGGGTCCGCTGGTGCTTGCGGTTGTTTATCTTATATTGCAGAAAATCGGTGTTGCCGATATGCTTTCGGTAAATGAGGTCTGCACGGGAATTATTTCTCTTTTGGTGCTTGCCTTTATTGCGGGCGGTATGAATGCGGTTTACAGAATCGAGAGGCTTCCGCTTATGGTTGCGATTCTCATTCACGGCTCGGTGCTGTACTTCGGTTACCTTGCGACTTACATTATCAACGGCTGGCTGGAAGCGGGGACGGCTCCGATTCTTGTGTTTTCTGCGATTTTCGTTATCGGATATCTTATAATATGGGCGTTTATTTATCTGACAATGAAAAAAAGAACGGCGCAGGTTAACGAAATGCTGAAGAAAAATCAGTGCACCGCAAAAGAAGATTAAACGAAGGAAGGATACCATATTCCGTGGTATCCTTTTATTTTTGTTAAAAAAAGACGCAAGCCGAAGCCTGCGACTTTTACGGTATACAATTCATTTTTGAGGAGGATATATTCCGTGAATATATCTTCAAAAATCAAAATCTCCGATTAATCAGTAATCTGAATTGTGAGGAAGAATTACGCCCTGCGTAATTCTTCAAAAATCAAAATCTCCGATTTTGATTTTACTGCTGAAGAAGCTCAAACTTATAGCCTACGCCCCAAACAGTCTTGAGTGTCCACTTGTCGGACTTGCCTTCAAGCTTTTCACGGAGTCTCTTTACGTGAACGTCAACGGTTCTGGAGTCGCCGAGATAATCGAAGCCCCAAACCTTGTCGAGAAGCTGGTCACGGGTGAATACTCTGTTGTAGTTGGAGGTGAGGAAGTAGAGAAGCTCGAGTTCCTTGGGGGGAATATCAACTACCTTGCCCGCAAGCTTAAGCTCATACTTCTGAAGGCTGATTTCGAGGTTGTCGAATCTTATAACCTCGCTGTCGTCGTTGTCGTGACCTGAGTATCTTCTGAGAACAGCCTTAACACGAGCGGCAACCTCCTTGGTATCGAAGGGCTTTGTGATAAAGTCGTCCGCACCGAGCTCAAGACCGAGCACCTTGTCGAATACTTCGCCTCTTGCTGTTACCATAATGATAGGCTTGGAGGAGATTTCGCGGATTTCACGGCAAACCTGCCAGCCATCCTTTCTGGGCATCATAATGTCAAGGAGAATGAGGTCGGGTTCGTAAATTTTGAAAGAGGAAATAGCCTTTACACCGTCGTTGGCGGTAACTACTTCATAGCCTTCGTTTTCGAGATAGATTTTAAGAAGCTCGCAGATATTGTTATCGTCATCTGCTACGAGAATTTTGCATCCCATGTTTTTTACCTCCGTTTTATATATAGATATTTTTTAACAAAATAAATACTCACCAACAGCACCCCACGCCCTTTTTGCCGCAAATTGGAAGAGCCGAGGTGTCAGTTGTAAATAAAATGTTAGTGTGTTCATTTTTCGTATAATATTGTAATACACTTTCCCTTGATAGTGTTGAACAAATTGTAAATATTCCTTCGATTTATTTTGATTTCAGCTGAAATTTGGTACAAATTATTATGAAAAATAGCAAAAAATATTATTCCTTGCTTTTTTACTTGCAAAATTGTGTATGTTATGTTATAATAAATGAGTATAAATTTATCCCGAAAGGATATAACAGATGTCATCATATATTGCACTTTACAGAAAATGGCGTCCCCAGGTCTTTGAAGACGTTGTGGGGCAGGAGCATATTACGGACGTACTCCGAGGCGAGATTATAAGAGGCAGTGTTTCCCACGCCTATTTGTTCTGCGGATCGCGTGGTACGGGTAAGACCACCTGTGCGAAGATTCTCGCAAGGGCTGTCAGCTGTGAGAATCCCAAGGACGGCGACCCCTGCGGTGAATGCGAAAACTGCAAAAAGGCTCTTGAGAGCTTTGACATTGCGGAAATTGATGCGGCTTCAAACAACGGTGTAGACAACATCCGTGAGCTTCGTGAGGAGGTACTCTATCCCCCGTCGGAGCTCAAGAGAAGAGTTTACATCATTGACGAGGTTCATATGCTCTCCACCGGTGCGTTCAATGCGCTTCTCAAAACTCTCGAAGAGCCGCCGGAGCACGCTATGTTCATTCTTGCCACAACCGAGCTTAACAAGATTCCCGCCACAATTCTTTCAAGATGTAAGAGATTTGACTTTCACAGAATCACTCCCGACAATATTGCAAAACGCTTAAAGACTATCTGCGAGGCGGAGAACATCCCTATGTCGGACGGTGCCGTAATGCTTATAGCAAGGCTTGCGGGCGGTGCTATGCGTGATGCCCTTTCAATGCTTGAGCTTTTTGTCGGCAAGACGGAAACCGTTACCGAGGAAATGTGCGCAAAGGCTATGGGCGTTGTCGGCAGAGGTCCTGTTATGAAGCTTTTGTCCTGCGTTGCGGATAATGACTGTGCGGGTGCTCTTTCGGTTATTTCAGAGGCGTTTGACGGAAGTAAGGATATGGGCGTACTGCTTTCCGAATGTGCGGATGCGGTGCGTGATATGCTTATGATTAAATATACGAGCAACCCCGAAAAATTCGTTGAGGGCTCGGCGGATGTGCTTGCATCTCTTACGGAATGCGCAAAGAAGTTCACCCGTGAAAGACTTATATACAGCACGGAAATTCTGGACGATGCTCAGGGCAGAATCACAAAGACGGGATTTTCCGGCAGAGCTGTTCTTGAAACCTGCGTAATCAGACTTTGCGATGTGAAGCTCTGGACACTTCCCGAATCACTCAACACGAGAATTGCACAGCTTGAGGATAAGATTGCAAGCGGAAATATTGTTGTATCCGCAGGTGCTCCTTCGGCACAGCCCGTAAAGGAAGCTCCCGCTCCAAAGCCCGCGGCAGAGCCTTCAAAAGCACCTGCTCCCACATATGCGGTTGATAATGAGCACACGGATATTCCTCCCGAAATACCGGACGATATTCCGCCCTTTGATTTTGATATGGAAAATGCCGTTCCCGTAAAGGAGGCAAAAGCAAATCCCGACGACGGACTTATTCCCGACCTTCCCGAAAACAAGGCTGTTCCCGAGGAAGCATCTTCCGATATTACAGCGGATTCTGCCGTGGAAAACGCACCGCCTGCTCCCGCACCCAAGCCTTCTTCAGACGGCGGAGCAGGTCGTGAGGCTCTTTCGGCATATCCCGATATTCTTGAGGATATCAAGGAAAAGAACAAGCTTTTAAGCTCCCTTCTTACCGAGTCCCGTGCGTACCGTATCGGCAACGACACCGTAGTGGTAGCACTTCCGTCCTTCGCCTCGGTAATGGTAAAAAACGATGCCAGAAAAATGGAATCTCTTGAAAGCTGTATAAAGAAATATGTTGGCGATGTTAACGTCAAGCTTGAGATTCTCGGAACGAAAAAGGATGAGGAATGGTCGCTTTGATGAATTCCGAGGCTTAATAAAGTAAAAAGCAAGAACCGAACTGTGATTACCACATTTCGGTTCTTTTCTTTGTTTTGAATTTACATCATACCCTCAATAATCCGCACGGAAATATTGAAGTACGCCACAAGCGCAAGGGCATCCACAATAGTTGTAATAAAGGGACTCGCCATAACCGCAGGGTCAAGTCCGAGCTTCTTTGCGCCTATCGGCAGACTGCATCCGACTATCTTTGCGATGATTACCGTTATCGCAAGCGTCATACACACTGCGGTGGCAACGGAGAGTGTTATGCTTTCGTTTCCGAGGAGCATTTTGTCTATAAGAAGCATTTTTGCAAAGTTGGCTATTGAAAGTATTATTCCGCAGATAATGGAAACTCTTGCTTCCTTCCAGACAATCCGCAGAATGTCTCTTCCCGCGATTTCACCCAGTGCAAGGCCTCGCACAATTGTTGCAGATGCCTGACCACCCGCATTTCCGCCCGTGTCCATAAGCATGGGGATATATGCGGTAAGTATGGGCATTGCTCCGAGGGATGCTTCGAAGGAGGTTATGATTCCGCCGGTGAGAGCAGAGGAAATCATCAACAGAAGCAACCACGGCACTCGTACAAGCACAAGCTCGAATACACCTGTGCGGAGATATGTCCTGCCCTTGGTAGGTGTTACCGCCGCCATTACCGAGATGTCGTCACTTGCGGCATTTCGCATAACGTCAATGGCGTCGTCGACGGTTACTATACCGACAAGTCTGTTTTCATCGTCAACTGCGGGTATTGCGAGAAAGTCGTATTTATCGAATACTCTTGCGGTTTCAAGGGCGGTATCGTATACGGATACGGAAATTACGTTGGTTTCCATAATCTCCGCCATAGTTGCGCTCTTTGATGCAACAAGCATATCACGGACCGTTACTACGCCGATGAGCTTTGTTTTTCTTGTAACGTAGCAGGTATAAATGGTTTCCTTGTCAACACCGCAGCTTCGGAGATATTCGAGCGCCTCTTCTGTGGTCATCTCCTCGCCCAGCGTGACAAACTCCGTTGTCATTATGCTTCCCGTGCTGTCGGAGGGGTATTTGAGAAGTCTGTTGATTTCGCTTCTGGTTTCGGGATCGGTATTTGCGAGGATTCGCTTTACAACGCTTGCGGGCATTTCCTCCACAAGGTCAACGGTATCGTCAATGTAAAGCTCGGAGAGCACTGCGGAAAGCTCGCTGTTGGTAAAGGCGTCTATCAGCTGAGATTTTGCATCGGGGCTCATATAGGAAAATGCTTCTGCGGCATATTCCTTTGACAAAAGCCTGAATACCACCGTCATTTCCGACTCGGAAAGCTCCTCCAGAAGCGTTGCGATATCCGCGCTGTTTTCGTCTGCGAGAAGTTTTTTAATTTCGGTGTAATTTTTATCGTTAAGAAGCTCTTTTATTCTTTCCGTCATGCTTTCCTCCGTTTTGAAATTTTATATTTTCCGTGCGATTTTGTCCTCCGTGTAAACGAGCGCTGTCATCATTCGGGTATTCCGTCGCGCAGTTTTCCCTCGGAATTCAATTGTTGTTATTATATCACAGTTAAAGCTTGATTTTATGCATCTATTATTACTTTTTTTTGATTTAAATATTAATTTTTATACTTTCTGTTGACATATCATATAAATATATGATATAATTTATTATGTATGAGTTTAACTGTAAAATGTGTTATTATACTCATTCGAAAGTTCAACAATCTTTTATCAGGAGGTTTCTTTATGAGATTGAAAACAAGAATTTTTTCTGCGATTCTCGCACTTATGACTATGCTTTCCGCAATCAGTGTTTGTGCCGCGGAAAAGGCAGAGCTTTCCGCAGACAGCATCGAAATTATCTTTACCGATGTTACGGACAAGAGAACCGATGTACTTGAGGGCGAAGCAAAAATTATGGTCAGCGTCAAGGGTGCCGAGGGCAGCGCTTCCATTGTGCAGACCTCACTTAAGTTCAGCGGTGACCTTAAGTATAAATCCATCACCTTCCTTCAGGGTGAGAACAATCCCCCCAAGTGCTTCCTTTATACTCCCAACGCGGCACTTGTAAACTCCAGAAAGACACTTATGCCCAGTATTATCAGCACCGATGACTCCATTGAGTTCTCCGGTACTACAGACCTTTTCGTCCTCACCTTTGAGGGTGAGCCCGGTGATTCGGTAACGCTTTCCACAAACGACCTTGACAACACCTACTGTGTTATCGACGGCGAGGACATCTATGCGGAGGATTCCGCTTCCGAAACGGCAGAGGCAAGCGACAAGGCTGTAAAGGGCAAGACCGCTACAATTCAGCTTACAATGGATGTTGTAACCGACTTCGCAGGCCCCGCATCCAGCGGATACAAGAGCAGCGGCATTGAGGTTCGCATCACGTCAAGAGACAACGAGGGCTACACCATTTACACCGTTCTCAACAATGCGAACATTTCCAAGGGCGGTCACAGAGTAGGCTCATCCGACAGCTCGGTTCCTACGTTTATAATTGAAAATACCGTTCTTGCGGACGACAAGTATGACATTGAAATTTCCGGTATCGGCTATGTTCCCGTTGTACTCAAGAAGGTTGACTTTGACGATCCCATCGAAATCACAAACGAGGACTTTATCCCCGGTGATGTTGACGGTGACGGCGAGGTTACCGAGGACGACAAGGAATTCTGCAACGAGGTTATGGCCGAGGGTGATTACAGCGAGGCATGTGACTTCAACCGTGACAACAAGGTTAACAAGTACGACCTTGCGGTATTTGACGAGGTACTCGGTGGCGGTGACGACGATGACGAGGAAGAAGAGGAAGAAATCACCGTTCCCGCAAAGGTTAAGAATGTTGTGGCTGTCGGCGGTGAAAAGTCCGTTACTCTTACATGGACCGCTCCCGACAATGGCGGTGCTGAAATTACCGAATACACAATAAAGTACGGCAAGAGCAAGACTTCCCTTACAAAAGAAGCTACATCAAACGAGACTGAAGCCGAAATCGACGAGCTCGATGATGATACAACATACTACTTCTCAGTTATCGCAACAAACGAAATCGGTGACTCCGTAGCCTCCGATGTTGTAAGCGCAAAAACAAATGAGGCTAAGGAAGAAGAGAACGACGAAGAAATCACAGTTCCCGGTGTTGTTACCGAAATTTCCTCCACAGCCACAAACAGCTCCATCACTCTTAAGTGGGATGCTCCCGAGGATGACGGCGGCAGCGCAATCACTCAGTACAAGATAAAGTACGGTACAACAAAGACAAAGCTTTCCTCAAGTAAGACATTCAAGGATGTTGACGAGGATCTTGAGCTTAAGATAAGCAGCCTTTCCTCCGGTAAGACATATTACTTCCAGATTGCGGCTGTTAACGCAAAGGGTACCGGTGAATACTCCGAAATTTACACAGCATCCACAACAGGCAGCTCCGGCGGTGGCGGCGGAGGCGGCGGTGGAGGCGGCGGAGGCGGTGGCGGAGGCGCAACTCCTCCTCCTGTTTCGGCTCCCACATACTACGCAGTAACATTTGACATCGGTGCAGGTACAATTGCTTCAGGCTCTGCGGTAATAAACGTTGAAAAGAACGCAAAGCCCGGCTCTGTTCCCACGGTTACAGCTCCCGCAGGCAAGGAATTCGCAGGCTGGTCAAGAGACAATGGTGCTTCCTTCATCGACCCCACAAACGTAATCGTTACGGCTAACATCACATTCACGGCTATCTACAAGGATGCTCAGCCCGCTCAGGGTAACGAGGGTACTGTTACTCCCGCTCCCACAGAGGAATTCACAGACCTCGGAAATCACGCATGGGCTAAGGATTCCATTTACGAGCTCAAGAGCAAGGGCATCATCAACGGTACAACCGCTACAACCTTCGCTCCCGCAAACAACATCAAGAGAGGTGACTTCATCCTCATTCTTGTGAGAATGCTCGGAATCACGGCGGAAGTGGCAGAGAACTTCGATGACGTTCCCGCAGATTCCTACTACGCAAGTGCAATTGCGGTTGCTAAGTCTATGGGCATCGCAACAGGCTACGAAAACAAGTTCAGACCCGAGGACACAATCACACGTCAGGATCTTATCACACTCGCATACCGTGCATTCCTCGCTAAGGGCTTTATTACCGAATCTGCAGATACAACATCCCTTGACGAATTCGCAGACAAGGGCGACATTACCGAATATGCTGTTCCCGCAATGAGCTCTATGGTTGGCGCAGGCATCATCAAGGGTGCAGAGGGTAAGGTTAACCCCAAGAACAACGCTACAAGAGCAGAGGTTGCGGTTATGTGCGCAAGACTTCTTGCACTTATGAAGTAAGAAAATTTAAGGCTATATGAGAGATGAGGAGACACTCTCCTCTCTCTTTCAAAGCACCCGATGTTAAAATCACGGATGCTTTGAAGGGGATTATTCCTCTGTAGGCATAAAAACAATAGCAAGCAAACACAAAGGAGATTGAAAATGAGAAAAAGAAGAATCCTGTCATTCCTGATGAGCGCGGTAATGCTGTCGTCGGTATTTACCTTCTCGGGCTTTGCACACGGTCACAACAACGATGCAGACCTGTTTTCCGAGATGTACGCGACTCAGGACCCGGAAAAGAGTCTGAGAACCGTTTACCTTCACGCGCAGGGTGACAATCCCACGGTTACTCCAAACCTCAGTACTGTTTATATGGGCGACACCGCTGAAATCTATTTCGCTGTAGACAAGCCCAACAAGGGTGACTACAATGCGGACGGTACGACGGATGCGGAAAAGCACCTTGAGCCTCATTATGACCTTAACGGCTATACGGTAAAAATATACTTCGATCCTGCATTCTTTGCATTCGTTAACGACTCATCCTCCCCCATTGACTACACCGTTCCCGACAAGAACATTGACGAGAGCGGAAGCGGTAAGGAAGAGGTCGGAAGCGGCAGCGAAAAGGAAGAGGTTGAAAACACTCCCACAAAGCCCGGCTACTTCCCCTACAAGCACGGAAGCACAGGTATTGTGGAGATAGGCGGCAAGGACTACAGAGCGGCATTTGCGACAATCTTCTTCTCAGGCTCATGGCTCCCGCAGGAGGAGGAAGAGCTTGACGACGAGGGCAATCCCATTCCCGCGTGGTACAACCTTGCAAAGCTTCCTCTTACACCTCTTAAGACGGGTAACACAGAGGTATTCATTGACGTTGACGGTGCGGACGAGTTCACTCTTGAGCTTTTCGCAAAGAACACCACCGACGAATATTCTCAGACCTTCCTCTTTGATACCGTAAACGGCGGTTATCATCAGATTATAATCAAGGACAAATTGAAGCCCGATCCGCCCGTACCCACACCTATTGCGGGTAAGTACACGGAAACACAGTACGTTACCCTCAAGGCTGAGGACGGCTGTGACATCTACTATTCAATTGACGGCGGTAAGACGGTTAACAAGTATACAGACGGCGAAATCATCGAAATCGAGAAGACCACCGAGATAGTAGCCTACGCAAAGAGACTTTCCGACGGCAGAGACAGTAACACGGTTACGTACACATACCAGATTGTTCCCAAGGCACCTCTTCTTTATGACGACGACGATACTTCAATTCTCCTTCCCAATATATATAACGAATATTCCGAATACAGCGTTCTTGTTTCCAACAAGACTCCCTACGGCAGTGTAGAAGACTTCCACGAAATCTTCTATACCTTCTCCGATATCGCGGTTGACGAAGCACTTGATATCGGCGGTGAGAATCCCTCCACCGAGTGGGTTACACTCCAGAAGGCAACACAGAGCATTGAAATCACCAAGTCCGAAGCCGTAAGACTTTATACAAGAAATATGATAACCGGCGAAATAAGTGATGTTGCCGTTTACCATCTTTCCATAAAGCCCGATGTTGTAGTTTCCGACCACGACTCCGGTGAGTACACGGAAAAGATTGACGTAAAGCTTTCCACAGCCACAAAGGGCGCTGAAATCTACTACACAACAAACCAGACAGACCCCGTAACAAACGGTATTCTTTACGATCCCGATATTCCTCTTACACTTTACAGAGACACAACTCTCAGAGCTGTTGCAAAGTATGACGGTGTTTACGGAGATATTTCCTCCTATTATTATATCTTTAATATCGAGGACGACTACGGCGTTGATGCCTTCTATCCCTCCGGTGTATATGAGGGAAGCGTAAACGTAACTCTTACTCCCTACAACCCCGAAAACACGGTTCAGTACAGTGTTGACGGCGGTAAGAAGTGGCAGACATACAAGGATGTTCTTGTTATTGATGCCGACACGGAAATTCTCGCAAGAGCGGTTGACCCCAAGGGCAACAAGGGTGAGGCTTATGTATTCACATACAAAATAAAGCCTCTCGCACCCGAGTTCGCGCCCGAGTCCACACAGTTTACAAACTCCGACAAGGTTACAATCTTCTCTCCCGAGAGCACAAAGGAAACCACGGAAAGATACGACCTTTACTATACTCTTGACGGCTCAGACCCCATAACAAGTAAGACAAGAATCAAGGCGAGTGACGACAGTGACTCCGCTACAATCCTTATCAGCAAGTACACCACGGTTTCCGCAGTTGTACTCAAGGACGGCACTAGCTACTCCAATGTTGTTACTCACTCCTACGACATTGTAACAAAGAAGCCCATAAAGCCCATCACAACTCTTACTCCCGGCTCTTACACCCACGAAATCGGTGAGGACGGCTACACAACAAAGTTCCTTCCCATTCCCGAGGGTACACAGATTTACTACACAATCAGCACAGACGGTACATTCACAAAGGACCCCGTTCCCGGTGAAGAGGGCACATATCCCTACGACGGCGCTCCCATCGACATAAAGGGTCACACAATTATAAAGGCGGTTGCCGTAAACGTATTCGGCGTTAAGAGTGACATCGGTATCTTTGAATATGTTGTTACTCCCGAGTCCCCCGTTGCGGCTCCCAGCGGTACTACAAGCGGAGACAGACTTCCCATAGTTCTTGTTTCTGCGGTTGAGGGCAGCACGGTCAAGTACGAAATCGGTGACGGTGACGAGAAGTTCGAAAACGAATTCGTTGCAGAAACGGAAAACTTCTACATTGATACAAACACAGGTAATGCTTATCTTGATCCCGACTGCACAATGGGTCTTGGTGACAAGAACGACGGTGAGATTTCCTCCCCCGCAATTCTTCACCTTTATGCAGAGCTTGACGGAATCACAAGCCAGCCCAACACCTATGTTTACTCTCTCTCCGACAAGGAAGGTCAGCTTGCTCCTCCCTACCCCGACAAGGATACGGGCGTTTACGAGGAAATAAGAGTTATTGAGGGCGACGAGGACACTGTTCTCGAAATCAAGCTTTACTCAATAAACTACGGCGACACAATCTACTATAAGCTGGACACCGACGAGGAATGGACAGAGTACGATCCCACAGAAAGCATCAAGCTTACAGAGGATGCGGTGCTTCTTATGCGTTCCGAAAAGGACGGCAGCTACAGTGCGGTTGTAAGCTATGTTTACAATTTCGTTCCGCTTGCTCCCATTATTACACTTCCTTCAGGTACATACTCCACAACACTCGGAGTTCCCTCAACAATGATTGAGCTCGACCCGAGAGCACCTAAGAACAAGGACTACACTATCTTCTACAGAAGAAACGGTGACTCCTCCGACTACCGTTACACAGACATAGAGCTTGAAATCGACCACACGATGTCCTTCAAGGCTTATGTTATCAACGAGGACACAGAGAGAAAGAGCTCTAATACAATCCACTACTACATCATTGAAACCGCAAGCCAGATTGACGGCAGTGTTTACATTGCAAATCCCTACGATGTTGACAGAATCAGCGCACACGTTCTCAACACTGGCGCCTATGCCGAGGGTATCAAGCTTCTCACCCTTACAAAGGATGCGAAGATTCAGTACTACTACACCTACAAGACTGTTGACGGCAAGACGGCTACAACAAACAACTATATCTTTGACAATGCCGCTCCCATTTTCGTCAACAACACAATGGAGGAAATCACAATCTACGCAAAGCTCCTTGACAAGGACGGCAACGAGATTGAGATGTCGGAAAAGACCTTCCACATTGATTTCGTTCATCTTGGAATTCCTCCCACATCGCTCTATCTTGCAAATCCCACAAAGATTGAGCACACAAAGAACACAAAGTATACTCTCATTAACGAGCACGAGGATGACGAGTCCATAGTTCTTTACTACACACTTAACGGCAGTGATCCCTCTGACCCCGACAATCCTTCAAGAATGATTTACAAGGGTGAGGAATTGAAGCTTACAAAGCAGGTAACTGTAAAGACGGTTTACTTCAGCCCCTGCGACGGTAACGGAACTCCCACCTGTATTTCCTGCCGTGACGACAGACCTCTTGACTGTCACAACGCGGTTTACGGTGAGGTAGGTACATACAACTACAATGTGCCCACTCAGGTAGGTGGCGGCGGTGAGCTTACGCCTTCCAGAAAGTACACCAAGGACTACTTCGGCTACGAGCATCCCACTCACATTTCCTACATCAACGGTTACCCCGACGGCTCGGTTCAGGCTGACGGACACATCACCCGTGAGGAAATGGCGGCAATTCTCTACAGAGTAAAGAACAAGCAGTATGACGAGCCCTTCACGACAACAGGTAAGGTATTCCCCGATGTTGAAAAGGATCGCTGGTCTGTAACGGAAATCGAATATATGGCTAAGGAAAAGGTAATTCTCGGCTATCCCGAGGGAGACTTCAGACCTACCAACAACCTTACAAGAGCTGAGTTTGCGGCACTTATCCGCAGATTTACAAGCCTTCCCGATTCCAAGGCGAAGAATATATTCCCCGACCTTGAAGAGGGACACTGGGCATTCGATGACATTATGGCGCTTTACTCCGCAGGCTTCCTTAACGGCTACGAGGACGGCACAATGAGACCTGAAAATCAGATTACCCGTGCCGAGGTTATGAAGGTAATGAACATCATCCTCGGTAGAAAGCCGGTTGAGTCCTACGTTAAGTCCCTCAAGGTTAACCCCTTCAACGACCTCGAAGGCGACAAGTGGTACTATGTTGACGTGCTTGAGGCTACCATTACTCATAACTACTACCTCGACAGTAAGGGTTATGAAAACAAATGGGAAGACATAAAGTAAAATTCACAATGCACAATTCACAATGCACAATCAAGAGTGCTTTGAGCGAGTTGTGAGATAAAGACAAATGAAAAGCTCGGTCACTCCTTTTAGGGTGACCGAGTTTTTTGTATAAAAATTCGTTTTGGGGGTAAAATAATTATGTTTTAACAAATAAGTAAATTTTAGTGCTTTATTTTTTTGAAGAATGTGGTAGAATTTGGATATCAAAGTTAAATTTAACATTACTTGTGTAAAGGAGAATTATTATGAAAAAGTACAAGTGCAAGGTTTGCGGAGAAATTTTTGAGGTTCAGGATGGCGAGGTTGCTGTTTGCCCCAAGTGCAAGGTAACAGGCGACAAGCTTGAGGAAATCGCATCTACCAACAAGTATGCGGGCACACAGACAGAAAAGAACCTCGAGGCTGCATTCGCAGGCGAATCCATGGCAAGAAACAAGTACACATACTTCGCTTCCAAGGCAAAGAAGGAAGGCTTCGAGCAGATTTCCGCTATTTTCCAGAAGACAGCAGACAACGAAAAGGAACACGCAAAGATGTGGTTCAAGGAGCTCGGCGGTCTCGGTGACACAGCTGAAAACCTTCTCCACGCCGCTGAGGGCGAAAACTACGAATGGACAGATATGTACAAGGGCTTTGCCGATGTTGCCGAAAAGGAAGGCTTCACAGAGCTTGCAAAGAAGTTCAGAATGGTTGCCGAAATCGAAAAGACACACGAGGAAAGATACAGAAAGCTTCTCACAAATGTTGAAACAGCAAAGGTATTCGAAAAGAGCGAAATCAAGGTATGGGAATGCCGTAACTGCGGTCACATCGTTGTTGGCACAAAGGCTCCCGAGCTCTGCCCCGTTTGCGCACATCCTCAGAGCTACTTCGAGCTTCGTGAAGAAAACTATTGATTCAATTAAAGCTATTAAAGAGGTGAGATTAAGTCTCACCTTTTTTATTTTGCTATTGCAAATTCTTACAAAAAATGCTATAATTGTGACTGTGTTACGGATTTTACCGCCGTAATCTGGTATTATATGATAAAGAGCTTTGCAAAGGAGCGAAAAATGGACTACCTTCTCACCTTTCTCGAAGGAATAATCTCCTTCATTTCACCGTGTATGCTGCCTATGCTTCCGATATACGTTTCATACTTTGCGGGCGGAGACGGAAAAAGAGCAAAAACCTTCTCCCGTGCGCTCGCCTTTGTTTTCGGATTCACCGTTGTGTTCTGCCTTCTCGGGCTTGCATTCGGCTCAATCGGAGCGGCAGTTGGCAGAAGCGGAATACTGAATATCATCTGCGGTCTTATCGTTATTATTTTCGGGCTTTCATACCTTGACATAATAAAATTGCCTTTTCTCAAGGGGAGCACAAAAACGGTCAGTGTTACCGGTATCGCTTCGGCGTTTCTATTCGGTATGGTGTTCTCCGTCAGCCTTACTCCTTGCGTAGGTGTGTTTCTCGGAAGTGCACTTGCTCTTGCCTCAAGCTCGGGAACGGTGCTCAGGGGTGTGCTTTTGCTTCTGATGTATTCCCTCGGAATCGGAATTCCTTTCCTTGTTTCGGCGATGCTTATTGACAAGCTCAAGGGGACATTCAATATCATTAAAAGACATTACACGATTATCAACAGAGTCTGCGGAATTTTCCTTATAATCGTTGGAATTTCCATGATTTTCGGATTGCTTCAGAGGCTTCTTTCGGTGTTCTCTGTTTAATTAAAATTCTATAAGGAGATATATATGGATAACAACGGTAACAAAAGCTCAGGCAAAGGCTTCCGGGCACTGATTCTCGGATTTACGGTGCTTGTTCTTATAGTCTTTGCGGCAAATACTCTTTACGGAAAGCTTTCGGACGGAAGAAAAAGCGAAGCGGCGGAAAAGCTTGTTGAGGACATTGCTCAGAACAAGGACAAGGTAAGCGGTACCGCATCCGAGGCTACATCGGAAAGTCCATCGGAAAGTCCATCGGAAAGCAACGAGCCTTCAGAGTCCGAGCCTTCTGAGAATACGCAAATGCCCCGTGCACCCGAGTTTGTGGTATATGACAACGACGGAAACGAAGTGAAATTCACAGATAAAATCGGCAAGCCCATAATCATAAACTTCTGGGCAACCTGGTGCGGACCCTGTAAAAAGGAAATGCCTCATTTCGAAAAGGCGTACAGGGAGTACGGCGACAGAATAGAATTCATGATGATTAACCCCACCGACGGAATAAACGACACTCACGAAAGCGTTGACAAATTCATAGAGGATTACGGCTATACCTTCCCCGTTTACCGCGACACAGAGGTTTATGCGGCATCCGTTTACGGCATAAATTCATTCCCGAACACATTCTTTATTGATTCCGACGGCTATGTTCTCGGATATATGCCCGGGAGCATGGACGAGGAAACTCTTTACGCCTGCATTGACATTCTTTTGGGCGGGGAATAATAATAAAAATATTCAGAGGGTAAAAAATTATGTGGCTTATACTTGCAATTCTTTCATCCGTTTTTGCGGCTCTTACGTCAATACTTGCGAAAATCGGTATATCCGACGTAAACTCAACGCTTGCTACGGCGATACGAACCGTAGTGGTGCTTATAATGGCGTGGGGAATGGTTTTCATCAGCGGAGCGCACAACGGCATTTCATCAATAAGCACAAAAAGCTGGATTTTCCTGATTCTTTCGGGACTTGCGACGGGAGCCTCGTGGCTATGCTACTACCGTGCGATTCAGCTCGGTGAGGTATCGAAGGTTGTACCGATAGACAAGATGAGCATTGTCCTCACTTTGATTCTTGCGGCGGTTTTCCTTCACGAGGCATTTACGTGGAAGACGGCAATCGGAGCGGCTTTGATTACGGCGGGAACTGTTTTTATGGTTGTCTGACTGCAAAAATATACATAACATTGAGGGAGCGAGGGCTTCCTCTTTTTTTAATGCGCAATGCACAATTCACAATGCACAATTTAATTCATAATTCATAATGCATAATGCATAATTGATGTTGATTGCTTTGCAACCTCATTTAATTAAATTTGGGGTTGTCGGGGAGACGCACCGCAACAATGTAGGGCGTGACGACAAAGATTGCTTGCAATCTTTAAAGAATTCTCCGAATTCTTCAACCTCGGCACGCCGTGGCAGGAATTGCAATGGTAGCAATTTGCACGATTGCTTGAGGGTGCACAAATCCAATTATATGTTGAAATGTATTTCGTTAAGCCGAGGTGTGCGAAAACGACAAGGTAACGGCGCGCAAAAGACCGCAAGCGGTCTTCGTCGTCGCGCCCTACAATCCGTACCCGCAACCACACCGACAAATTCCAATTTTGCATTTCGGTGCAACGCACCGATACCCCCAAAAAATTTGTTGCATCATCTCACAAAGAAGAATCCGCAGGATTCTTCAAAAGACTGCGAAGCAGTCTTGATTGTGCATTATACATTTTTCATTTCCATTTCCCTCTTGACATTTCCCAAAATTTATGTTATAATGCTCCACAGCGCATTGCAACCGATTGCAGTTTCAATTTCAATGCAAAGGAGGTCTCCCGTCATAAAGGAAAAAGTAACGATATATACCATCGCCAAGGAGCTTTCGCTGTCCCCGTCTATGGTCAGCCGTGCCTTTAATCCCAATGCGAATGTCGCCGAGGAAAAGAGACGGCTTATTCTTGAAACGGCACAGAAACGGGGATTCAGTCCGAACAAGCTTGCTTCAAGGCTTTCCATGAAAACCATACGAATCGGCATTCTTGTGGTTTATAAGGCGGCTCACGTTCGGGACGGACTTCTGAAGGGCATTGAGCTTGGCTTTGACAGATTGAAGGATTACAAGATAGAATACACCGTCAGAACGGTTAACGCCAAGGAAAAGAGCGCAAAGGACTGCCGTGAGGAGCTTTTTGAATTCAAGGACTTTGACGGCGTGATTCTCTCCGGCTTCGGAAGCAGCTCCTGCCGTGAGCTTATAAATGAGTTTTCTGCGGTAAATCCCAATGTTGTATTTATGCAGAATGTCTGCGAGGACACGGAGCATCTGTTTTCCTCAAAGCACGATGAGGCTCTTGCGGGAAATCTTGCGGCACAGCTTCTTTACGAGAGGCTGCATTACAGTAAAAGGAAGAATGTGTTTGTCTTTACGGGCGACAGAACAAGCTCCGTTCACAGCCGTACCCTTTCTGCCTTCTGCGATTGTGCAAAAAAGCTTGGGCTTCATATAATCGGCGACCTTGATATGAAGGACAGCGACGACATTCTTTCCTCGGAAATTGATGATATTCTTGAAAAATACGGCAAAGACACGGACGGAATGTACATCTCCAGCGGTAACAGCTCTGTTTTATGCGAGGCTCTTGAAAGGTCGGGGCTTGATATTTCGCTTGTGTGCTCGGACGTTAACGATTCGGTTTCGCGGTATATCGAAAAGGGTGTTGTGTTTGCGACGCTTTGTCAGAGCTTTGAGAATCAGTCAAGGCTTGCCTTTGAGGAGCTTGTGATGTATCTTCTCGGAAAGAGCACTCCGAAAAAGGTGATTTACACGGATGTTTTGCCCGTATTTTTCGCAAATCTTTCGCTTTACAAAAACAAATAAATTCGCTACGGAGAAAAAATGAACTACTTACTTCTTGTGACGTCAATCACGTCAATGGTGCTTAACAACAGCCTTATGTCCAGAGTCAGCAAGACTATGCTTTCGGGCAGGACTGATGTATACAGGTACAATGCGCTGAGCTACATTATCTGCATTGCTCTTTTCGGTGCAATGACGCTCGGCGGAAGCATTTCGCTTTACACGGTGATTCTGGGTGTGCTTTTCGGGACGGTTACGCTTCTTTCAAATTTCTACAGAACACTCGCTCTCGCAAAGGGGCCTACTCACATTACGATACTTATCACCACATCCTCAATGATTATCCCTACCCTCTCGGGTGTTGTTATGGGGCTTGAGGAGTTCAGACCGTTAAAGCTTGTTGCTATGGCGGTGCTGATATTCTTTATTTATCTTTCCGCAAAAAAGGATGAAGGCACATCAATCGGCAAGGGATGGCTTCTTCTTTGTATGCTTGCCTTTCTGTTTCAGGGAATTATCGGTGTTATTCAGAAGATACACCAGAGCTCGGAGCATAAGGCTGAGCTGTTTCCCTTCCTTTTTGTGTCCTTTACGGTTTCGTTTCTGTTTGCAACCGTTATGGGGTATACAAAGAAAACCGAAACGAAATTCGGGGCGAAGCATTTTATCCTTTCCGCAATCAGCGGTATTTGCATTTTCACAATGAATGTGCTGAATCTCAAGCTTTCGGGTTTGCTTCCGAGCCAGCTTTTCTTCCCTGCGGTAAATGGAACGGCGATTATATTTACAAGCCTTGTTGCGGTACTGCTGTTTAAGGAGAAGCTTTCAAAAAGGCAGTTTATCGGTATTGCGGGCGGTCTTTTGTCGCTTGTGGCAATATGCGTATTATAATTTTTATACACGGAGGAATTTATTATGGGAATCGATATGACACCCTGTCAGGGCTATCTTGAGCCTTGCAGAGTTTTCGGAAATCTTTACTTTGTGGGAACACTTCCCGCATCCACGCACATAATCGACACGGGCGACGGTCTTATTATGCTTGATTCGGGCTATCAGCATTCGCTGTTTATTGTGCTTCACAATATGCACCTTATGGGACTTGACCCGAGAAACGTAAAATACGTTCTTCACACTCACGGACACATTGACCATATGGGTGCGGGCAAGGCTATGAAGGAAATGTTCGGATGCACAACGTTTATCGGTGAGCCCGACAAGGACTACATAAACGGTGTTCTTCCCCTCTCCTGGTCAAAGGAGCTTGACATTCCGCTTATTCCCTTCGAGGCTGACGTAAAGCTGAAGGACGGCGACAAAATAAAGCTCGGCAACACGGAAATCACGGCTGTTCTCACGCCCGGTCACACTCCCGGTGCCATGACATATTTCTTTGATGTAACCGACGGCAAGGAAACCTACAGAGCCGCACTTCACGGAGGTATGGGTATCAACACAATGAACAAGGCTTTTATTGATGAGTATAATCTCCCCTACTCCTACAGGGACGAATTCCTTACGGTGCAGGAAAGGCTTTCCGAAATGCCCGTTGACATTTATCTCGGAAATCACGCGGCACACAACAACACTCCCGAAAAAATCAAGCGTGTTCTTGCGGGTGACGACAAGGCGTTTGTAAATTCCGACGAGTGGAAAAAGGCGATGCTTGAGGCTCGGGACAGAGTTATCGCCATTATGGAAAAAGAAAAGAACGGACAATAAGGGTGACGGATATGATTAAGACAGGCTTCAGCTTTACATATGACGGTGAGAGAAGGGTATTCACCGCTGACGGCGTTCACAAGGTTGATGAAAATCTTACGGTAAACTGCATCCGCCGTGAATATTCCGAATACGGTGCCGCAGAGTGGGTTGTTTATTTTGAAAACACGGGCACGGAAAACACAAGGGTTATTTCCGATATTCTCGATTGTGATGTTGTGTTTGACATCGGCTACCCGAAGGAAAAATTCAAGGTGGGACATCTTGCCGAAAAGGATTCGCCCTGCGTTATCTGGCAAAAGGGTATGATTCCGGGACATCTTTACAACTTCACGGACGATCAGAGTGCGGAGGAATTAAAGCTTCATAAGAATTACTTCTCCTATTGGGACAGCCTTACTCACAGCTTCAATAACACGACGGGCCGTTCAAGTGACGGCACTATGCCCTTTTTCACCTTTGACTGTCAGAATTGCGGCTATGTTTTCGCAATAGGCTGGACGGGCGGATGGAAGGCGGATTTCACCTATGCAAAAAATGAAGCCACTCTTTCCGTAAAGACGGGACTTCAGAATAAGACGAATTTCTATCTTGTTCCCGGCGAAAGGGTGCGTACATCCTCAATTCTCATTATGGAATACGACACGGAATCTGACGGCATAGACAGCGGAAACAAGTTCAGACGGCTTATAAAGAAGCATTTCTCCCACAGAAGCGGCGGCAAGAGCAACAGAGACGGTCTTTTCGCCTTTGAGCTCTGGGGCGGTCTTACCTCGGACAGAATGGTAAAAAGAATAGGTGACCTTAAGGCTCACGACATAAAGCTTGAGGACTTGTGGATTGATGCAGGCTGGTACGGCAAATGCAAAAACTGTGATACCCCTTACGACGGCGACTGGTTTAAGTATACGGGAGAATGGGTTGTAAACAAGAATATACACCCCGATAATCTCGAGGAAGTAAGAAAAGCGGCAAACCAAGCGGGGCTTAATATGATGCTCTGGTTTGAGCCGGAAAGAGTTACAATCAACGCCCCCATTGTAAAGGAGCATCCCGAATATTTCTTCAAAAAATCGGAAAGCGATTTTATTATAAACTATGGTATGGACGAGGCGAGAAATTATATTTTTGATATTCTTTCAGACTACATCAAAGACTACGGTATGTCCTGCTACAGACAGGATTTCAACACCGACCTCAACATTCTTTTTGCAAACACCGATGCCGAGGACAGAAAGGGCATTTCCGAAATCAAGCACATTTGCGGTATGTATAAGTTATGGGACGACCTTCGCGAGAAGTATCCTCATCTGCTTATAGACAACTGCTCCAGTGGTGGCAGAAGATTCGATATCGAAACACTACGCCGCTCGGTGGCGTTTTTCAGAAGTGACTATCAGTGCGCGTTCAATTCCAACGGTGAGGTTTATCAGGCGCACAACTGCGGTGCTTCCCACTATCTGCCGTATACGGGCTGTACAACAAAGGTCAAGTGCGACGACTACAACTTCAGAGCGGCATATTCGGCAAGCTTCGGTGTTGCCTGCTACAACGCCATCTTCCAGGAGATGAGCGAGGACGACCTAAAGTGGCTCAAGAAGCGCACGGACGAGTATTTGCGTATAAGGAAATATTACTCCTGCGACTTCTACAATCACGGCTGCTCCGCTTACGACAGTGCGGGATGGTCGATATTCCAGTACCACGACAGTGAGTGCGGAAACGGCATTGTGCTTGCGTTCAGACGAGAGGAATCTCCCTTTGAAAGCGTAAAAATAGAGCTTGGCGGTGTTGCAAAGAGTGCTGTTCTTGATGTTGAAAACCTCAACAGCGGTGAGAAATTCAGCCTTTGTGCAGCCTCAAGGCTTGAGATTGAGCTTCCCGAAAAGAGGAGCTGTGTGATTTTTGAATACAAGACGAAATAAAGCAAAACGGAGTCTGACCTCAATCTGTCGGACTCCGTAAATTTTTGATTCTATTTTTTATTCCTTTTCATATACTCCGTGGGGGACATTCCCGTTTTGGTCTTGAACACCTTCGAGAAATAAAGAGGATCGGAAAATCCGCACTGTGCGGAAATACCCGAAACATCCGCTCTTGCACCGTCCTCCATAAGACTTGCCGCTTTTTTGATGCGAAGATTGTTGACATATTCGCAAAAGCCCGTCCCCGTCCGCTTTTTGAAAATATCCGAGATGTATTTGCCCGTGTAGTTGAATATGCCTGCAACATAGCGAAGGCACAGGTCTGCATTGTCGTAATGGCAGTTAACGTATTCCACTATGCTGTCGACTACGCTTTCGGGCTTTGTGCCTTCTCCCCCGTCGCTTGTGCGAATGTAGGAAAGAGTCTGGAAAAGCACTCCGAGAGTAACTGTTTCTGCGTTGTGGGCTTCCATTCTGCGAAGGGATTCAAGCCATATATTTATAAGGTGACCGAAATCACCGTAGACGTATTTTCCCTTTTCAACGCCCGACTGTGTGAGAATTGCTTCCGCGCTGTCTCCCGTGAAGCTGATGTAGACATATTCAAGGTCGTCGCTTCCGCAAAGCTCGAAGAATTTCCCGGGGAAGGCTATAAAGAGGCTTCCCTTCTTTATTTCGGTGCATTCGCCCTCGCACTTGAAAAAGCCGCTTCCTCTTGTCACTATGTGCATTGCGTAAATGGGTCTGAAAAAGGGCTGCTTCAGCTTTTTAAGCTCTGTTTCGAGAACAAAGTTCACCGCCTTTATCCCGAGTCCCGAGTCCTTGGAGGACATAAATCTGCATATACTTGCGCTCACGGTCATCACCTCGGAATTATTATTGCACAAAATATGCAAAATGTCAATATAAAAGGGATATTTTACGGCAAAATACGGAATTTTTCCATTCCAATATGCGTTCCTCTGTGTTATTATAAATAAAAAACGAAAGCGAGATTCGATATGGATATTATAAAATTCGGTGCCGTCGGCGTCAACAGCCGTGGCAGAGGCGTTATGAAGGAGGCTCTCGGCAATCCCCATTTCAAGCTTTGTGCCGTTTGCGATATAAAGCCCGGGGAGCTTAAAAAGGCAGAGGAGCTTTTCAGGGGTGAAAAGGGTATTTCCGACCTTGAATGCTACGCTGACTACGACGAAATGCTGAAGAATGCCGACATTGATGCGGTATTCGTTGCAACTGATGCAATATGCCACGTTCCCTTTGTCGTAAAGGCTCTGGAGGCGGGAAAGCACGTTCTTTCGGAAATTCCTGCGGTAAACTCCGTAGAAGAGGCTAAAATCCTCAAGGAAGCCGTTCTGGCACATCCCGAGGTCAAGTATATGGTTGCGGAGAACTGCTGCTATTGGGGCTTTATAGAGGCCTGGAAGGCTATGGCTGACGAGGGCAAATTCGGCGAGGCTATTTATGCTGAATCCGAATATCTTCACTCCGTGGACTACAGAGACTTAAAGCCGGAAAATTATCCGCCCGAGCATTGGAGAAGCTTCAATCCTTCAATAAAGTATCTTACACACAACTTAGGTCCGCTTCTTTACATTCTCGATGACGAATGTGTAAGCGTGTCCGCAATCAAGTCGGATGTAGTCTATAACCCGTATGTTACGAGAGATGATAATGCGGTTGCTCTTTTCAAAACAAAAAAGGGTGCGATGATAAGAATTCTCATAAGCTTCGGCTCATTTACCGGCTTTGACCACAACTTCAGAATTCTCGGTACAAGAGGCTCAATTATGACAGACCCGACAAAGAGCCTTAACGATGCCCACTCCCACGCAAGCTTCTCGGATATTCCCGGAAGCATGGACTGCAAGGTGGACATTCCCGTAACCATGTCAAGCTTCAGCGGTGGCGGCGGTCACGGCGGTGCGGACTTCAAGGTGATTTCAGACTTTATAAGCTGTATTATCGAGGACAAGAAGCCAAAGCTTGATGTTGACTTTGCCATTAAGATTTCCCTTCCCGGTGTTATTGCGGCACAGTCCATTGAAGAAGGCAGTGCAAATCTTGAAATTCCCAAAATTTAACAGCCTGTTAAATGCCCGACTCATTTTTTGTGAGTCGGGGAAACTTTTGTTGAAATACGGCTAAAATATATTCCGTTTAAGTTTAACAAGACCTCTTTTCGGTGTTCTTAAAATAAGGTATAATAAATATACATACAAAAAGGGGGGATTTCTTTGACGAAAAGCACACGCAGACGAAAGGGCATTGTGCATTCGGTGCTTTCATTTATTGTGACGGTAATAATGATTATACGCTTTATAAGAGCGGACTACTATTCGGTATTCCTCTGTGCTCTGACGCTTGCTCTTTTCTATATTCCCGCCTTTATTGACAGAACATTCCGTGTAAAGCTTACACCGGAGCTTCAGGTTATAATTCTTCTTTTTATATTCTCGGCGGAAATACTCGGCGAAATCGGAAGCTTTTACACCTTTATCCCCTGGTGGGACACGATGCTTCACACCATAAACGGATTTCTTATGGCGGCAATCGGCTTTGCTATGATTGATATACTCAACAATTCCCCACGGTTTCACATCAGCCTTTCACCGCTGTTCGTTGCGTTTGTGGCGTTCTGCTTTTCCATGACTGTAGGCGTACTGTGGGAATTCTTTGAATTCGGTATGGACTTTTTCACGCTTTCCGATATGCAGAAGGACAAAATCGTCACCGCAATTTCCTCTGTAAAGCTTCATCCCGAGGGAATCAACGATCCCGTTGTTATGCGTGGCATCGACAAAACCGTGCTTTATTTTTCCGACGGGACTCTTCCCTACACGATAAACGGCGGCTATCTTGATATCGGTATTTACGATACCATGAAGGATTTGCTTGTAAATCTTATCGGTGCGGTTGTGTTTTCCGTTATCGGGTATTTTTACATTATAGGGCGTGACAGAGGTATGTTTGCCACGAAGTTTATCCCTCAGATGAAAACGCGGGAGGAAATCGAGCAGACCAAGGCACAGATTCGTGCCGAGCGCGAATGCAAAAGAAGGAAAAGGGCGAACAAATAAAAGGCGGTAAAGTCATCCTTCTCTCTCGTCTTTGCTTGCCGATGAATGCAAAAAGCCGTTCCGATGGAACGGCTTTGACTTTTATTTCGTGGGAAATCTGTACGGATATTCGATTTTCAGCGGAGGGTCATATAAGATTTACCGTCTGACATCATTTACAGCCTGATTCATAATGTCCTGTATTTCTTCAACGGAAGCAAAATTTATATCCTTCGTGACGGTATGCTTAAGGGCACCCGATGCCGAAGCAAAACGAATTGCTTTGTCGATACAGTATCCGTTGACGGTCGCATATATCAATCCCGCGGAAAAGGCATCACCGCTACCGACACGGTCTACAACGCCTGTTCTGATCTGCGGGCTGATTGCGAAATCCTTTCCCGAAGAGAAGGCGGCATACACAAGAGCCTCGCTTGCGGAAATTGTCCTTCTTACGGTTACCGCAATATGTTCGATTTCTGTTTTTTCTCTTACTTTTGCAATAATATCGGAAAGTCGCCTTTCGGGCTCGTTTTCACCGTACTCGGAGGAAATGCCGAAAATCATTTTCAAATGCTCTTCGTTTCCTATGAGATACGAGATATACGGCAACAATTCCTTGATTATATCATAATATTCAATCGGAGTTGCAAGCTTGGGACGGTAATTTATATCAAAAAATACCCTTATGCTTCTGCTTTTTGCTTCTGCCATTGCCCTTTTTACCGTTTCGAAAAGGCTTTCAGAAAGCGCGGGAGTGATTCCGCTTACATAAAAAACATCGGCGTCATTAAATATGGCATCCCAGTCATAATCATCGTAGCCCGAGGCTGTGAATACGCTTCCGTCACGGTCGTATATTACAGAGGAGGACCTTAAAAATCTTCCGTTTTCAAGATAATATACGCCCATTCTTCCGTCACCGTAAGATATATTTTCCGTATCAATTCCGAAGCTTCTTAAAAAGCTGACGCCTTTTTTGGCAAGGGCGTGCTCGGGAAGCCTTGTAACAAATTTTGTCTGCTCACCCCAGTAAGAAAGCGCCGCACAGACATTTGCCTCAGCACCGGTAAAGCTCATTTGCATATACTCAGACTGAGCAAAGCGCTCGTCACCTATCGGGCTGAAATGTATAAGAAAATCACCAAAGCCTACTGTTTTCATAATTTCATTTCCTTTCACACTGCTTTATAATTTCCTTTATGCCCTCTGCATCTCCGCTTTTCAGCATATCCTTCGGGAGCATAAAGCTGCCGCCGCACGCAAGGACATTATCCAATTTTAAATAGCTCTCAACATTTTCAAGCGTAATTCCTCCCGTAGGAACAAATGACACGCCCGAAAAGGCTCCTTTATATAAGCTTAATGCCTTTGTTCCGCCCGAGCATTCAGCGGGGAAGAATTTCAGAATTTTATATCCCATCGAGGACATTTTCAGAATCTCGCCCGGAGTTGAAGCGCCGGGCAAAAAGGGGATATTTGCTTTTTTGGCTTCCTCGTGCAATTCGTCAAGAAAACCGGGCGAAACAAGGAAATCCGCACCTGTTTCAATTGCTCTTTTTAAGGTATCTGCCGAATTTACCGTTCCTGCACCGACCGTTAATTCGGGACAGCTTTTCTTGATATAAGAAATGGATTCAAATGCGAATGAATTTCTCAAGGTAATTTCCAGAACCTCGGTTTCCGACAAAAACAAGGCTTTGATGATAGTGTCCAGCTCGTCCTTGCTTTCGGGGCAAACCACGGGGATGATTCCTTTTTTCAACAGTTTACCGTATTTTTCCATAATTCATATACCACCTTTTTATACATTCGTATTTTCTCAGGGTCAACAACGGAAGGAATGCTTCCGTTTTCCGTCGTACCGAGGATAATTTTATCGACTTCGCTTGTGTTTTTAAGTACCTTATTTGTTTCGGTGCCTTCCACGGGATTTTATTCTACAAGTCCGCAGGCACGGTAAAGCTCGTTTATGCACGGGGATTTGTGCTGTATGTATTTATCTATATCATCGGGGTAAAGCCGTGCCGCCTCGGTTTTCACTTCGCCGTATTTTTTCATTGCCTCGGGGTTGCTTCTGAGAAAGTCTCTGAAGGCGATATGGCGGTGAAGCTCACGGGAGCTTTTCGGGCACACATAAAGATGATGCTTAAAAAGGTGTGGCTTGTCGGAATAATCGAAGGCTTCCCTGCCCTCTATACCGAGATTTCCCTCGTGGATATAGCCTGCTTTTGCAAGGGCTTCCTTGACATTTTCAAGCACGGAATAATCCTCAATTACCACGTCTATATCAATGCACGGCTTTGCGCAGAGTCCCTCGACGGATGTGCTTCCGACGTGCTCGATTGCAATACAAAGCTCGCCCAGTGCCGAGGATATTTCCTTTTTTATATCTTCAAATGCGGTTTGCCATTGCTTGCTGTACGGCAGAACCGTAACCCTTCTTGTTTTCATTTTGATTCTCCTTGCTTTACGGCAGACAAAAAATCAGAATCCGCTCTCTTGTGTCCTTTGCGGGAAAGAGGTCGTTACAGGAAATTTCCTCTACGAATTCCGGTGCGTCCGAGGTCATAAGATATGAAACATATTCATCTGATGGGTAATAAAAGAACAGGTAAATCCGTCTCGGTGCTTCGTAGTAGGACTGCGTTATTTTTGCCATTACTCCGTGAAGTATCTCTGCGGAAAATGGGTTAAAGAAATAACATCCCGTTATATTATGCGGCACCTCATACTCCTCTGCACGCGCAAGAATAAATTCGGTATTTGCTCCGTCCCTTGCGGTGGACTTGTTCAGAAGTGCGCTTTTATATATCCGCTCGTCGTACTCTATTCCGACAGTCTCCGCTCCCGCTGTGTGGGCGAGAAAGAAGTCGACTCTGCCCTTTCCGCAGCCGTAGTCCAGCACTCTGTCCCCTTTTCGGATATAGCCGCTGTCTGCCAGTCTTTCAAGGACACTGTAGGGCGTGGGCTCGTAGGGATAGTGATATTCGTCAGCAATTGTGTCGTCTCTGCCGTCGGTTTTTATCTGCAGGAGCTTTTCCCACTTTTCTTCGGTTGTTGTCATTGAATTCCTCTGTGTTTGTATTGTTTTACCGTTTTCAAGGGTATTTTATCACAAAAGAGAGCGGAAATAAATAGGTTATGTAGAAAATTTACAAGTTTTCATCCTTTGTATTGACATATTTGCAGATTTATGGTAAACTTGTTTCATCCAATTTGTGCGTTTTGTGGCAAAGAACAGCGCACGGATAAAATTCAATTCCAATCATAAGGAGGAAAAGGAATGAAGAAAATTTTGACAGCGGTACTCGCAGTAATGCTTGTTTTCAGCAGCTTCTGCTTCTGCACGGGCGCGAGTGCGGCAAACGACAAGGCGGAGGGATTGTTATTCTCCTTCAGCTATCAGGACAAAAACAACGGTATCGTTGACAGAAAGGGAACAGCGACCGTGGAAAAGATGTCGCTCGACGGCAAAAATGTTCTCAAGGTTGTTCCCGATAAGGAAAACGCAAAGGGCACGAACATTGCGCTCGACTGCTACTGCCTTACATATTCCGTAAATGATATCAAGGATGCGCGTTATATGACGGTGGAATACAAGTATGAATGCCCCGCAGATTACGAAAATCTCGGCAAGATGTCAATCACTATGTTCCCCAACGGCGGTGCGCTTAAAACATCGGTTGCGGCTGATTCCATTGGTGACATCAAGAACGGCGAATGGGCTACGGCTATATTCAACATTTCAAAGATTTCTTCCGCTCTCAATGAAGATGGTACATTCAAGCAGTTCCATCTTTATCCCTTCAGCAAGGGTGCTAATCCCGTGAATATGGTTAAGGAGCAGGTAATGTACATCGGTGATGTTTCCTTCTACAGCGTAAACCCCGACCCCAATGTTACCTACACTGTTTCCTTCCGCAAGGGTAACCCCAATGCAGAGGGTGCGGATCCCTCACCCCGCACGGTAAAGAGAGGCGAATATTACACACTTCCTCAGCACAACTACACACTTCCCAAGGGTGAGTTCCTCGGTTGGAGATACTCCGTTGACGAAAAACTTTACCCCGCGGGAACAGAGTTTACCGCTATTGACAACGATGTAAGCTTCACAGCGGAATTTGACGTAACTGAGGCTCAGGCAGACTACAAGACACTTCAGTTCACAGCATATCAGAACGGAAGCGTTGACAAGAAGGACAACCTCTCGGTTACAAACGACTCCTTCCAGGGCAAGGAGGTAGTAAAGATTGTCCCCACTCCCGGCGGAACGGCGGATGCAAAGACAATGACTGTTGACGGCTGGAGCTATGCCAAGGCGGGAATAGACCTTGACGTATACAAGTATGTTGTTATCTCCTACTACTTTGACGGCACACTTCCCAAGGAGGCGGGCTTCCGCTTCAATATTCTCCCCAGCGGAGGCATTCTCACAAAGGCATTCGGTGCGGTAACAGAGCCTATCAAGAGCGGCAGATGGGAATTCGCCGTTGTTGACCTTACGGGTATCGAGGCGAACCTTACTCCCGATATGACATCTCATGTTGCAAGACAGATTCACCTTTATGTATTCAACGGTCTTACGGGCGCTGATATGACAGGTGACGAAACACTTTACATAAACAGCCTTATTTTCTTCAAGGAAAAGCCCGTGCTTAATGTTCACGAGTCCTATATGAAGGGCTATGACGGCGGTCTCTTCAAGCCTCAGGGCAATATGACAAGAGCAGAGGCTTGTACAATAGTTGCAAGACTTTCTGCAGGTTCCGACGAGCTTGTTCCCGCGGACAAGACCACGGCATTTACGGATGTTCCCGCAGATCAGTGGTATCACAAGTATATTTCCTATGTTGAATCTCTCGGTTATCTTAAGAGCTACAGCGGTGCTTTCCTTCCCAACCAGCCTATCACAAGAGCTGAGTTCGTAGAGCTTGTTTACAATATGGGACTTCTCAAGGATGCGGGCAAGAACGGTACCTTCACAGACGTTGCGGCAGACCATCCCAAGGCTGAGGTTATCGCAGCTGCCGGCAAGGCAGGACTTGTCAACGGCTACGACAACGGCAACGGTACATTCAGTTTCAAGCCCGATGCTACAATTACAAGAGCAGAGGTCGTAACGGTTATAAACAATGCATACGGCAGAACTATTACCGCAGACAAGCTTTCCGAGGATATGAAGTACACCTTCTCCGATGTTGCCAAGGATTTCTGGGCATATGCGGGCATTATGGAGGCAACAGTTCCTCACGTTGAAAACGCCGAGGGCTGGATAAGTGCTGTGGTATCTCCCCTTTCCATCTTCGGCGCGGGCGAGGCTGCAATCGACTATGCGGCGGGCGAGGCTTACGTTAAGGAGCTTGATGCCATATCCGAAAAGATGAAGGCTGAAATTCTTGCGACAAAGACAACTGTTGAAATCAAGGGTACAAAGTACTATGTTTCCAACAACGGTAACGACTCCAACGACGGTAAGAGTCCCGAAACCGCATGGAAGACAATCAAGAAGGTTAACGAATCCAAGTCCAAGCTCAAGGCAGGCGATGCTATTCTCTTTGAAAGAGGCGGTCTCTGGCGTGAAAGACTTACGGGTGTTACGGGTATTACCTACTCCGCATACGGCGAAGGCGACAAGCCCAAGCTTTACGGCTCACCCGAAAACGGCGCAGACCCCACAAAGTGGTCACTCCTTGCGGGTACAAGCAACATCTGGGTATATGCTAACGAGCTTATCGATGTCGGCGGTATTATCTGTGACGGCGGTAAGGTTGTAGGTCTTAAGGAGGTTCCCGACCTTTACGACGGCGAATTCTTCGTAAGAGGCACAAAGAAGGCAAAGCCCTTTGACATTATCACCGAGCTTAACGAAAACTACGAATTCTTCAGTGATGTACGCAATGCAAGTGCACTTGCAACAACAAAGGGTAAGCTTTACTTCAAGTGTGACGAGGGCAACCCCGGTGAGCTGTTCAGCCAGATTGAATTCAACATCAAGGGCAATGTTATTTCCAATGGTAACGCAACCGATACTCACTACGACAATCTCTGCATTATGTACACCGGTACACACGGTATCGGCTCCGGCACAACAAAGAATCTTACCGTTACAAACTGTGAAATCGGCTGGATCGGCGGTACAATTCAGACCTACAGCAACAACGCGGTAACAAGACTCGGTAACGGTGTTGAAATCTACGGCGGATGCGACGGCTACATTGTAGACAACAACTACATCTATCAGTGCTACGATGCGGGCGCAACACACCAGTACAAGGGCGGTACAAACGATATCTCCATGTACAACATCGTATACAGCAACAACCTTATTGAGGACTGTATCTACTCCATCGAGTACTTCAACAGCGACCCCGCAAGCGGTAAGGCACTCCGTGACGGTAAGAACTTTGTAATCAAGGACAACGTTATGAGACGTGCGGGCTACGGCTGGGGTAATCAGAGACCCGACAGCAACGTATCCTCTCATGTTAAGGGCTGGTCAAGCAGAAACGAGTACGAAAAGGGTACATACATCATCTCCGACAACATCTTTGACAGATGCTCCTGGAAGATGTTCCAGACTACCGCAACATATGCGGCTTGGTGTCCTATCTACAGAGACAACACCTACGTTCAGTATATCGGCGGCGGATTTGCAGAGCACAAGGATCTCAGCATCACCTTCGACAGCTTCGCAGATGCCGTTATAAAGAACGATCTCGGCGATGCGGGAGCAAAGGTTTACTTCCTTCCCGAAAGCTACAAGCACGACGGATTCCTTACAAGAGGCTAAAGCACAGGCATAGAGATTTCCCCCACGGGTGAAGGCTTCATCTGTGGGGGGGATTTTAGGGAATTCACAATTCACAATGCACAATTAGAGGAGTAGAGGCTATGAAATTTACTACAGATGAAAAGGATACGGAATTTGTTCGGGATGCACTTTATGCGTTCAACCGTGAGATTGTTGGGAATGATGGGCATACACCGCTTAACATTGTTGAAGAGGATTCTGACGGTAATATAATAGGCGGTATACTCGGTGGCACTTACTGGGGCTGGATGTATATTGATATTCTTTGGGTGCAGGAAAATCACAGGAGATGCGGGCTTGGCTCAAGGCTTGTTTCCATGGCGGAGGATGAGGCACGGAAGAGGGGCTGTCATCACGTTCACGTGGATACGATGAGCTGGCAGGCACCCGGATTTTACAAAAAGCTTGGGTACGAGCTTATCGGAATGTTGCCGGATATTCCCAAGGGTAATGAGAAGTATTTGTTTATCAAGGCGTTATAATCCGATTGAATTTCAAGGAAAGCTTTTTCTCCGACACACTAAACAGCAAAAGCAAGAAGACTACACCGCTTCGGTATAGTCTTCTTTTAGTTTTACTTATTCAGCTTATTCGGCAAGCTTTTGCTTTGCTTCGCCTCTGCCGGAAAGGGGTACAATGTCTTCTCTGTAGATTTTGTTGTTTGAGGAGTAGTAGATTGTTACCTTTGCACGGAGGGAGGTGATTTCCACAACTGCGTGCTTCTGGGATGTCATGGAAACGTCGTAGTCGTAGATTTCGTTGTAGCGGCGGAGTGAGTAAGGAGCATCGTGCTCGTGGCCGTTGAAGTAGAGCTTGATGTCGTACTTTTCACATACCGAGGCTATCTTTCCGAGACCGGTTTCGGGGAGCATCGGCGAGCCTACCTGCTGTGACATTCCCCAGTGGTTGTAGAGGATGATGTGCTTTGCGCCCTCGGCGTTTGCTTCTATTATGGAGTCCTCAACGAATTTAACCATCGCATCGTCTACCTTACCGTAGGAGAAGTAGCTTGCATATGTTCCCGAATATGCGTAATCGTGGAGAGGATATCCGCCGTAGTTTGTGAAGAATGCTATGTGCGCTACCTTTTCGCCCTTTTCGTTTTCCGTGTACCACAGACCGTTCTTGATGAATCTTATCTTAAGGTCGCCGTTTGCATCAAGCTGACCTGCTATCGGGTCGTGGTTACCGCAGATTTCGTAGTGAGGAATCTTGCCCTCTGCCCTGCCCTCTATCGGGTTTACGGGGTCACAGATATCAAGGTTCTTCATTTCCTCGAGGTATACGGCATAGTCTGCGGCGTAGGTGTTTGCGTATCCGTCGTCTATGTTGTCACCGAGAGAAACTATAAAGTCAAGAGGATTTTCTTCGTGGATTCTTTCGAAGTTGTCAAAGGTGTTGTGCAGCCAGTCGTAGTTTGCCCAGTTGTATCTTTCACCGATGTGGCTGTCGGACATTACGCCGAATCGTGCGAGCACTGACCATTCACCCTCGAAGGATGCTCCGCTCTTTACCTCTACGCTCGCCGCACCGTCAAAGCCCTCACTGCTCTTTCCGAGAATCTTTTCACAAAGGTCGAGGCACGCCATTTCGGCACTCTGCTCGTCACCGTAGAATACATAGAACTTGCCGTTCTCCTCATATACCTTGTACTTTTCAGCCTCAGTTACGGGGCTTTCTCTTCTGTTGGTGGAGCCTACGAGAATTTCATAATCGAACTTTTCTTCGGCATCTGTTACTATTTCGAGACCGTAGCCTGAAATTTCCGCTATATAGTCGTAGATGTACTGTGCATACTCGGAGGCGATTTCGTCGTTTTCCGCTGTGACTATTCTGTAATTTCCTATGGATACTCCGCCCACCGTGATTGAGGCAAGGTCGTAGTCTCTTGTGTGGTTTGTTCTTGAGGGAAGGCGGTATTTGCCGTCCTTTGCGTATTCGTTTTCAATAAAGGAGGTCGCGTTTGCAAGTGCCTTTTCGCTTCCGCCGGTAACGGTAACCGTGCTTCCGGATACGGAAATGCTCCAGTCGTCTACCTTGTAGTTTTCTCTGTCAACTACGGCTTCAAGAGTTACTCCGGATACCGTTGCTCTTACTCCCGACTTTACAATCGCAAGGTCGGATACATTTATTACGCCGTCCTCGTTAAGGTCAATGGCGTTTATGTATTCGGAAAGCGGGAAATCCTTTGAGAAGCCCTTGAGGACTCTTGTGAAGTCATCAATATCCACAATGCCGTCTCCGACTCCGCTTGCGTCAAGTGTGTCGCCTGCGTACATTACGATTTCGGGAATCTCACCGCCGTCCGTCACCGTAAGAGGAACAAGTCTTGTAAGATAGCCGTTCTTCATTACCTTGACTGTGTAATTGCCGGGGATAATATCCGAGGTAAAGGAGAATGTTCTTCTTTCGGAACCGTCACTCTCAAGCACCTTGAATTCAACGGCATCTCCCGCTTCATCAAGAATATAAAGCTTGAGATAATCGTATTTCGCGCCTGTTCCGCTTTCTCTGCCCTCAAGGGTTACCTTGCCCGAGATTTTAACCTCGTCGCTCTTTACGCCCTTGTAGAAGCTTGCGCTGACATATGCACTCTCTCCGTCCGCAAGAGCCGTGTAGCCCTCGAAGGGAGAAACGATTTCATCGGTTGTGCGCATTTCAATCTGATTGTAGCCCATTCCCCAGGAGCTGAAGTACATCATTATTCTTGCAACTCTGATTCTGCCGTTTGTGGCATTAACGGGAGCTTCGCTTGTCCACTTGTATTCAATGTAGGGTGTGGTGAAGTACTGAAGTCCGGGCGTGCCCGAATTTCCGCTGACAACGGGAGCGTCCACGGTCGAGTTGATTCCGTCCTGCGGAACATTTCCAAGGTAGTAAAGGAACTTGTTGTCCGTGTTAAGCTTGAAGGAGCCCGAGCTTGCAACCGCATTTTCAAGGTATACGTCGATAACATATCTTCTGAAGCTGTTTCTTGTGCCCGTGTAGTTTTCGGGGTCGCCTCTGTAGTAGGTGTCAACAATATATGCGGGACCGCTTGTTGCTATGGCGTAAAGGGTTGTGTCCTTTTCGGCTGTGTGGTTGAGCTTGCCTGTTACGGCATCGGGATTTTCGCTCCAGCCGATGAAGGTTGAAGAGCCGAGTGTGAGCTTTTCAAGGATTATGTTTTCACCGTTGTATTCTTCAATTGCTTCGGGAACGGTTATGTCGTTTCCGTTGGCGTCAAAGGTGATTGTGTATTTGGGTGCTTCCGTCCAGATGGCGGTGAGCGTTATGTTCTTATCGGGCATTGTTATTGTACCTTCCGTGTATGTATCTGTTCCGTCTGTCCATCCTCCGAAGATATATCCGTAGCGGTATATATCCGTGGGAATTTCCACTTCCGTGCCGTTTTCGTACCATGCTGTGGAGTCTTCGTCCGTGCCTGTTACGAGAGTGAGACTTCTCATTGCGGTATTGGTAAATTCCACAGTGTACTCACCGTAGGATTCGGGGGTGAAGTATGCCTTGCCGTCTGTAACGGCAATGACATCGAGAATTGCTTCGTCACCGTCTGTTACCGTTGCGTAGGAATATTCCTTGCCGTCGGCGGATTCTGCCGTGTAGCTTCCGTTTTCACCGTGGGCAAGCTTTACGCCCTCTCCCGCGGTAACAATGTATGCGCCGCAGCCCTCTTCCTGTCTGATGTTGCTTACAATCGCTGTCGTGCCGTATGCGCAGGCAACATAGATGTTACCCTTTACGGGATTTGTCATTCCGTTAAAGCCGAAGGAATTCTTCATCTTGCCGTTGATTGTAATTTTTATATCGCCGTCAACGGTTGAAACACCGCCGAGCGAATCATTCGCAACGGTGATATTTCCGCTGAAGTCGGAGTCTACCGTAATGTCAATACCGGGAATTGTGTTGGATGCCTTACCTATAGCAAAGACTCTGAGCATTCCCGCCTCAAGGTCGTTTACGGTAAATACGATTCCCTCGGGATTTGTCTTTGTGGAGTCCGCCTCACCGAGCGCTCTTATGTTGAGGTTTGTTGTTGTAATGCTGTCCCCTGCCGTTTTCTGCTGATAGGAGTAAACGCCCTTGCCTATTTCGAAGGGATGTCCGTGGAAGCAGAGGAATTCGTTGTTTGTTGTATTGAGGAAGACAACATTGTTTATTGTAATCTTACCCGTGATTACGGAAGAGCCGAAGGGGGTATATGCATATGTGATATATGCACCGTCCGTGAAGCTCTTGCCGTTGTCGGATATCTTTGCTCTGTAGTCTATTCCCGAAACGGGGTCGAGAGAGGTAAGAGTGATGTCACCGCCGTTATTCCAGTTCTTTGAAAGGGTGTTGCTTCCGCCCGTTACTATGATATAACCGCCCGAGGTCTTAAGGCGTGTAACTGCGGATTCTATTGTCTTTAGTGCTGTGTCGGGGCTGATACCTTCGTTACTGTCGTTACCGCTGTTGCCGTTAACGTAGATTCTTGTTTCTCCCGCGGGAATATCACCCCATACGGGAAGTGCAGTTCTGTTTTCTGCGGTAAATGTGGCATCTGCCGTGATTATTTCGCTTGTGCCTTCATATGCGTAGCCGAGAAGCTTCTTTCCGTACTTGTAGGGATTGTTCTCGGGGAACTTCATAGGTGCGCCCTCGTAGCCCGTATGCTGATAGAGGACATTGCCGTTATCGTCCTTGAAGGTTACGGTATATGTGGGGATTTCCTTCCATACCGCATAGAGAGTGAGAACAGCTGAAAGCGTGATTTCCTCGCCGCCGTCGTAGTCTGCGACAGTACCGTTTTCTGTCGTTGTCCAGCCGTCAAAGCTGTGTGCGCTCTGGGTTGCGAGAATCGGGAGTATTACCTTGTGCTTATCCGTTTCCTCACTTGTAACTCTGAAGGAATCGGGGCAGGTCTCGTCATAGGGAGAAGTCACATAGTCTATACCATAGAGAGTCTTATTGGAGGCTCTTACCGTATATTCTCCGTAGCCCGAAGCGGTAAGCGTTGTGCCGTCGCCTATTATGGACTTGTCAACAGTCTTGCCGTCCGCATCAAGAAGCTCTGCGTAGTTGAATTCGTCGGATTCTACGGTGTAGACGCCCTTCTTGTCTGCGTGGGTTACCCTTACGCCCTCGGAAGCCTTGACCGTGTATACTCTGCCGTTAAGTCCGTCTGAATCTGTCTTGAGCTGATTTATTATTGTTACATCATCATTGAGAATAATCGAAGCATAGGCCTTATCACCGAATGCATAGGAGGCTCTGCTGTGGTAAAGCTTACTGCCTTCACTTCCCGCAAAGAAGGTGAATCTGAGTGCGCCGGTGAGAGTTACGACATCTGCGCTGTCGTGAGCGATATTTGTTACCGCCTTTGCGTAATATGTATAGTCAACATTGTCTATCTCATATGTTCCGCCACCTCTTGCGAGCCAGTTGTGTCCCTCGAAGGTGCTCTTGATAACCGCCTTGACCTCGTGAGGCTTTGCGGCGTTGTTGGAGCTTGTACCGCCCACAAACCAGGTGATTTCATTACCTGTTTCGGGAGAGAGGTGTCTTACATTTTCACCGATTACGAATTCGTGGCCGTCAAAGGTAAGGTGACCTATGCCGTACTGACCGTTTACATTGAGAATATCAATATTTTCAAATATGATTGCGCCCGTCTTGTAGGTTGCACCGCCCCAGTACACGCCCTGAGGCATATAGAGGTGACCGCCGTTATAGGTTACCGTGCTGTCAAATTCACCACCGAAGTCGTGTCCCGTAAGGGGGTCGAGGGCTGTGAAGGTTACATCATATACGCTCTTGAGTGTAGGCTGATAAATGATATCGCATCTGCCCGTAACGACAACCGTACCGCCCGTTTCGTTGAGCTTCTTTACAAGAGTTGCAAGGAGCTTGTAGGGCTTTGCGTAAGTACCGTCACCGTCGGATGCCGCCTCTCCGTTCCAGTAGTAGATTGCTCCCACCTCGGAGGCTGTCTTGAAGGTTGCGTTTAATGTTATATCCTCTTCACCGAGCTTTTCGGGATTTTCGTCCCAGCCCGTGAAGTAGTAGCCGTCCTTTATCGGGTATGTATCGGGATAGATGATTGTAGCGCCCTTTACGCCCACGAAGGAAGCAAATTCCGTATCGCCGTTCTTGAAGGTTACCTTGTAGGTTTCAGCCTCTGTCCATACGGCGTAGAGGGTTATATTCTCATTCACGGTAAAGGATGCACCGCCCTGTTAACAGATAGTATAATATCCAAAACCGATTATACAGCAAACAGCACAAAAAATCAAGGGGTTTCAGTTGGTTTTTGAAACAAAAAGCAAAAAACACAAGTCTTTTTATCCGTTGTGAAATAAAGTTTGCAAAATGATGTTTCTTTTGGTATTCAGCCGTGGTATAATGGTGTACATTCAATCAAAAAAGGAGAATAATATGTTCCCTCTGAAAATAAAGGAAATTGTAAAAGACCTCCCCTTCACAAAGGACGACATCGGCAGAAGCAGAGACGAGGTCTACATATTTGATAAAAGATTCGTTCTGAAGATATCGACGGACAGCGAAAGGCTTTTTCGTGAGAAGGAAAGAGTAGACTTTCTTAATAATGCGGGCTTCCCGGGCAGTAAAAGTGTCTTATACCTCGAGCAGGACGATAAATTCTACTATCTTCGCACCTGTCTTGACGGCGACAGTCTTATCGACAAGAGATTCATTGAAAATCCGAGCCTTCTTATTTCCGTGATTTCCGAGGTGTTTTCCGCACTTCGCAGCCTTGACGGCGTCGGATGTCCCTTTAAATCCACCGACAATGAGGGAGACGATTTTATTCACGGGGATTTGTGTCTTCCCAATATTTATGTTGACAAGGACAACAGATTTATCGGCTTTATCGACCTTGATAATTCGGGGCTGGGCGACAGATGGTATGACATTGCATGGATTCTCTGGAGTCTTGAGTATAATCTTTCAACAGACAAATACAACGAGGCTCTGCTTTCCGAAATCGGTGTTGTGTTCGACAGAGATAAATTCGAGGAGTATATCCCCGAGAAGCTCAGAGGTATGAGGCTGTAAGCGGTCTTTGGCACATCTCACAAAAAGCACGGTCTCGGTCTGTTGGCTTTTTACAATATTTTTTGTTATTTTAACGGCATTTTAACACCCGCTTGTGGTATAATATATTCGGCAAAAATCGGATTTACAAAACACAAAGTGAGGTAAAGCAAATGACAATTTTTGACGCACTGACACTCATCGGCGGACTCTGTCTCTTCCTTTTCGGTATGAGTGTTATGGGTGACTCCCTTGAACGCCGTGCAGGGGGAAGTCTTAAAAACATTCTCGCAAAGCTTACAAAGAACAAGCTTACGGGATTTATTACGGGTCTTGCCGTTACCGCGGTTATTCAGAGCTCCTCCGCAACGACAGTTATGGTGGTCGGCTTTGTAAACTCGGGAATTCTGACGCTTCGTCAGTCCATAAGCGTTATTATGGGTGCGAATATCGGCACGACCGTTACCGCCTGGATTCTGTCGCTCGGCGGTATTTCAAGCGGAAACCTTTTTGTTCAGCTTTTAAAGCCCACATCCTTTACGCCTGTGCTTGCGCTTATCGGAACATATCTGTTTATGAGCGCAAGGACAAGCTCCCGCAAGGACACGGGCACCATTCTTCTCGGCTTTGCGACTCTTATGTTCGGTATGGACACTATGTCGGGGGCTGTTGCTGGGCTTAAAAATGTTCCCGCCTTTCAGGAAATGTTTATAATGTTTGAGAATCCGATTCTCGGTGTGCTTGTAGGTGCGGTTCTTACGGCAATCATTCAGTCCAGCTCCGCCTCGGTCGGTATTCTTCAGGCGCTTTCCACCACGGGACAGATTACCTACGGTGCGGCTGTTCCGATTATTATGGGTCAGAACATCGGTACATGTATCACGGCGATTCTTTCCTCCTTCGGAACAAACAAGAATGCAAGGCGTGCGGCGGTTGTGCATCTTTCCTTTAATGTAGTCGGTACGGTTATATGGCTTACGGTGTTCAGTATTATTTCCGCAACGATAAAGCCCGCACTTCTCTCGCAGGGAGCTACACACTTCGGAATTGCGGTTGCGCACTCCATATTCAATGTTGCGTGTACAATTGTGCTCCTTCCTATGTCGGGACTTCTCGAAAAGCTTGCAATAAAGCTTGTTCCCGATACGCAGGCAAGCACATCCGTCAAGACAACAGAGCTTGATGAAAGACTTCTCGCAACTCCCCACATAGCTCTTGCACGATGCGAGGAGCTTGTCCGTGAGATGGCTGAGATTTCCGTAAGCTCCTTTGTTGACAGCCTTGATATACTTGAAAGCTACGACGAGGAAAAGGCTAAGAAAATATTCGAGGCAGAGGAAAAGGCAGACCATTACGAGGATATTCTCGGAACATATCTTGTAAAGCTTTCAAGATGTAAGCTCAGTGACAAGGACAGCAGTCTTGTTTCAAAGCTTTTAAAGCTTATCGGTGACTACGAGCGAATTTCAGACCACAGCGAAAATGTTGTGGAGCTTGCCGAGGAGCTTCGTGACAAGCAGATTGTGTTCACCCCCAATGCAAAGCACGAGCTCGGAACACTTTGCAATGCGGTGCGCGAAATTCTTGAGCTTTCCCACGAGGCTTATCTTACAGACAACTTTGATAAGGCAATGCTTGTTGAGCCTCTTGAGGAGGTTGTTGACGACCTCAAGGCGGATATGCGTAACAACCACATTCTCCGTCTCAAGAACGGCGAGTGTACCATTGAAGCGGGCTTTGTCTGGGCTGACCTTCTCACAGACCTTGAGAGAACAGCCGACCACTGCTCCAACATCGCTGTCTGCGTAATCGATGCGGCACAGTACAATATGAACATCCACGAATCCGCAAGAAGCATCAAGAGTGACAAGAGCTTCTTTGATGAAAAGTTTGCGTTCTTCAAGGAAAAGTACAGTATATAAAAATCGGCTCCCGCGGGAATAAGTCCCGGGGAGTCTTGCTTTATTTGTAAACATTTGCTCTGCCCTCTTTATTTTTCCTTTCCTGCGTGATATAATGATAAAAAAACAGGCTTGGAGAACACAGAATGGCAATCAAAGAGGAATCCTTCCGTATAGGCTGCGGAAGATATCTGCAAGGGAAAAATTATACCGAAAGAGTAGCGGACGAGGTTATAAGGCTCGGTACGTCTCCCCTTTTTATAGGCGGAATGACCGCTCTTTCGCTTACAAAGGGCACAATCGAAAAATCCCTTGAGGGCAAAATATCAAAATATGAATTCATAACTCACACGGGTACCTGCAACGACGATTACGCAAGGAAATATGCGGACTACGCCAAGGAAAAGGGCTACGATGTGATTGTGGGAATCGGCGGCGGTGTCATTATGGACCTTGCAAAGCTTTGCGGTCATTTTGCGCCTCTTCCCGTTATCAACGTGCCGACATCCAGTGCGACCTGTGCGTCGTATACTCCACTCAGTGTAAGATACACAGACGAGGGCAAGAGCCTCGGCACGATGCATTTCGACCACGAGATAAGCTGTGTTATTGCTGACACTGCAATCATTTCGGGACAGCCTGCAAGACTTCTTCTTTCGGGTATGTTTGATGCAATCGCAAAGCTTGTGGAGATAAAGCACAGATACAAAAAGGAGCTTGAGGTATTCCCTCTCGGGCTTGATTATGCCTATGCTATGTCCGAGCGCTCCTTTGATTTCCTTTACCGAAAGACGGAAAAGTGCATTTCCGACTGTGCAATGGGCGAAATCACCTTTGATGTTGAGAATTTCATATACACCACAATTGCCGCAACAGGTGTTATAAGCGGTATTGCCAGAGGCTCAAACCAGACCGCCCTCGGTCACAAGCTTTACGACAATGCAAGGCTTCTTTTCCCACGGGAGACAAAGCCGTATCTTCACGGTGAGATTGTCGGTGTTGGACTTCTTATGCAGAATCATTTTAACGGAGAAGCGGAAAACAACGACCTTCTCATTTCGCTTATGGACAAGTACGGTATGCCGAAGTCCCTTTCCGATATCGGCATTGCAAAAACCGAGGAAAATTACCATCTTCTGCTTGAAAAGATGTGCGGATGCTCGGCTATGCAGGATCTGGACGGAGATGAGGCTAAAATAAAGCTTCACAAGAGCTTTGATTATCTTTGGAATATATGACAAACAAAACCGAGGTCAATTTTACTCGACCTCGGTTATATTTTTTCCTTGTTGAAAATCAGAGAAAGGTTTTATAGTCCTCAAGATTTCTGCGCAGAAGATTCGGTGTATCAAGTCCGTAGGGACATTTTTTCATACATTGTCCGCAGTTTATACAGTCCTCGATTTTCATCATCATGGCACGGTTCTTTTCGGAAAGCTGTGCCTTTTCGGGGGCTCGTCTTATCATAAGCGTCATTCTTGCGGCGCTGTTGATTTCGATTCCGACAGGACAAGGCATACAGTATCCGCAGCCACGGCAGAATTCGCCTGCAAGCTCTTTACGCTCCGACTCAATAAACTCTTTTATTTCCTCTGTCATTGACGGGGGATTTTCGTTGTATGAGAGGAATTCGTCAAGCTCGGACTCCTTCTGCACGCCCCAGATGGGTGCTACGGGATAATCCGCAAGGAACGCATACGCCACATCCGAGCGGGTTATAAGTCCGCCCGCGAGAGCCTTCATACAGATAAAGCCCACGTTATGCTCCTCGCACAGCCTTACGAGTGCCTCCTCCTTTTTGCCCGCAAGGTAGGAGAAGGGAAACTGAAGCGTTTCATAAAGTCCCGATTTCACCGCCTCCTCGGCAACCTTCAGCTTATGGCTTGTGATTCCGATATGACGGATTTTCCCCTGCGCTTTTGCCTCCAGCATTGCCTCATAAAGACCGCTTCCGTCGTCGGGCTTCGGGCAGAAGGGCGGATTGTGGAACTGGTATATGTCTATGTAGTCTGTTTTGAGAAGCGAAAGGCTTGTCTGCAAATCCTTCCAAAAGGCTTCTGACGTAAGTCCCATTGTTTTTGAGGCGATGATTATATTCTCACGGACATCCGAGAGAGCAAGACCTATTTTTTCCTCGCTGTCGGTGTAAAATCTTGCGGTGTCAAAGAAATTTATGCCGCCGTCGTATGCCTTGCGGAGAATTTTTATTGCGGTATCGTAGTCGTCACGTTGGATTGGAAGTGCTCCGAAGCCGTTTTTGGTGACGGTGAGGTTTGTTCTGCCGAGCTTTACCTTCTGCATCTTTTCTCCCCTTTATTCTGTAATATTTATCTGACACATTGCCATAGTCTTAAGTGCTGCATCGTGTGTTTCGGGAGTTACACCCGCACAGCAATCTGCAATAACGGTTATATTTGCTTCGGGAAACTGTGTCTTTATTATAAGTGCGTTTGTCACAACACAGATATCCGTGCAAAGTCCGACTATTTCCACATTCCGGAGCTTTTCCTCATTCCAATGCATCCAGCCGAAGGTGGGCTTATCTATGATTTTACAGCCGTCCCTGTAGAGTCCGTCGGCGATTTCCCAGCCCCTTGTACCCTTTATGCAATGGGGTACGGGAAGCTTTTTTCCCTCGGGAGTTTCAAGATAGTTTTCCGCGTGGGTGTCTCTTGTGTAGATGATTTCGTTGCCTGCTTTTATGTACTCATCGATTTTTGCCTTGACCTTCGGCACAATTGCCACTGCCTCGGGTGTACCGAGTGCCATATCTATAAAGTCGTTCTGCATATCTATTACTATGAGAGTTTTTTTCATATGCTTCTCCTTCCCTTTTGCGGCTCCGCCTACAGACCGAGGTTCTCGTTTATGAGTGCGGTAGCCTTTTCAAATCTTTCAAGGTAGTTGCCGTTTATTGTGTGATATTTTATGCCGTATTTATCGAAAAGTGCCTTTATCATACCGCTGTATTTTTCGCGGTCCTGCTCGATTTTTTCGTTTCGTGTGCCGTCCTGAACAAAGCCGACATCCGGCTCAAGGAACAGAACAAGATCCCATTTTATGGTTTCGTTTATGCCCTCAGCGAGCTTTCGGCTTGTTTCGGCATCTGCTGTGTTTTCTCCGAGAAGGAATCCGCAGTAGAACAGCGTTGTAAGAGAATCGGTATCGGCAAAGAGAATTCTGTTGCTCCTTTTTGCCGCATCCATCACCGCCACCCTCTGACGGAGAAAGTTTTCGTACATATCCTCGGCAATCATATAGTCCTCGCCGCCCGCGAATTCGCAGGTTTCTCTGCCGATTTCGGGTACGTAATTCGTGTTGTAAAAAAGAGCCAGATTCTGTACAAGGACGGATTTTCCCGTGCTCTCTCCGCCTACCACAAGCACCTTCCTTACGAAGTAGTCCTTTGCGATATCCGGTATCATATCCCAGTACCTCAGAGGATTGCCTCTGATTTTGGTGGAGCTTATACCGTCCTGCGCTCTGTCGAAATAGTAGATTTCGCTCTGAGGGTAAAGCTCTTCGAATATGCCCTTGCCCTTGTAGTCGCTTCCGCAGAAGACAACGTCAATCGGCTTGCCTATTGCATTTTTTATATCCCGTGCGCCCTTTTCCCAGTAGTCGCCGCTGTTGTATTCGTCCTTGGTAAGTGCCGTATCGGGCACTGCGATTACCTTCACCCACGGCATATGCTTTACGCTGTTGAGAATCCATCTGTATCGGTATTCAAGCGGTGCGTAGTCCCTTTCGCGGCAATAGCTTATGACAACGTACAGCTCGCGACAAAGGGATGCTGCCTTTACTATCACGCCCAGGTGACCTGTATGCAAGGGGTCAAAGCTTCCGCCGTACATTCCTACGTTATATTTCATATTCAGCCGCCTCCTTTTCCGCACGGATTGCATCTCTTTCCCACTTGACAAGCATAATCACAGAGTTACCGAGATACACAATCCACATAAGAAGTGTTGCGATATTTTCCGCACCGATTGCAAAATTTGTCCACCAGAGATATACGCTGAAGACATTCACCGCAACCCATATCCACCACTGCTCCGCAAACATTCCGACAGATACCACCATCGCAACAACAGAGCAAACCGTTGTGAAGCTGTCCACGAAGGGCATTGCATCACCCAGTGCCGCAAGAACAAGTCCGTATGCGTAGGTTGCAGCAGCGATTGTTGCCGTCATAAGGATTCTCGCTCTGCCGCTCATATGCTTTTTGTTGACCTCACCTGTTTCGGGGTTCATATTTTTTGCCCATACGAAGAAGCCCACAAACTGCATCGGAACATAGTAGAACAGGTTCAGCATTGTTTCGCCGTAGTAGGTTGCCTTGTAGGCTATTATCGCATAAAGAACGCAGTTCACAAGTCCGAAAAGGTAGGCAGAGAGCTTACCCTTACCCGTACACACCACGCACGCCACGCCCGTTACGGAAGAGATAATTCCCATCACCGTATCGTTCCAGTAGAGCGACAAGCCTATAATCACGGCAATCGCCACGGTCATCCATAAAATTTCCCAGGCTCTCCAGCCCTCAAGCTCGCCCCTGACAAGGGCTTTGATTTTTTCCTTTACCATAGTTGCATCCTCCTTATAAACTTAAAAAGCCGTCAAAAGAAAGGATATCAGCGGGTATGCCGGAGACTTCGGGAACCATATTTACCCGAGCTCTCTCCTTCTGAACAGCCTTGCCGGTCTGTGCCCCACTCCTTCGGTATATTCATCTGTTTCTGTAACGAGGTCTGCGATTTTTCTTCGGAAGTTCGCCGAGAGAAGAGCCTTTCCGAGAAGCGTTTCCTGCACCTTCTGAAGCTCTGCAAGAGTGAATCTTTCGGGAAGAAAATCAAATACGACGTCCATTTTGTCCGCTTCGAATTTCAGTACCGCAAGTGCTGTTGCGATTATCTTTGCGTGGTCAAAAGCAATACCCGTGTTGCTCACCGTTTCAAACTCGGGCTTGCCGAAGCTGCAAGCGGTTCTGCGAAGCACGCATTCTATCGTGTCCTCGTTGCTTGAAAGAACAAGTCTGAATATTCCCTTTTCCTCTTCGGAAAAACGTACCTCAAACCACCTTGCATCCGAGGCGTCGTCACCGCCTGCGACCTTTACCTTTTCCTCTGTAAGCACAGAGGCGAATGCACAGGATACTATCCAGCCTCTCGGGTCTCTGCCGGGCTCGCTGAAGGTGCCTATCGGCATTATTGACGAGGGATGTGCTCCCGTTTCCTCGCATATTTCACGGAAGGCGCATTGCTCTACCGTTTCTCCCCTCTCAAGAAAGCCTCCCGGGAGTGCCCAGTGGTCCTTGAACGGATGATTGCCTCGCTTTATGAGAAGCACCGAGAGCTTGACCTCGGGGTTTCTTCTGTAGCATTGTGCATCCTCGGAAAGAATGGTAAAGGCTGCGATGTCAGTTGCTACCGACGGCTTGTCGTATTCCTTTTTTCTGTAGTCTGAAAGGTAGATTTCCTCATCGGACATCGGCACATTATTTACTGCTGAGTCTGAGTGGGACTTATCTTTTGTATCTGACATTTTCTGCACCTCCTCTTAGGTTCATAATGATTATATCATAATGATAATAAGTTGTCAAGGGGTTTTTGAATATTTTTTCATTTTTGGCAAAAAAATCCGCAGAGACTACTCTCTGCGGATAAATTTTGTTTTATTTTACGAAATAAACCTCTGTATCCTCAATACCATACTTCTTGAACACCTCAAGAATATCATCGGTATAAGCCAGCCTTACAACCGACATCTCATACTCACCGAAGGTTGCGGTGTTGTCGTCCGTGGAGAGATGCTGAATCCATGTGTTGTTCTTCATAATGGGCTTTGAAGTAGGTGCTGTAAGTGCGGGAAGTCCTATGTGAATCATCATATAGGTGCTTCTGTCAAAGATGTTGCCGGAGATAACATAGGAGTTATCCTTTACTGCATTGTACTTTGTCCACGCTTTGATGTGCGCCGCGCTTGTCTTGTCGGGACGGAGGGAGGAAATACCTATGCCCGCTTCACGCATAATGTTATTATTGATTGTGAAGTCGTAGATGTGGTACTTGGTTACATCCTTGTCGGCGGGGTCAACCCAGTATTCTACGGAGTACTGACACTTTTCAATGACATTGTTGTCAAAGTGAGTGTCATAAATCTGTACATTGGCACCCGTGCTCTGGAAGGTTATACCGCAGTCGTAGCACTGATAGATATAGTTGTTGTAAACATAATATCCGTTCGCATAGCCGGTTTCAATCGCGTTACCGTATCTTACGCCCCTACCCTTAAGGCTGCCCACGCTTGTTGTGGAGCTGAAGGACTGATGTCCGCCTCCGATAAAGCCGAATATACAATCCTTGACCGTGAAGTTTGTAGAGGAGGTTGCGTGAATTGCGTGTGCTCCGCCGTACATTACGCAGATGTTTTCGATAACGGTATTCTCAAAGTGATAGTCTGAATTCTGTGCCTTTATAAGATGTCTTGAGGGCATAAACTCAATGGAGTCGAACACCTCACCGGGGTTACCTGCGTCGCATCTCAAATAGAGATATCCCAATGTTCTTGAGGGAATCGGAACACCGCTTTCGGGGATTGTTTCGCAGAACATTGAAAGGTCAGTCTTGAGGAAGGTCTTTACATCAATGGGTGTACCGTCGACATACTCGAATCTGTCGTTCTTATAATAAACCTGAGATGTTGTTGCCCAACTTTCTCCGCCGTTGAAGATGAGAGTACCCTGGTCAATCATTCTTCTTTCGTACTTCCAGATGTTGGTTGTGCCCTCAAAAAGCGACCATTTGGATGCGTCTGCACCGTCCTCGGGAGAGCCGTAGATTCTCGGCTTTTCGCCCTCTCCGTATGCGGAGTAGCTTACGCCCTTGGTGATGTGAAGGGCATCAAGGTCATCGGGGATTCTGAATATATCGCCTCTTCTGAAGTATACGACATCGCCCTTTTTGTATGCTGCTTCGGATACCTTTCGGAGTGTCTTCCATGCTGTTTCGGGAGATTTACCGTCGTTTGCGTCGTTACCCTCTGCGGAAACATAGTATGCGGTACAGCCCTCTGCGGGAACAACGGTTGTGGGTGTGTTTTTGATTTCCTCTATTCTCTTTGCGGTAAGGGCATCAACCTCGGCAATTTTTGCCGTGCCCTTTTCGAAGTCCGCGGTTGAAGTAACAGCCATAATTATACCATAAGCCCAATGGGAACTGTCAAGGTCGGAGTAGTATTGAGCCTTGTCCTTTCTTTCGGAAATGTCAAGAATTCTTGTGAGTATGGTTGTGATTTCCGCTCTTGTAAGAGTCTTGGAAGGACCGAATGTACCGTCACTGTAGCCGTTGATAAAGCCTATTTCTGCGGCGGCAATTATTTCCGTGGCAAACCTTGTTTCACTTGTCACATCCGAGAAGGACTTTGTAGGATTCTTGACGGAAGCGGGGTCAAATGCACCTGCGTTTGCGCAGAGCTTTACGAATTCCGCTCTTGTTATAGGCTCGGAAGCCTTGAACTCGCCCGAGAAGATGCCGTCGAATATGCCGTATCTTTCAAGGTATGATACATAGTCGTAGTACCAGTCGGATTTTGAAATTTCGGTAAAGGCGGTTTCTCTTTCCCGGGCGATAACGGATTCTCTGTCCATAAGTCTTGCAAGGACGGTTGCCGCCTCGGCTCTTGTCATTCCCTGATTGGGTCTGAAGGTGCCGTCACTGTAGCCCGTCATAATGGATATGTAGGCTCTTGACTTTGCGCTCATAATTGTGCGGAGCTCCTCTGCGGAGAATTCCTGTGCGCTTTCTACCTTCGCAAGACCGCTGAAGGCTTTTGCGTTTTCTGTGCTGTCGAACATCATAATGTAGTCGAACATTATATAGTCGGTGTCGTTCTTTCCGGGTAAAAGCATTGCGTGACCGCCGTAGAGCTTGTTGATTTCCTTGCAGAAGGGAGTCTGGTTTACAAGGTGATATTCCTTATTTGCATCACGCTTTGTCCAGCCGTTGGGGTCGGAAAGGTCGAGAATTACCTTCTGCCATTCGCCCGTGAAGGACACGGGGAAGAATTTCTGATAGTTTGAGTCAAGGGTCTTAAAGCCGATTTCACCATCGAATGCTCTTGAGGTCTTTGCGACCATTGTAAAATAGGGCTTGTCATAGCTCATATAGTAGCTTTCGGGAGATGTATCAAACGTTATTCTCATTTGTGAGGGATCTGTCGGAGCGAACTTCACATAGTCGCCCTCAACCGTAATGCTTCCGCTTCCCCAGGTGTACATTTCGGGTCTTTCCATATCTCCGCCCTTGCCGAGAGGATAGTAGCACTTTGTGGGTGCATATTTCGAATCACCGTAGGGGATTTCCTTGCCGTACTGAGGACGGAGCTCGTAGAGGAATGCCTCTCCCTTGTTTTCCTTGTAGAATGTAACAGATTCCATAACTTCACCTTCGGCCTCACCAAACAAATCCGATGCGAAGGATTCGCCCGCCGTTGCCATTACACTGTAATTTTCAGCCTTTTCCTTATCCTTGAAGAAGCCGAAGTAGTCAAAATAATAATGCTTCACATATGTGCTTCCCGAGATATAGAACTTGAATCCGCCGAAAAAGCTTTTTATTTCCTCACTGTAGGGAGCTACCTTCGAGGGCACGGTATATTCGCCGTTTTCGTCCTTTTCGAACCAGCCGTCCGCTCCGCTTATGTCAATGGTGACTCTCTGCCATTTGCCCGTAAAGTCCACATTGAATATTTTCTGACGCTTACCCGCAAGGTCAACAAGCTTTACCTTGCCCGAAAATGCCTTTTCAGAGCAAACCATAAAGGAAAGATAATTATGCTCATAGTCGTCCGTATAAAGATTCTTGGGGACGGTATCGAAAACAACCGTAGCCCAGTCACCTGATTTTGTTGTCAGCTTGGTAAAGCCAAGCTCCTGAGTAAGCTCGCAGGTGCCGAAGGGATAGATTTCGGGTGTGTTGTATTTTCCGCTTTTGTCGGGATCGGGGAAATAGCACTTGTTTACTCTGCCCTGACCGTAGGGAATCTGCTCTCCCAGCGGAACTCGCATATTGTAGAGAACAGCGGTATTTTCCTCGTCTCTGCCCTCTTTGATGACAAAGCCCTCTTCCACCTTTTCCTCGTTTATTTTCGCAAAGGGTGTACCCTCTGCAGCGAGACCGCTGTAGTTATCAGCAAGGGATTTTTCCGTGAAGAATCCGAAGTAATCGAAATGATAATGCTTTACATATGCACTGCCCGAGATATAGAACTTAAAGCCACCGAAGAAACTCTCTACGTCCGCACTGTAGGGAGCAACCGTCGAGGGAACGGTATATTCACCTTTTTCGTCCTTTTCGAACCAGCCGTCCGCTCCGCTCATATCAAGGGTTACCTTCTGCCACTTGCCGGTAAAGTCCACATTGAATATCTTCTGACGCTTACCCGCAAGGTCAATAAGCTTTACCTTGCCCGCAAACGCCTTTTCGGCACACACCATAAAGGAAAGGTAGTTATGTGTATAGTCGTTGATATAAAGATTTGTCGGAACTGTATCAAAAACAATTGAAGCATAGTCCTCGGACTTCGGTGTCATTTTCACAAAGCCGCCGTCCATTGAAAGCTCGCAGGTACCGAAGGGATACATTTCCGGTGTGCCGTATACTCCGCTTTTGTCTGGGTCGGGGAAATAGCACTTGTTCACTCTGCCCTGACCGTAGGGAATTGTCGTGCCGTCGGGAGCGCGGAGATTGTACATTACAATCGGGTCCTCGGCACCGCTTACATTGAGAGTTACCGTACACATTGCCGCAAGCATTATAATTGCAAGTATGCCGGATAATAGCTTTTTCATTTCTGTTACCTCCATATAACCTTTCCGTTTTCGTCATATTTCAAGGGGATAATACCGCCCTTTTTTGCATAATCCTCTGTGTTTTCCCTTCTCGACCGCTTTGTGACCTCACCCGGAGTTATACCGAAGCGCTTTTTGAAGGCATAATAAAAATTCGGGTAGGAGGAATATCCGACCTCCATACATATTTCCTGAATGGTTTTGTCCTTTTCCATAAGAAGATGATAGGCATTTTCCAGCCGAAGGGTGATAAGATAGGAGGAAAAGGTCATTCTTGTGGTCTTTTTTATAAGATTTCCGAGATAGTCGGGGCTGTAGCCGACGTGCTTTGCGACATCTCCGATTTTTATCGGCTTGTTGTAATTTTTCATAATATAGATTATCGCCATAAGCACCTTTGAGTCTATGCTCTCTTCTCTTTTAGCGATATTGCTTTTCATATATGCGTCCGAAACCACGGCAAGAAGCTTCTGTACAACACCAGAAACGAACATTTTCTTTTTTTCCTCGGAGATTTTGGATTCTATAACTCCGTAAAGCTCGGAGCATACAAACTCAAAGTCCTCCTCGGAAAGCTTCAGAATAAAGCTTTCAAGAGTGTCAAAGGCTTCAACGACAGTCTTTTCGAATTTGCCCTTGAAGGCAATATTGGCAAGGGTAAACGGCTCGCCCTCCACGGGAAAAATACAGTGAATCGAGGCGGGTGTTCCGAAAATTATATCGCCTGCCGTCACCACGGCCTCGCCGTCCCTTGAGCGGTTTATCCCCGTGCCTGCGAGAACAAGGTCGAATTCAAAAAAGGTATGAGTATGAAAAAACTGACCGTGATCCCTGAAGGCTATGTCCTTTACCGTAACATAAAAATTCTCATCCGCATAGGAGAACGACGGATTCATATGATTGGAGTTGCTGAGAAAGGAACACATAAAAAGCTTGTTGTCCATTTTTACACCTCCGAGTACCTATATTTTAATACAAAACACATACAAAGTATATACTAAATTCCGATATTTGCATAATAAATTCCTATATCGGTATTGTACCGCATTCGGCAGTGTTTGTCAACAAAAATAAATCGTACTTTAAAAATATTTATTTTACAATTAAATTTTAGACACGCATTTGACAATCTTCACAGAAAAAACACACTAGCGGTATATAATGGCATACGAAAAGAAAATTACGGCAAACGGAGGTGATAAAATATGAAATTCCGTCACGAATACAAGCACCGCATAAATCTGTCGGATATGATGGCACTTGACAGAAAGCTTTCCGCAATATGCAGATACGACCCCCATTCGGAGTCGGACGGTACTTATCTTGTAAAAAGTCTGTACCTTGACAACTACGCCGACAAGGCACTTCGCGAAAAGATTGACGGTGTAGACAGGCGCGAAAAATTCAGAATCCGATACTACGGAAACGATACGGGCTTTATCCGTCTTGAGAAAAAGTCCAAGATAAACGGGATGTGCTCCAAGGAGAGCATACAGATAACTGCAGATCAATGTCAGAGCATCATAGACGGCAAAACCGATTTCCTTCTTGAGAGCGAGAGCAATCTTATGCGTGAGCTTTACGCCAAAATGAAGTATCAGCTTCTTCGTCCGAGGTGCATTGTGGCATACAGACGAAAAACCTTTGTTCATCCTATGGGCAACGTCAGGGTAACCCTTGACTACGGCATCGGCGGAAGCAACAATGTAAGCGAGTTTTTGAATCCCGAGCTTTCATTCCTTCACACATTCAGAGATTCAATTCTCGAGGTCAAGTGGGATACTTTTATTCCGTCGGTGGTATCCGATGCGGTGCAGACGCATTGCAGGCACTCTGCGGCTTTTTCGAAATATGCCGCGGTACGAATCTGATTTTTTAATACGAAAGGAACACAGTTATGAATTTCAGCGACGTTTTCAAGTCAGGCTTTTTATCCAACATCAACACTTTTTCTACCCTTGACGTGCTTCTGGCACTGGGGCTTTCATTCGTTCTCGGGCTTTTTATTTTCATTATATACAAGAAGACCTATCAGGGAGTTATGTACTCCGATTCCTTCGGTGTTTCGCTTGTCGCTATGGCGATGATAACAAGCCTTGTAATTATTGCGGTTACAAGTAATGTTGTGCTGTCCCTCGGTATGGTCGGTGCGCTCTCAATCGTACGATTCAGAACGGCTATCAAGGAGCCGATGGACATTGCTTACCTCTTCTGGGCTATCGCTGTGGGTATTGTACTCGGTGCGGGTCTTATTCCTCTTGCGGTTATCGGCTCTGTTATTATCGGGGTTATTATTGTTCTCTTCTCCACAAAAAAAATCGGTGACACACCCTATATTCTTGTTGTTAACTGTGCCGACAAGGAAAGCGAGGACGAGGCTGTAAGGGTAATTGCGGAATACGCAAAAAAGAGCGTTCTCAAGTCCAAGTCTGCGGGCAAGCTCGGTATTGAGCTTACCTACGAAATCAGAATAAAGGACGACAACACGGATTTCGTCAATACTCTTTGCGGGCTCGACGGCGTTGACAACGCGGTTCTTGTAACCTACAACGGCGAGTATATGTCATAAGGTGGGCTTATGATAAGTTCAAAAAAGATAACCTTAATCGGAATTCTGCTTATTACGGTTGTTTTTGCACTTACTCTTTATGCGGTGCTGTTTCCCTCGGGCTTCACAAATGAAGCCTCCGTCGGCGAGGTTATTTTCTCGGAGGAGCATTCGGTTCTGATGTCGGAGGATGATTACTATACATCATACACGGGTCACGGCACGGTAAAGCTTGAGCTTCGGGGAAATACGGCAACGACTTCAAGCAGAAAGGTTACGGTAAACGGCGGAGATATTACAATTTCGGGCGGTGGAGCATATATCGTTTCGGGTACTCTCACAAGCGGAAGCATAACGGTTGATTCCTCGGACGGTATTCCCGTAAGGCTCATTCTCGGCGGTGTCAGTGTCACATCGGAGAACGGAAGCGCGCTTGTGATTAAAAACGCGGACAAGACAGTTCTTTCTCTTGTTGACGGCACGGAAAACACCTTTACCGACGGTGAAGCCTATAACGCATACAAGGACACGGAAAATGCTCCCACAGCGGCGATTTACTCCCGTGACGACCTCACAATCAACGGCAAGGGTACACTCAAGGTAAACGGCAGAGCCTACGACGGCATAAAGGTCAACGACACTCTCCGAATCACTGACGGTACGGTAATAGTTGATGCAAAGGACGAGGGAATAAATGTCAATGATGGTATTTATATTCTCGGCTCGAGTATAAGCATAAGCTCGGTTTCAGATGCGGTACGATGCGAGAGTGATACTCCCGAAAACAGCTTTATTGCTCTTGACGGAACGACTCTTTCGCTTGTCTCGGCGCAGGGTGACGGTATTTCCTGCTCGGGTGCGATTTACTCGGACGGAGCCGTGGCAGATGTGAAAACGGGCGGAGGCTCGGAAGCCGTTCAGCTTTCCTCGGGAGGCTTCGGCGGTGGCAGAGGAGGCTTCGGAGGCGCGGGCGGTAATGCAGGCTCGGACGGCTCAAGTACAAAGGCAATCAAGGCAGGCACACTCCTTCGTATAAACGGCGGGGAATACAAGCTTGACGGCAAAGATGATACTGTTCATTCGGACGGTGACATTGAAATAACAGGCGGTAATTTCACACTTTCAAGCGGTAATGATGCAATTCACGCGGATAAAACACTTCTCCTCTCCCCTGAGAGCATTGACATCACGAAGTGTCTTGAGGGCATCGAGGCGGGCTTTATTACCATTGAGAACGGTAATATATCCATTGTTTCAAGCGACGATGCGATAAATGCCGTAGGTACGGGCTCGGGCGGCTTCGGAATGCCTATGGGCAACAGCACTCAGCCCGTTTCCGAGGAAAAGGTGTACCTTACAATAAAGGGCGGAAGCATCTACGCCGAAACAGGCGGTGACGGTGTTGACTCCAACGGTGCGGCACGCATAAGCGGTGGCACGGTATATGTTTTCGGCCCCGAAAACGGCGGTAACGGCTCACTGGATTTCCAGGACGGACTTCTTATCGACGGCGGAAATCTGCTTGCGGCGGGAAGCTCGGGTATGGCTGAGCTTCCGCACAGGGACTCGCTTCAGACCTCGCTTTCCTTCTATCTTTCCGAAAGCTTTAATGCGGGAAGCACAATAGATATAAAGGACGAGGACGGCAATATCGTAATCGGCGGTATATCCTCCAAGAGATTCAACTGGGTATGTGCAAGCACACCGACTCTCAGGGAATCGGAGAGTTACACTCTTTTCGTCAACGACAAGGAGCGTTCAACTCTCACGGTTGACAGCAACGTTACTTCAAACAGAGCAAACAGCACAAGGAGATAACAGATGATTAAAAAAATATCGGCAGTTCTTCTCTGCCTTGCACTTTCAATAAATACGGCAATTCTTGCGGTAAACGCGCAGGATGATGCCACGGAATCTGTAACGGACGAAAGCACGGCACAAGCCACAGCACCGCAGACAAGACCCGAAGGCTCACAGACGGCACCGAATCAAGGCACAAGACCCGGCAGAAATCAGCAGGGTGGCAACAATCCGCAAGGCGGAAATCCTTGGGGAGGCGCAAACGGAATGACACCGCCCGACGGCTTCACTATGCCCGAAGGCTTTACACCTCCCGATGGATTTACTCCTTCGGAGGGGACAAACAATGAAAACGGTTCTCAGAACAGACGTCCCGGCGGAATGGGCAATATGGGCAATATGGGAATGGGCGGATTCGAAGGTGGTATGGGCGGAAGCATGGGCAACATGGGTGGCTTCCGAGGAGAGGAGCAGATGTCTTCTCAGGTTACCGAAGAGGCTACGGCACAGGCGTCCGTTACCGACTTTATAAAGGAATACTCCACGCCGTTATTCTCGGTGGTGCTTCTGGCGGGGGCGTTTGTGTTTGTTATTTTTTACAAGAGAAAGAGGTTTTAATCAGCGGAGCGTATCTTCGCAAGGGATGGTTTAAATTTTAGTATTCACCCCGATTTGGATGGTTGTGTCCGAATCGGGGCGGGATTTTTTTGTGGGGATTTTTGGGGAACTGCGGAGCAGTTCTTTGAAATTCGGAATTCGGAATTCGGAATTGAGGTGAAAATTTTTCGGGAGAAAAATTTTTATTTATTTCAAATTGGTTTTATACAAATTTTAAGGTGCTTGTTGTTTAGGGGGACAACTTCTATGTTGTTACCTTTTTGAAAGAAATTCTCCGAATTTCTTTAAGACCTCGACGGTCTTGGGCGCCTACTCAAAGAATCCGCAGGATTCTTTAAAGAACGCTTGCGTTCTTAGCGGCGGGCACTTCTTTTTCTATAGCGAAAAAGAAGCAAAACGCCATTCAAGAACTACGTCCTTGAAAATCTCCTTTGGGTGCTTGTTGGCTGACATCTTTTGGTTGTAGCCACGGGGTGCTTACATAGGCTCCGCATAGGGGACGTCCCCTAATACCCCGATGACGACATTTGGGTTGAAGGGGAAGTTTGTACCCAAAGCTATTGTTATGGTGGGATTCCGTTGTGGGTAGCCGTGAGAGAGTGCGAAGTTTGGTGTTGCCCTCATCAGTCACCTGACGGTGACAGCTTCTCCCTAAAGGGAGAAGCCAAGGGTACGACTCCACCTCTGCGAGCCGACCTTGGGTTGGGAGGCTTGCACGGAATATGGTTGCCCTTTAGTAAACTTGTTCTATCGCAAACCTCATCTGCGACGATGCCGTGGGTTGGCATCGTTGCACGGAATACCCTGCCCCTTAGAACAGCAGAAAGGTAAGCAACAGGTCAATCACAGCACTTCCTAACATATAACCCGGCGTAAGGAGCGGAGCGAGTGAAGCCATTATGTCAAAGTTTTGGTCTCGCTTTTTCAAAAGCGAGTCGCCGAAGGCCTCCCGTAAAAAAAATCCCGATCTCTTGCGAGACCGGGATTAGGTTTATTGCTTAATTACATCTGGGAGTCGAGGGCGTATTCGTGTCTTGCGATTACGTGGTCCTGGTATTCCTTGTCGAGTTCGCAGAAGTATGCGGACCAGCCCCAGATTCTAACGATGAGGTTCTTGTAGTTTTCGGGGTGCTTCTGGGCGTCGAGCATTACGTCTCTGTTAACTGCGTTGAGCTGCATCTGGTGGCCGCCGAGCTGAATGAAGGCTTCAACGAGGCTTGCTGTCTTTTCGATACCCTCGTCAGTTGCGAAGAGTCCCTGGTGGAATTCCATTGTGAGAGGACCGCCGTTAACTGTTCTGTCGAGGTGCTGCTTTGTGAAGGACTTGATTACCGACATAGGACCGTCAACCTTGGAGAAGAGGTTGGGAGAGTAGTTTGTACCGAAGGGCTCGTTCTTTGCTCTTCCGTCGGGAGTTGCGTCGATTTCCGCTGCGTGCCAGAGGTAGAACATCGCGGAGCCTGTACCTGCTCTGTAGATACCGTTTCTTCCGTTTACTCTGCCCTTGAGCGAATCAGCAAATATATCAAGAAGCATTACGGAGTACTTATCTACTTCGTCATTGTCGTTACCCATCTTGGGTGTACCGTATCTGAGCTGTGTCTTGAGGTTTTCGTAGCCCTCGAAGTTTGCCTTTGTAGCCTTAACGAGCTCTTCGGCGCTTACTGTCTTTGTCTTGAACACATTGAGGTCAATGGAAGCAAGAGAGTCGGTAGCGCAGGCGATACCTGTACCGTGGAAGCCGAAGTTATTGTACTTTGCACCGAGAGTTACATCTCTGCCGTCCTCAAGGCAAGTGTACATAATTGTGGACATCCAGGGTGAGGGGAAGATATAGAGGTTCTGACGTTCAGCTTCCATTGCATCGCATTCAGCCTTAACCTCGTCCTTGAAGTGAGCCATGAAGGTATCCATATCGGGACAGCCAACAAGGTACTTATCAATTGTTTTTGTAACAAGCTTGGGGAAGGATACGGCGCCTATATTAACAACGTCCATACCAACACCGGGGATAATGAATTCCCAGCAAGCGGCAACCGTGTAATCTCTTGCGTCCTCAAGGCTGTAGCCGAGGTTTACAAGACCGGGGATTACAACATCGTCATTTGAATACTGCGGGAAGCCGAGACCTGCCTTTGTAAGGTGTGTACCCTTAACATATCTTTCGTGAGGTGTGTTCTTGTTGACACGAAGGTTAATCTTGGGGTCGATAACGAGAAGCTCACCGGATGCATCGAGGCAAAGCTCTGTGAGTCTGTTGTATGCATCGTTGCCGTCCTTGTCACAGCCGCCGAGCATCATTGCCTGACCGTTGTCACCCTGCTGTACGCCGACATACTTGTCGGAGTCGAGGTTGAAGGAGATGAAGAATTCACAAACGAGCTCGTAAAGCTCATCTTCCGGTACGCCCTTTGCAATATCAGCTGCAAAATAGGGGTACATAAACTGGTCGAATCTGCCGATTGTATTGTGGTATGTGCCTTCAGCCCAGAGTGTATAGTGGAGAATTCTGAAGAACTGAAGTGCTTCGTTAAATGTCTGTGCGGGCTGCTCGGGGATTCTGGAAAGGATATCGGCAACAACAGTATTGCCAACCTTTTCAGCCTCTGCCTTATATCTTGCCATAAGGTCTGCAACAGCATCAAGCTCTTTTCTGATTGCATCGTAAAGGAGCTTGCCGTCTGCGTCAACAGTGTCGTACTTTTCGTCAATGATGGCACGAACGCCCTTGAAGCCGAGCTTTATAACCTTTGCGTAGTTAGGGCAGATGTTGGAGAGGTAGCCGTTTTCGTGGAAGCAATGATCCTTGTGGATAGCATCGAATTCCTCGTCTGTGAAGATGGAGGGAATGTCGTGAACTGTTCTGAGAAGAACAATCTTTGCTTCCTTATCAACCACGGGAGTTTCGGATGCGAGAACAAGCTCGAGTCTCTTTGCCATTCTTTCCGTGGGAGTCTTGAGGCTTCTGTACTGGGGTACAAGAGCGGTATCAAAGCTCTTTCTGTACTTATGATGTACCTTATTGTTGGAATCGTTTAAAAATCTTCTGATTCTGTCTGTCATGATGGTAGCTCCTTTTTGTAAAATATTACATTTGATTGACTGATTTAGTGGACAGCGGACAAGGGGCAGTGGGCAGGGAATGTTGAAAGCTTCGCTTTCTTCCGTTAATTCAGATAATTAAAAATCCCCTTGCAGACCAAATCCTCTGCCGTGTACATATACTACCATATTTATCCTTGAAAGTCAAGACATTTTTGTGTCGAATTTGATAACGATACAGCTTTTTTGTTCATATTTCCTATTTTGTTTATAGGTTTAATATACGATTGAATTTTGTTTGTTTTTAATGCGAATTTCCGGTGCAGGGTTTACATTTGTGTTTTATTGTGATATAATAAGCAAAAGCGTTATACAAGGAGAAGCTTATGGTCAAGGTTACGGTTGACAGACCGCTGGGAAGTCGGCATCCGAAATATAATAATTTGGTTTATCCGTTGAACTACGGATATATCGAAGGGATAATCGCAGGCGACGGCGAGGAGCAGGATGCTTACATTATGGGTGTTGATGTGCCCGTAGAGGAGTTTTTCGGCGAGGTTATTGCAATTATTCACAGACTCGATGACTGCGAGGACAAGTGGGTTGTTGCAGAAAAGGGACGGAAATTCACAAGGGAAGAAATTCTTCGTGCGGTGGAGTTTCAGGAGAAATATTTTAAGAGCGAAATTATTATGAAATAACAAAGGAGACGGATATGCTGAACAAGGCATTTCTTGAAATAACAAACGTATGCAATCTGTCCTGCAGCTTTTGTCACGGGACACGGAGAGAGCCGAAATTTATGTCGGTGGAGGAATTCACCCGTGCGGTATCCAAAATAAAGGGCAATGCGGAGTATCTGTATTTTCACCTTATGGGTGAGCCGCTTCTGCATCCCGAGCTGGGGGCGTTTCTGAAAATTGCACACGAGCACGGCTTTAAGGTGATTATAACCACCAACGGCACTCTTCTTCGGGAAAGGGCTGATATTCTGCTTGACTCCCCTGCCCTTCACAAGGTCAGCATTTCACTTCACTCATTCGAGGCAAATGCGGTTTGCGAGAGCCTTGAGAGCTATCTTTCGGGGTGCTTTGACTTCTGCAGAAAAGCATCCGACAAGGGCATTATTTCCGTTATGAGGCTATGGAACATCGGCGGTCTTGAGGAGCTTAACGGCAGAATCATTTCCGCTATGCACGAATTCTTCGACGGTGACACCTGCGAGCCGTGGAAGGAGCTTTACAGCGGGTACAGAATTAAAAGCCGTGTTTTCCTCGAATGGGGAAATCTTTTCGAATGGCCTGACATTGACGGCAAGGATTACGGATGCAACCACAGCTGTTACGGGCTTCGCGACCAGTTCGGCGTTCTTTCCGACGGTACTGTTGTCCCCTGCTGTCTTGATGCGGACGGAGCGATAATTCTCGGAAATATATTTGAGCAGAGTCTTACGGAGATTCTGAATTCGCCCAGAGCTTTGGCACTTGCGGAATCCTTCAGGCAAAGAAATGTCACGGAGGAGCTTTGCAGAAAATGTGGGTATGCGAGTAAGAGATAATGCGAAATCATCGCAGGGAGAAACAGCACAAAATCCCAAAATTTTCAAATGAAGAAGGCGAAGCTTTCATCCCCGATTATGCATTATGCATTCAAAAAGAACCGTATCTTCCGATACGGTTCTTTTGTTCACTCTCTCACTTCAAACGCCGCAAAGCCGTGGGCGTCGATTCTGTCGATTATGACCTTGCTTCCGCAAAGCTTTCCCGTACAGTTTACAAATCTTACGGTCTTGTATTGCTTGTAAAGCGTAATCTCAACATCCGTTTCGTAGTCGTCGAAGGAGTTGAGGAAAAGCACCGACATTGCGGATTTGTCCTCGTTTTCCGATGTCTGCTGATAGAGCATCGGGTGCTTCGGGTCTACCACCGTGGGGAGCTTTTTACCGCAGAGCCATTCGATGCTGTCGGAAAGCTGTTTTTTGCGGTAGTAGTTGCACATATAGGGGATGTTGTCGGCATTGTCCGGGTCATATGCGTCGTAGGGGAAAACGAGGAATTTCTGTCCGTTCTCGTTCTCGTATCGATATACTCCGACATCGCCTGCGGGCATCATTTTTGTGAGGACTTCAACCTTTTCCGAGGCGTTTACCTTGTGATATGCCAATCCCTCTATGCGTTCTATGTAGTCATTTTCGGCTGTGAAGGTCTCGTAGGAATAGCTTGCTTTTTCAGAGGAGATGTAGCCCGTGTCGATGCCTCTTGATTTGAGGATTTTTGCGGCGGAAATATCGATTATTGCACCGTTTTCAAGGTCGCTTTCCGTGACATATCTTGCGTTTTCACCGAAGAGCGTTATCGGGTAGTCGGTCTTTTCGTATACAAGAGGAATTGCGTTTCTTGACAGAAGAAGCTGTGACTGACTTCTGCTTGCTCTTTCCATAAATGCGACAAGCTTCGGATGTATTTCCTCGGGGTATTCCCAGCTTTCGAATTTCTGAAGCACCTCGCAGACTCTTACTCCGACGTTTTTCTTGTCCTTGAAGATTTCGGCAATTTCTGCTCTCTGCTTGTTTATTCTGTAATGTCTTTCGGCGTAACCCGTTTCGTATCCCACGGGGCGAACGTAGTCAAACATATACTTGAGAACGCCGTCAAGCTCTCCCGAGGCTAAAAGTCCCATATCGAAAAGCTCAAGCCTTGAGGAGGGACAGATGTATCTCGGACGGTAGTAGGTATCGCCCTCGGCAAAGACCTCTATGCCGTAATCCCTGCACCAGGATGCCTGCATTCTTGTGTTTTCAACGGCATAGCCGACATATGAGCCGTGATAAGGTGCGCCGATTGTGCGAAGGTACGGCTTGGTGTTACCCGCAAAGGCAAGGGACATTTTGATGTTATCCTGACCGATAAAATCCCAGGTGTCGTGGCAGGCGCAATGACCGAGGCGGATATTTGGGTTTACTTCATCCACGGCAGAGCGAAGAGCCTTCGCAAAGTCTGTCATGGAGTCACTTACAAGCTTGTGAAATTCGGTACGGTATTTATTTGCACCGCCCGAAACAAGGTATTTGTGAAGCTGTTCCTCGCTTATGTCCTCCCCTATTCTCTTTCTGAATTCCGCCATATGCAAGGGACAACAGCAGAAAAGCTTTTCGCCCTTTATCTGATAGCGAAGGTCGTCGTCAAGCATAATTATATCGGGAGAAAGCTCGCAAAGAGTCTTTACTCTCTTGCAGAAAAGTGCAACGAAATTCTTATCCAGAGGACAAAGACCGCCGTTTGCACCGTCCTCGAATGCCTTCATTGATGTGAATTTTTCATACATTTCGTCGGAATTGCCGTCAATTGCACCGTGACCGAAGGAGTTTGTCCAGATGCCGACCTCGTAGCCCTTTTCCTTGAAGTAGTTTATCTTCCTTTGTGCGGATTCCTTGTTTTCGTCTATATACCATTTCTTGCCGAAAATGTAGTCGGGAAGTGCGAGAAATACTCTTTTTATGTCGCACCTCTGCAGATATTCGTTGTAGGTATCAAGCTCCTCTTCCTTGAGGCTTGATATCATTATGGGAGCGGAATATTTGTACATTGCGCTGTCCTCCTTTTTGTGTTCTGTGCTTATTATATAACATTAGAATGTGTTTTGCAAGAGGAATTCTTCCCTCATTTTTGCACATTTTTCCCGAATGCTGTGACACAAAAGCAAAAACGGAGACATTTGCCTCCGTCTGCATTTCAAATATTAAAGGTCAAGCTTGTAGTCGCCTGTTTTTACAAGTCCGAGCTTGCGAAGAATTTCGTTGAAGATTACGGAAAGCACCGCGGGAAGAACTATACAGCAGACCACAACGCCAATCCACGCGTTTGTGTTGCCGAAGCCCATATCAGAGAAGATTCCGAGAGGTCCTACAAGTCCGCAAGTGCCCATGCCTGCGGAAACGCCCGTACACTGAAGCTTGAAAACAAGCGTGGAAATCGGACCTACGACCGCCGCCGCAAGGGTTGCGGGAAGCCAGATTATCGGCTTCTTGACGATGTTACCCATCTGAAGCATACTTGTGCCGATGCCCTGCGCAACAATGCCTCCCCATCTGTTTTCACGGAAGGAGATTACGGCAAAGCCGACCATCTGGGCACAGCATCCGACGGTCGCCGCACCGCCCGCAAGTCCCGTAATTCCAATCATCGCACAAAGTGCCGCAGAGGAAATGGGAAGCGTGAGGACGATACCCACAACAACGGAAATTATGATACCCATAATAAGAGGCTGTGCCTCGGTTGCAGTGTTCACGAAGTTTCCGAGCCAGTACATACAAAGGGAAATAAGCGGACACACAATCTTTGCAAAAAGCACGCCCACACATATTGTCACCGTAGGAGTTACGAGAATATCAACCTTTGTTTCCTTGGAGACCATCTTGCCTATTTCAACGGCGAGAATTGTAACAAGGAATGCACCTGCGGGGCCTGCGGAGATTGCCTTTTCCACATCGCCCAGCATAAAGGTTGTTGCAAGGTCGTTACCGCAAAGACCTACCACGCCCGCACTGAAAAGCACAAGCGGAGGAGCCTTGAGAGAGTGTGCAACGGCAATACCCAGCACCACGCCCGTAGCGGTTTTGGCAAAGGAAGACGCCATATTGAGAAACTCGCCGATATCGGAAAGTGCCGACACCTGAACGAGGTATTTGCCTGCCGTTGAAAAAATTGTGCTTATGAGAAGTGTTGCGAAAAGACCGAGAGCGAGGCTGCTCATACAGTCGATAAAGTAAAGCTTCGGGGAAATTACGATGTTCTTTCTTTGAAGAAAGCTCTTGATTTTTGACATTTTCACGCCTCCGATTATGTATTTATCATATTCAGATTATATCAAATTTCCGAAAGGATTTCAACGGACGAATTGACGATTTAATGCGCTGAATTGATAAATTTTCGTACAAACCTACAAAATGGTTAAAAATGTATCAAAGATTGGCTCTTTTATGCGTTTGCGAGGATGAATTCGGCTCTATCATTTGCAACAAGTGTATATCCGCCGAATGCCTCGGGAACAAGAACGCTGTGTGCGGCAGGAATTTCGATTGTTACCGTGTTGCCGTTTTCGTCGTTGTATTCAAGTATGCCGTTGCCGTCAACGCACATAATGTGGGTCATTTTGCCGCCTTCGAAGGTGTATCTGTCCTTTTCGAGGATGAGCTTTGTCACACCGAAATATTCGGAGTCCACCACCCTTACGGGCATTCCGACGGTATCGGGGAGAAGTCCCGAGCTTACGGAGTGGTCGTGGGAGAAGTCTGTTTTGATTACCTCAAGAGCCTTATCAAGGTGAAGCTCACGAGGCTTGCCGTCTGCGCCCACTCTGCCGTAGTCATAGAGTCTGAATGTGGAATTTGAGTTCTGCTGTACCTCAGCTATGAGGATGCCCTCGCCTATTGCGTGCACCATTCCTGCGGGGATATAGTAGATATCGCCCTTTTTGACGTCAACATAGTTAAGATATGAGGAGATATTTCCGTCGGAGGTTGCCTTTAAAAATTCCTCGGAGGTTATGTCCGTGCCGTCACGAAGACCGTAAACCAGCTGTGCGCCCGGCTTTGCATCAACGATGTACCACATTTCCGTTTTACCGCTGTCGATTCCGTGGGAGTGGGCGTAGCAGTCATCGGGATGAACCTGAACGGAGAGGTTATCCTTGGCGTCAATGAGCTTTACAAGAAGGGGGAAATCGTAGAAGTCCTTGTCGGCATACTTTTTACCGCAGAGGCTTTCCATACCGATTTTTTCGGCGTATTCACGAAGGGTAAGTCCCTGTGCCTCGCCGTTTTCTATTGTGTTTTCACCGTCGCCTCGAAGAGTGAGAGTCCAGGCTTCGGCAATTCTTGTGCCTTTTTCCGAAAGTCCGTATTTATCGGAGAGGTCTGTGCCGCCCCAGATTATGTCCTTGAGTACACTTTTGAGCTTTATAGGGTAGATATTCATTTTATATTCGCCTTTCCTGTTATTTACTTTTTGTATTTTAGCAAATTTTTGGAAATATGTCAAGAGGAATGTATATTATTTGAATCTTCGGGAAGGATATTTGTACATCAATGAAAGGATGGATTTTTAAAATGGATAACAATCAGAACAAGTCTAAGAACAACTCTCAGAATAAGACTCAGGACAAGGCACAGAACAGCTGTCCCACAAAGGACTCCAAGAACAAGAAGGACGGCGGCGCTCAGAACGCAAAGAACTGAGGCAACACTCAGCACGAACAAAGGGACGACATTTTACAGTCGTCCCCGTTTTTATTTTATGAGCTTGTTTATTGCATCGGCGTAGAATGTGTCGGGTTCGGCTTTTATGACATACTTATGCATTCCGTTTTCGCAGGGAGTAAAGTGGTTTGCACCGTCCTTTACATCAAGAGTAGCCGTTCCCGTGACAGCATCATAGCCTGCCTTTTCCTCGTCACCCGTAAGTGCAAGAAGCACCGTCATAGGGTCCCACGAGCTTCTGCCGTTTTCCGAGCCGTGAGTCTCCATAAGGTTCATAAGTGCATCGCCCTTCGGAAGCACGGCTTTACCGCCCGAAATTACCGAATCACCAACCTCGAAGCCGAGGAAGGTTGCGGGCACGGGGCAGAGCTTTAAGAAGGTCTCCCCTGCTTTTCTCGCTCTGTCGTTGTTGCAGAAGTTATGCTCGAGTCCGCCGTCCTCGTCCCATTTTCCTGCCATTACCCAGAATTTGGACACCTTTTCGCGAACAAGCTCCACGCCGTTTTTGTCGGATATTTCATCGGCACGGCTTAAAAGCAAATCCGCCGCCACATTCAGAAAGCCTATTTCTATTATTTCGACTTTTTCGGTAGATTCAGCAAGAATGCGTCTGTAAAGCTTTACGGCATTCTCCGCATCGGTATTTGATTTATATCTTTTTGCAAAGGGTGCAAGCGGAATCTGGAACTTGGGTGTCCCCGCGAAATCGCCCGCTTCAGGGTCTATTCCGAGCGGAACATCCGTCACACCGTCAAAGGCAAGAAAGGCATCAAGAGACGGTACTGAATGCTCCATGCAGGCGTTTATGCCTACGGCCTTGAGGTTTATTTTATTCTCGCGGTGGGCTCTTGCGAGGATTCTTATTGCTACGGCATCGTCACAGTCTGTCCACCAGTCGGTGCCGAGGATGTAGGATTTTGTGGGCATTTTAGGGTGCTCCTTTTTGAATTATATGATTTTTATCTTTATAGTGATTATAGCACACTCACCCCTGAATTGCAACACCAAACTTCAAAGCTACTAAATTATCTTTTCTTTTATTATAATTTTCGTTTTAGTGCAATTCCCCCTTGATTTTCTCACCCATTTGTATTATAATAACAATAAATTCAAAAAACAAAAAGGAGAAAGTCAAAATGATGAAAATAGGTATGGTAGGCGTCGGCTGTATCAGCGGAATCTACCTTAAAAACTTTGCGGAAACCTTCAAGGAGGTAGAGCTTGTTGCTGTCTGCGACCTTATAAAGGAAAGAGCGCAGAAGGCAAAGGACGAATACAATGTTCCCAAGATTTACGACACAATGGAGGAGCTTTTTGCAGATCCCGAAATTGATATCGTACTCAACCTCACAAGACCCTACGAGCATTACGGCGTATCCAAGGGTGCGCTTCTTGCGGGCAAGCACGTTTACTGCGAAAAGCCTCTCGGCATCACTCTTGAAGAGGGCGAGGAGCTTGTAAAGATAGCGCAGGAAAAGGGCCTCTGGCTCGGCGGTGCTCCCGATACCTTTATGGGTGCGGGCATTCAGACTGCAAGAAAGCTTATGGACGAGGGCGTTATCGGTGAGTTCGTAGGTGCAAGATTTGCTATGGCGGGACACGGTATGGAAACCTGGCATCCCGACCCCGATTTTTACTATCAGCCCGGTGGCGGACCTCTCTTTGATATGGGTCCCTACTACATTACGGCTATGATTAACCTTCTCGGCGGTGTCAAGTCCGTTTACGGCTACGGTCACATTTCCTATGCGGAAAGACTTATCACGGCTAAAGAGCATTACGGTGAAATCATTAAGGTTAACACACCCACTCACATCGAATCCATTATCACACTCGAAAACGGCAAGAATGTTTCTCTTCTTACATCCTTTGATATTTACAGCTCCAAGCAGGCTAACATAGAAATCTACGGCACAAAGGGTACTCTTTATGTTCCCGACCCCAATACATTCGGCGGTGAGGTTGTATTCTACAACGGCGAAGAAAAGAAGGAATACCGTTACAAGTCCGAAGAGCATTTCGACTATTACGAAAACTCAAGACTTCTCGGCCTTGCAGATATGGCAAAGGCAATTGAAGCAGGCAGAGACGGCAGAACAACATACAAGCAGACTCTCCACGTTCTTGAAATTATGGATTCCGTTCTCAAGAGTGCAAGGACAGGCAAGGTTATCGAGCTTAAGTCCAAGTACGAAAGAACAGCTCCCATGGATGCAAAGCTTCCGCACGGTATTCTTTAATCGGAAGACAGACGGGTAATCTTGGCAAGGCAAACCATATATAAATTTCAAGGGGACGACATAATTGCCGTCCCCTTAACTTTTTGCTGTTTAAGCCTTCGTATAATTCAGCGTATCAATCACACGCAAATCCACGTTGCATCCTTCTTTGCGCTTTCGTACATTTTGTCAAGGATATAGCGTGAGTTTATACCGTTATCCGCAGTAACTACAAGCGCATCGCCGGTTCTTATTGCATTAGCGAAGTTATCCGCCGCCTGATTCCATTCACGCTTTACGGGATAGGGAGCATTTTCAGTCCACTTGCCGTCCTTCCACCAGTAAATGTGGTCTCCCTCGGGGCCTCCTGCTGTAAGAAGATATGCACCGCTGTCACCGTACACCTCAAGTCTTGTATACCAGGAGGATGCGGGGTAAGATGTTGTGGAGGATACTCTTGCAATCATTCCGTCCTTAAACTTCATTTCGCCGATTGCAAGGTCCTCGGCTTCAATGTTGAAGGTTTGTTTTTCGGTTGTACATCTTACGCTTTCGGGCTTTCCGAACACAGTAAGCATTCTGTCTATTTCGTGTATGCCCTGGTTGCTCATAGCTCCACCGCCATCCATGGCAAATGTGCCTCTCCAGCCTCCGTTTTCAAGGAAGTATTCCTCGGTACGCTTGATGTTAAGAATCATATTTGCACACTTAAGTTTTCCGAAAAATCCGTTTTCAACGGCAAGCTTCAGCTCTTTCAGCGGACCTCTGAAGTGAAGGTCGAAGTCACAGCCGACAAGAAGTCCCTTTGATTTGCCGTACTCTGCAAGCTCACGGCATTTTTCGTAGTTGACGTCCATAGGCTTTGTAAGAAGAACGTGCTTGCCCGCATCAAGGCATTTTCTTGCTATATCGCAATGAGTACCTGTGGGAGTTACGATATACATTACCTCAACAGACTTATCATTAAGGAAAACATCAATATCCGTGCTGTAGGGTACGCCGAACTGCTTACCTGCTGCCTCAGCCTTTTCTGCGTTTATATCGCATACGCCCGCAAGCTTTATTCCGTTTGTTTCGGTAAGCTGAATACATCTGTGCTTACCCATACCGAGACCGACAACAACCATACTTACGGGATTGTCCTTGTAGGGACGTTCAAACATCTGAGTTGTGGAAAGTGCTGTCCTTAAATCGGAGGGAGCGTTTTCGGGCCATACCTTCTTGATGTATGTGTGACATCTTTCCGTAGCTTCCTTGTATGTAAGTCCGTGGTTGCCGGAGGGAAGATGTGTTTCGATGGAAACGGGCATATCCTTTCCGACAGCCGCAGCACCTCTGAGAACTCTGTCCCACGGTACCTTTTTGCAGTCTATTTCGGGAAGAACGCCTCTGCACTTTACGTGGAGCATATTGGCATACTTCAATGCCTTTGTGAAGTAATCAATACAATCTCCTTCGGCTTCGGGAAGTATTTCAAACATATTTGATACGTCCCACGCCATACCCCATGTCGGCTCGTTCAATGCTTCAAGCACCGCGATTACCTCGTCGGGAGTCTGTCCGCAGTTTTCAAAGCCGAGAATAAGTCCTGCTTCCTTTGCCCTTTTTGCAACGGGGTTAAACATTTCCATAACCTTTGACAGCTCGTCAGGTCTCATTGCAAGCTCACCGCATTTGGGGTCGTACTGGTCGTGCTGCCAATAGTTGAAGGAGCGCACAAGACGACAGTCAAGTATGTCTGCAGCTCTGATTATTCCCTCAAGCTTTTCCTCCTCCTGCCTTCTGGCTTCAGCGTCGGGAAGATGTATTTTACAAAGTGAGGACTGTATTACGCCCGTTTTAAGTCCGAGGCTGTCAAGCTGTGCCTTTAACGCCTTAAGCTGTTCCGTGCTCTGCTTTTCGATGGGAAGGCCGTTTACCATTCCTCTGAAATCGACGTACTTATACCCCTGCTGTGCAAAATACGGAAGGGCGTTTATTACTTCCTCGTGAAGCTCATCGGTAAAAACAGATATGTACATAATAATCTCCTCTTGACATTTTTATTTGATTATGCTATTATTCTATCATAAACAAAGTTATGTTTATTGTATATTTTTAAGCAAAAATATGATTATTTTAATGTGAGGAACAATGAAAGCTATTGAGATAAACAAAAAAATACCGGTATCCGCCACCAAGGATTCCGTAACCTTTGCACACGTAAAAAGCCTTGATACGCCCGGTAGTCACAGACTGCATCTGAATAATTACGTTGAGGTTTATATTTTTGTTTCCGGAGATGCAAATTACATAATCGGAGACGAATGCTACGAGCTTTTGCCGGGAGATGTGCTTGTTATAACTCCGCACGAGGTACACGTTCCGACTATAAAAAATGAATGTGTATACGAAAGGTACTATCTTCTGTTTCCGCTTGAGACCTTTTCGGAATTTTCCTACGACCCGCTGTCCCCTTTTATAATCGGCAACGAAAAAAAGTCTCCGCTCTTTCGTCCCACGGGTAAGGTCAAAGAAAAAATATCTGAGATACTTTCCGAGCTTGATTCCATTTGCAGCGAGGAGCTGTCCGACAATTCGAGGCTTGCCGCATACTCTCTTGCTCTTCGTCTTATCTGCCTGTTAAACGACGGATTTGCTACGATGGAATCCGGCTACAGATCGGAGCATACGGCAAGCACACCCGATATTATCAGAAACGCACTTCTGTACATCAACGATGAAGCGGGAAACATAAGCTCCGTGAGCGATATAGCGGAAAAATCACATATTTCTCTGCCCTATCTTTCATCGACCTTCAAAAAATACGTGGGAGTAACCGTCGGAGATTATCTGCGGATGAAGAAAATTGCTCTTGCAAAAAAGCTTCTTGAGGCAGGAAGCACGGTAACCTACACCTGCTATGAATGCGGATTTTCCGATTGCTCGTACTTTATCAAGACGTTCCGAAGGTGCGTGGGGATAACTCCGAATAAATACAGGGAGAAGTATCTTAAAATAGGAAAATAAAAATATAAAAATCCCACCGACATTAATATGCCGATGGGATTGATTTTTTACTTGTTGGAGCAGTCGTCAACGTAAAGAATTCTTACGCCGTTTTCAACTGTTGCCTTGGAGGCTGTTTCCTTCTTTTCTTCAGCCTTGGGAGCTTCGGGAGCAGCGACTCTGCCGTCACGGATGTCGAAGAACTTGGGAGCAACCTGCGGGAAGAGTGCGTAGCTGAGTACGTCCTCGTCGCACTTTGCGATGTCCTTTGTTTCTTCTCTGTACTTGTCCATTTCGGGCTCGATGAGGTCTGCGGGTCTGCAGGTGATAACCTCTTCGGGCTTGATGCCTGCCTTTGCTCTTACCTCTTCGTTAACGGGAGCGGGAAGCTTACCGTATTCGCCCTTGAGAAGACCCTTGGATTCCTTTGTAACCATCTTGTATCTTTCGCCTGTGATTACATTAAGAACTGCCTGAGTACCTACAATCTGGGATGTAGGAGTTACAAGGGGCGGATAACCGAAGTCTTCTCTTACTCTCGGAACTTCAGCAAGCACGTCGTAGTACTTGTCTTCAGCCTTCTGCTGCTTGAGCTGAGAGATAAGGTTGGAGAGCATACCGCCGGGTACCTGATAGAGAAGTGTGTTTGTATCAACATTAAGCACCTTGGGGTCAAGTGTGCCGTCTGCCTTGAGCTTGTTTGCAACGCCTCTGAAGTGAGCTGCAGCCTTGGAGAGAACCTCGAGGTTAAGACCTGTGTCTCTGTCTGTGCCTGCAAGTGTTGCAACGAGAGATTCGGTTGCGGGGTTGGATGTACCGTTAGCCATGGGAGAGAGTGCACAGTCAACAATGTCAACGCCTGCATCTGCTGCTCTGAGGTTTGTCATATCACCGGTACCGGATGTGTTGTGTGTGTGAAGGTGAATCGGAACCTTTACGTTTTCCTTGAGCTTCTTTACAAGGCTGTATGCATCCTTGGGGAGAAGAAGGTTTGCCATGTCCTTGATACAGATAGTATCAGCACCCATCTGCTCGAGCTCCTTGGAGAGCTTTACGAAATATTCCTCGTTGTGAACGGGGCTGATTGTGTAGGAGATAGCTGCCTCGCAGATACCGCCGTTCTTCTTGATAGCCTTCATTGCCTGCTCGAGGTTTCTCGGGTCGTTAAGAGCGTCGAATACTCTTATTACCTCGATACCGTTCTCGATGGACTTGCCTACGAATGCATCAACAACATCGTCTGCGTAGTGCTTGTAGCCGAGAAGGTTCTGACCACGAAGAAGCATCTGAAGCTTTGTGTTGGGCATATGCTTCTTGAGTGTACGGAGTCTTTCCCAGGGATCCTCGTTGAGGAATCTCATACAGGAGTCGAATGTAGCACCACCCCAGCATTCGAGGGACCAGTATCCTACGCTGTCGAGGATTTCAAGTGCGGGAATCATATCTTCGATTCTCATTCTTGTTGCCGCCTGTGACTGGTGGGCATCACGGAGAATCGTGTCTGTTATTTTAAGCGGATTCTTTGCCATATTTTTTGACCGTTCCTTTCAAAGATTTTTGACTTATATTTAGTCAATGTGGGAGTTTTGGAACAAAACTCCTTCTGAATCAAAAGCCTTAAGGATTTTGATTCAGGCTTTACCGAAAGTCAATTACGGTATCAGGAAAAATCGGCGATGCGGTGAAGCACCGCCGTATGTTTTATATTAGCCGAAAAGTGCGATAAGCACACCTGCCGCAATTGCGGAGCCGATAACGCCCGCAACATTGGGACCCATAGCGTGCATAAGGAGGAAGTTGGAGGGATCCTCCTTCTGACCAACCACCTGGGAAACTCTTGCCGCCATAGGAACAGCGGATA
>JAFYPA010000004.1 GCA_017560085.1 Clostridia bacterium
CCACAAGGCTCAATTCATTAAATCCTTAATTTCAATTCATGCCGAAGGCAATTCATTGTGTTTGCTTTGCAAACTCATTATATCACATTTCTTCTTGTTTTTCAACCCCATCCACCCTTTTTTACAACATATTGTGCAAATAAATCGTCTTTTACCACTAAAAATTCTGTAAATTGTTAAAAAATATAAATTCTTCGAAAAAATTCAAAAAAACACTTGCAAAATAAAAAGAGTTGTGTTATAATAATACTGTTGTTCAGTATGCATAAGGATATTTATGCGTATATGAAGCTATCAAAAGTATGCTCCGTATGTGCCACGCACGGCACGGACGGTGACAATTTCTCTTTTTCAGGGAGGTGCAACAGAAATGGCAAAGTGCGAAGTATGCGGCAAGGGTGTTACATTCGGACACAATGTATCTCACTCCAACAGAAAGACAAACAGAGCTTGGAAGCCCAACATCAGAAGAGTTAAGGCAGTTGTTGGTAACGGCGAACACAAGACAGTTTACGTTTGCTCTCGTTGTCTCAGATCCGGCAAGGTTACAAGAGCTTAATTTGCTCTTATTTTGCGGATAATCAAAATTTATTGCACAGTAAAGGAAGGTTGCGGTTATTGCTCCTTCCTTTTTGTGCGTTTATAGGGCTTTTTATGATTTTTTCACAAACTTCAAAAGAGGTATTGCATTTTCGGAAAATAGTGCTATAATGGGTGTAACACTTGAATTTTGTGAGGTATGATTCTATGCTTTTGAAATTTGAAGATATGACCACCGAGCAGAAGCTGGGTATGGTTTTCTGTGCAAGACGATTTCAGCCGGAAGATGTTGACTTCATTATAGAGATGCTCAAAAAACGTGCACTCGGATGTATTCAGGTTCCATATATGCAGCCGGACATTATAAAAAAGCTTCTTGATGCAGCCGACTATCCCGTGCTTTGCATCAACGATACCGAACAGGGCTTTACACCCGCAAATCTTCCAAGGGCTTCACTTGCATCACTTTCCGCTTGCGATAATCCGGAATATTTCAAGTCATTTGCAAAGGGCATTGCCGTGCACGCCAAAGCTGCAGGTCTTAACGGTACATGGGGCCCTGTACTTGACATTCTTACAGTTGATGCTCCCTGCAAGGTAGGCAGATGCTTTTCAAGCGATCCCGAGAAAATTGTTGAAAAAGCCGCAATAATAGCTCAGGTTTTCAAGGACAACGGTTTCCTTTCCACAGGTAAACACTTCCCCGGCGGAACGGACGTAGGATACGATACTCATATGGCGGAGGGAGTTTCAAATCTTACCGAGGAGGAGCTTTTAAAGCAGGATATTTATCCTTATATCGAGCTTAACAAGAGAGGTCTTCTCCCCTGCATTATGACAACTCATACAGTATTCAAGAATATTGATCCCGACTATCCCGCTTCACTTTCCAAAAAGTGCATTGACATAATAAGAAAGCAGGGCTTTGACGGCGTTGCATTTACCGACTCTCTTGCTATGATGGGTATTCTCCAGAAGTACGGTGAGGAAAACGCTTACGGTCTTGCTGTATCGGCAGGTAATGATATTGTTCTGCCGAATCTTCGCACCTCCGTAAAGGATGCCTTTAATATGTTTGTTCATCAGTATGAGCTTGGAATCATCACGGACGAAAGACTGGACGAGGCAACACGCAGAGTTCTTAAGGCTATGGAGTTTGTAGCGGCAGAGCCTGCAAATCCTTCGGAATTTACCGAGCAGGATTTTGAGAATCTTAAGAATGTTTCAAGAGACTGTGTTACCGCTGTTCTGGATAACGGTGTAAATGCAAAGCTTGACGGCAAGAACGAGGACAAGCTCTTTATAGTTATTACTAACGGACCTGCCGGTGACCTTATCGAGCAGGAAATTTCCGAAAAGCCCGGCTGGTATTCTCCCACGCTTATCGGAAAGACAATTGAAGCTGAGTTCCCCGGTGCAGGACTCGGATTCCTTCCGGAATTTCCTACCTCAGGCGAAAACGAAAAAATACTTACGCTTGCTTCAAATTACAGAGAGGTCATTTTTATGACATACTGTGACAGCCCTTGCTATCTCGGTACGGACAGTATGACAAAAAGAGTTGAGGCGGTTATCAACTGTCTTTCACTTTCGGGAAAGGTTTCAACCGTTTGCCATTTCGGAAGTCCATATGCTTTAAAGTCAATTTCGCATATAAAGAGAAAGATTTTCGGTTATAAAAACAAGGAGTCACAGAAGTATGCCGTGGAGGTTCTTTCGGGAAAGCTCGAAGCAAAAGGCAAGCTTCCTTACAATGTTGAATTTCAATAATTATTAATTCAAATATACACGAGGTGAAATATTATGATGCTTAAGCTTGAAGAAATGACAATCGAGCAAAAAATCGGTATGGTCTTCTGTGCAAGACGCTTCCGTGAGGAGGATGTTGAGTTCATTATTGAGCTACTGAAAAAGCGCGCGCTCGGCTGTGTTCAGCTTCCCGTGACCGCTCCGGATATTATAAAGAAAATTCTTGATGCGGCGGACTATCCCGTTCTTACCTTCAACGACACGGAAAGAGGCTTTCCCACATCCGAGCGTCCCAAAATTCCGCTTATGTCCCTTGCGGCTTGCGACAACGATGAATATTTCAAGTCCTTTGCAAAGGGGGTTGCAATTGATGCGAGGAATGCGGGCTACAACGGTACGTGGGGTCCCGTGCTTGATGTTCTTACAAGCGACGGTCCTTGTAAGGTAGGCAGAAGCTTTTCGAGTAATCCCTTGCTTGTTGCAAAAAGGGCATCAATTATTGCACAGATTTACAAGGACAACGGCTATCTTTCCACAGGTAAGCATTTCCCCGGCGGTCACGATGTTCGTTTTGATACACATATGACGGAGGGTGTTTCACTTTGCACGGAGGAAGAGGTTGTAAACATTGATGTGCTTCCTTACATGGAGCTTCACAAAAAGGGACTTCTCCCCTGCATTATGACAACTCACACGGTATTCAAGAACATTGACCCAGACTACCCTGCTTCGCTTTCAAAGAAGTGCATTGACATCATCCGAAGCCGTGGCTTTGACGGTGTTTGCTTTACCGACTCTCTTGCAATGATGGGCATACTTCAGAAGTACGGTGAGGAATCCGCTTACGGTCTTGCTGTTGCGGCAGGCAATGATATTGTTCTTCCCAACTACCGCACCTCCGTTAAGGATGCATATGAGATGTTTGTCCGTCAGTACGAATGCGGTGTTATCACGAACGAAAGACTTAACGAGGCAACCCGAAGAGTTCTTAAGGCTATGGAATTTGTAGCGGCAGAGCCTGCAAACCCAAGTGTATTTACGGAACAGGACGAGGCAAATCTTAACGCTGTTGCAAGGGATTGCATAACTCCCATACTTGATGAGGGTATTGAAGTAAAGCTTGACGGCAGAAATGAGGACAAGCTGTTTGTTATTGTAACGGACGGTGAAGTGGGAGAAGACATTGAGCAGGAAATCAGCGAGAGCACCTGGTACAGTCCCTCTCTTATAAACAAAACAATCAAGGAGGAATTCCCCGGTGCGGGCATTGCCTTTGTTCCGGAATTTCCAAAGCACACCGACAACGGGAGTATACTTGTCGAGGCGACAAAATACAAGGAAGTAATCTTCGTAACCTACTGCGACACCAACTGCTATCTCGGTACGGACTGTCTTACAAGAAGAATCGAGGCTCTTATTAACTGTCTTATAAACTCTGACAAGGTTTCGGCTGTCTGCCATTTCGGAAACCCCTATGCGCTGAAGCCTCTTATGCACGTTAAGAGAATTATTCTCGGATACAAGGTTACCGAATCTCAGAAATACGCAATTGAGGTACTTTCCGGTAAGATAGAGGCTAAGGGAAAACTTCCCTACAAAATTGAGCTTCAATAAAAAGTAACTAATATAAAAATTCGGGCGTATATCGGAAATCCGATACACGCCCTTTTTCCTTATTGATTTATGTTCCTTATATATTCCCTCGGGGAGATTCCCATTATCTTTTTGAACTTCTGCGAAAAATATGATACACTTTCAAATCCGCACTCCATTGCCGCCACGGTTACGGAATAGCCGCCGTTTATCATTTGTCGTGCCTTTGTGCATCTTACCTTATTTATATGAGAAATTACCGTCTCTCCCGTATGCTTTCTGAATTCCCTTGCAAGATGAAACTTTGTTATTCCGAGACTTTTGGCTATATCCTCCGTTACAATCCGTCGGCTGTAATTCTCCGAAATATACACCATAGCCTTGCGGACATACATATCCGAATTTCCGACCGTCTCGCTTTCTGCGACATACTCTGCGTAATTCTCGCAAAGTCTTACAAGCAATTCCATTACCGCAGTACGCAGCTTTGCGGCACAGAGCTTAGGATTTTCCGTTTCACGGCTACCGTATATATCCGTAATCCTTTTTACGACTCTCTCCGCATCGTCATCCGAAACCGGATTTCGGAATCTGTAGCTTTCCGCCTCTATTCCGTTGTTACGGCAAAAGCCCTCGTCTATTATTATGAAATAATATCCCATATTTCCGTTACTGCAGACATTATGTATGATATCCGTATTGATAACAAAGATATCGCCTTTTTTTGCGTTGTAGCATTGTGCACCGCATTGCACCGTTCCGTCTCCGTCGGTTATATATATTATCTCCGGATTTTTGTGCCAGTTTGCCATAGAGTCGGGCTCTGCCGTATCAAACTCCACCTTAAAAGGACAAACGGAGCCGAAAAGCCTTCTCATGGCATGATGCTCGTATTTTATTCCGCTCATTTCCTGCCTCATGTCAATAATTCTAAACTTTTGGTCAATATTCTTATTGAATTTACTCTTTTATGTATTATATAATAAAATTATCGATATTGCAATACAAAAAGCAAAAATATTTTTACGAGGTGATTTTATTATGATGCTAAAGCTCGAAGAAATGACCACGGAGCAAAAGCTGGGTATGTTGTTCTGCTCAAGAGGACTCAGAGAAAAAGACACGGAATTTACGATTGAGCTTCTGAAAAAGAAGGCTGTCGGCTGTATATCGCTTCCCTTCTGGGATAAAAAACAGACACAGAGTATTCTTGAAGCCGCAGAATATCCCGTTCTTACCTTTACCGACACCGAAGAGGGATATCCCGAAACGGATCTTCCGCTTATTCCTCTTATGTCACTTTCCGCCTGCAACAATCACGAGTATTACAAATCCTTCGCAAAGGGCGTTGTAAGAGATTCGCAGAAGGCAGGCTTCAACGGTACATGGGGTCCCGTTATTGATATTCTTCTTTGCGACGGACCTTCAAGAGTCGGAAGAAGCTTTTCCACAGACCCTAAAAAGGTTGCGGAGGGTGCGGCTGTAATTGCGCAGATATTCAAGGACAACGGCTTCCTTTCAACGGGCAAGCACTATCCCGGAAGCACGGACAGCCCCTACGACTCCCATATGGCAGAGGCGGGACTCAGTATGACAAAGCAGGAGATAATTGACTTTTGTCTTGCGCCCTACAAGGAGCTTATGGATAAGGGACTTCTCCCCTGCATTATGACGGGACACAGAAACTGCCCCAACATTGACCCCGAGCATCCTGCATCGCTTTCCAAAAAGTGTATAGACATAATCAGAGAAATGGGCTTTGACGGTCTGTGCTTTACAGACTCCCTTGCAATGATGGCAATACTTCAGAAGTATGGTGAGGAAAACGCATACGGTCTTGCAATTGCGGCAGGTAATGATATTATTCTTCCCAATTACCGTACAACCGTAAAGGACGCATATGAAATGCTTGTCCGTCAGTACGAAAAGGGCGTTATAACAGACGAGAGAATAAACGAGTCGGCACGCAGAGTACTCAGAGCTATGGAATTTGTTGCGACAAAGCCTGCAAATCCCACGGTGTTTACAGAGCAGGATGAACAGAATCTGCACAATGTCGCAAGGGACTGTATCACGGCTGTATGCGATGATGGTCTTTCTGCAAAGCTTGAAGGAAAACCGGAGGATAAGCTCTTTATCGTAACAACAAAGGGTATGTCCTGTGATGCCATTTCGCATGAGGTCGGAAACGGTCTCGGGACATGGTATGAGCCCGATATGATTGTGAAGAAGATAAGGGAAGAATTCCCCGGAGCGGCAATTGAGCTTCTTCCCGAATTCCCGTCTCACAGAGACAACGAAAGAGTGCTTGCGGCAGCTGCAAATTACAACGAGGTCGTAATCGTTTCATACTGTGACTCTATCGCGTATCTCGGAACCGACTGCTTAACACGAAGAAACGAGGCTGTATTTAACGGTCTTATCAGATTCGGTAAGGTCTCGGCTGTTGTTCACTTCGGAAATCCTTATGCTTTGAAAACACTTGAGCACGTAAAGAGAAGAATATTCGGCTACAAGGTTACGGAATCGCAGAAATATGCGATAGAAGCACTTTCGGGAAAAATCCAAGCAAAGGGTACTCTTCCCTATAATGTAGAATTAAACTGATACAGAAATAAAGAATGCTCCTGCGTAAGCTTCACTGCAGGAGCTCATTTTTGTTTATTTATTACTTTACATCCATAAGGTCATCCCAATGAAGAACAACACCGTTCTTCACGAGGTGATTCTGAAGCTTTTCAACGGAAAGAGCCGCAAAGTCGTCGGACATAGCCGCCGCCGCTCCCGCCGCCTCACCTGTCACGGCACAGCACGGAATTACTCTCGATATTTCCCACATATTGTCTGCGGCGGACATACATCTGCCTGCGGTGATGAGATTTTTGATTTTTTTGCCGTAGAGAGTTTCAAAGGGTACCTCGTATACGGGGCCTCTCTTTCTCCAGTTGGAAATCATACCGATGCTGGTTTCTTTATAAACCTTATCGTCATTTATATCAAGGTCGAGCACGCCCTTGATTCTTCTGGTCATACGAAGCTGAGGAATGCTTGAGATTGTAGCAAGTGCGTGGTTGTCGCTTATGTCGCCCTTCTGCAGGAAATCGATGAGGGTCTGCTCGTGGGAAAGCTCCATCATATGGGAAATTTCCTCGCCGTCAACTCCCGTAAAGCGTTCACGGACAAGGGTTTTGACTTCCTCGCCCTCTGCTCTGTCACTCTTCTCTTTTTCGGCATAGCCCAATTGCTTTAAGGTATATACGCCGTCCTTTGTTGCATAATACCATGCGGCAAGGACATTCTTCTCGCTGTAGAGTGCAGTTTCCTCACCTGCGAATTTACAGATATCGGCATCGCCCGAGCAGTCCACAACGGATTTTACTCCGAGGGCGTATCTGCCTGATTTGTTTTCAACTATGAGTGCATTTATTTTGTCGTTTTCAACACTTACCTCGCAGACGGATGTACCGTAGAGGATATCGATTCCCTCCTCACGGAGCTTCTGCTCGAGAAGAATGGTGTAAACCGCCGCATTATACTGTACCTGGTATCTTTCGGCGCTTGCTCTTTCCGAGGCGGAATAATCGGACAGCCAGTGAACGGGATTTCTTGACTCGATACCGTGCTTCATTGAAAGCTTAAGAAGCTCCTCGGCAAGACCGAAGGAGACCTGTCTTCCCATACCGTCGCAGATGGGAAGGTAAATTGTTACAAGTCCGAGGGTTGCAAGACCGCCGAGACCGAACATTTTCTCGATAAGGAGTACCCTTTCCGCTCCCGCTCTTTTTGCGGCAAGTGCCGCGGCTACGCCCGCAATACCGCCACCTACGGCGATTACGTCATATTCGTGCTTGAGTTCAAGCCTCTTTGAGGGTTCTGTTATGTATTTCATGTGGAGTACCTCTTTTTGTGTTTTGTTATATTATAGCATGGAAAATTGGGGTTGTAAAGAGGGAAATTGAAAATTGTGGGGGGTAAGGGAACAGGAACTAGGGGCTAGGAACTAGGGGATGTTGGAAGCTTCGCTTCCTTCGTTTAATTAAATTGGGATTTGTAGGGAACAGGGAGAAGGAACTAGGGGCTAGGGAGGGAACAGGAACTAGGGGCTAGGAACTAGGGGATGTTGGAAGCTTCGCTTCCTTCGTTTAATTAAATTGGGATTTGTAGGGAACAGGGAGAAGGAACTAGGGGCTAGGGAGGGAA
>JAFYPA010000047.1 GCA_017560085.1 Clostridia bacterium
GTTTTGGCTGTTGCACAAGGGTGGACTTTTGTGTGGCTCCCTCTTGAGGGAGCTGGCGCCGTAGGCGACTGAGGGAGTTCTGCAGGAAGCACTCTCCTTGGCTTTTAAATGTTGTTAGAGGGTGCACCAACATCCCGATAAACCCAAATTTGAATTTCTCCGAAGATTCCGAAGGAATCAACCTTCCCTGTCCACTGTCCACTGTCCACTAATTCCAATTCGAATAAACGAAGATTGCGAAGCAATCAACATCGATTATGCATTATGCATTACGCATTATGCATTCCCTTAAGTTCCCCAAACAAAAAAGGTGAGCACCTAAGTACCCACCTTTTACTGTTATTTCAGCCGTTCATCGCTCTGAGTGCAATTTCAATGGGAAGTGCGAATGCGGAGGTGATTCTGTAGCTTCCGTCCTCGCCCTTTGCCATCTTGTATACGGTCTGTGCCGTTGTGTTTTCGAAGGTTGCCTCGACTCTGAGGCTTACAGTACCGTCGTAGCCCTTGTAGCAGTCAACAGCCTTAACGTCGGCATCTGTGTAAGCGTACTGGGAAACGTATCCGCTGTAGCGGTAGAGTGCGCCGTCCTTTTCAACGAAGAGGGGATGATCATCATCTACCATCTGCTCTGTGATAGCTTTTGCTCTGTCGGAAAGGAAGTACTTTTCCGCAAGTGCAAGAAGCTCGTCAAGGCTTGAAGCCGCAGAAAGCTTTACATAGTCAGCCTCGTTGTAAGTGATTGCTTCCTCTGTGGTCTCACCGCCGAAGCCCGTGAAGAGTGCGGCTGTTGTGTGAGCCTCGTTGAAGAATGCCGTAACCTCTGCGATTTCGGATGCGCTTGTCATCTTATCACCGTGAAGCTCGATGTATTCGCCCTCTCTGTAAGCGGGAAGACCGCTGACCTTAAGGGAGAGTGAACCTCTGTCACCGATAAATGAGGGAACGCTTTCGTTGTAAATGAAGTAGAAGGTGTTGTCTCTGAGTCTTTCGTCCATAAGCATTGCGTTGCCGTAGGGGATAACCTTTGTGGGGTTAACCGCATATCTGCCGAAGAGACCGTCGCTGTACTGAATGAAGGTGTTGCCGTAAACCTTAGGCTCGGATTCTGCGTTTGTATATCCGCAATGGATAAGCCAGTTGGAGCCTCTGTCCATAATGTTGTTGTAGATTTCGAAGTCCTCCGCAGGGTTTTCGTGGTCCCAGCCCTTGATGTGAGCGGGGCTTCCCTTGTCGGGACGCTGATTACCCCATCCGAAGCCCGCAAAGCGGAGAATGTTGTCGTGCATCTTGTTGTCGTACATCTTCTGCTCGGGCTTGCCGAAGGAATCAAGGAAGTACTCGATGGAGTAGATACAGTTTTCAACAAGGTTGTAGGAGTAGTCTACCTTTTCCATCTTTATGATGTTCTTGGATTCGCTCTTGTACTGATGTGTGATACCGGCATCGTATACCTGATAGATGTAGTTGTGGTTTACATTGAATTCGTGGCATCCGCCGTAGATTTCGATTGCGTTACCGAAGCGTGTTGCGGACTGAGTTGTGTTGCCGTTTGCCGCATAGCTCTGAATGCCGCCGCCAATCCAACCGAGCTCACAGTTTGTAACGGTAAGACCCGTTCTTGTGCCTGAGCCTACGCCGTGTGCACCGATGTACTTGATTGTAAAGTTGTCGATTGTGATGTTGTCACCGCCGATAGCGAAGCCGTTTCTTCTGGGAAGGAACTCGATTGAGTCAAATACCTTACCGGGGTTGCCTGCATCACATCTGAGGTAAATCTTACCCGTTGCACTTCCGGATGCAGGATACTTGCCATCGTGGAGAATGCTGTCTGCCTCGTGGAAGAAGTCAAGGTCAACATCAAGCCATTCGATAATGTTGAATTCCTCCTCGGGAGCGCTTCTCTTTACGAATCTGCCGTCACGGTAGGTGGGGATTTCCTTGTATGCAACCATTTCGCCGCCGTTGAACACGAGAGTACCTGAGTCAATCATTTCATCCGCATAAATCCAGATGTTGTCCGTGCCCTCCATAAGAGACCACTTTTCGGGCTTTGCGCCGTCTTCGTGACCGCCGTAAAGTGCGGGCTTTGCACCTTCGCCGTAAGCAGAGTATGTAACTCCGGGCTTCGCGGCAATCTGACCTCTCCAGATTCCGCCTCTTTCAAAGAGAACGTAAGAGCCTCTGGGGAATTCAATGTTGTTTACCGCTGTAAGTGATCTGAGCGCTGTTTCGGGAGTCTTACCGTTATTGCTGTCACTACCGTTCGGAGATACATAGTAAACGATTGCACCCTCGGGAATTTCCATATTGGGAGAATTCATAATGGTTTCCTTGAGTGCCTCTGCCTTTGCATCAATGTCCGCAAGGAATTCGGGAGTTGCCTCGAGTGCCTGTGCGTGGTCAACCTCCGCAACCTTTTCACAGTCGGTGATTTTTATATCACCCTTGAGTGCGGAAACATCACCGCCTAGCATATCCTCAAGGAACATATTCCACGCAAGGTCGTCGCTTGCTTCCTTGTTTGCACCAATGTAAACCTTTGTGCCCTCAACCTTGTAGGAGTATTCAAAGTCGCCTATCTGCGCGAAGATTTCCTCGTATCTTTCGTCATTTGCGCTGGAGAAGATAACCTCGCATTCCGACTTGTCCTTGTATATGGGATATTCAACTCTTGCGCTCTTGCCGTAAAGAGGACGGAGCTGTCTTATAAGGCTTGCGGCTCTGTCGTCGCCCTCTGCGCATACGAATACGAAGTCCTCGAAATTCGCACCGCCGATGGTGAAGCTGTCAATGGGATAGTCGTGGAGATATTCAACAACAGTACCCTTGGGAACAGCCAGTGTCTTTGCTTCCGCATCCACGAAATTATCCGCAATATACTGTACCGCCATACCGAGAGCCTCTGCTGAGCCGCCGGTTATGGAAAGACGGGTTGTGTCCATATCGATTGCGTAGTCGAGATAAGTAAATTCTCTCTCGTGCATTGTGCTTTCATCTCTTGTTGTGGGGCCTACGAGGATTTCGGTGTCAATTCTCATAGTGCCGAGCTTTTCGTGCTCGAAGTCGTTCATAAGAACAACCTTTTCGCCCGTGAGGTCCTGAAGCACGCCTCTGAGCTTTGCCGCGGCGGAGCCTCCGATGTCGTTTGTGTCGGAGCGGACGATTCTGTACTGTGTAACGCCTGCGTCAACGATCTTTACGTATTCTGCCGTGCCCTTGCCGTCCTTGCTTCCCGTGCAGGATACTGCGGAAAGACAGAGAACAAGCGCAAGAAGTGCAGAAATTCTCTTGAATGTTTTTTTCATAGCTTTTCCTTTCGTATATAAATAATAAGTATACAAAGCAATTATATCAAATTTCCGCTCTCATTTCAATAGCATTTTGAACGATACTTCAAAACTGTCATTGTGACAAAAACGGAGCGTGTTTTTTGTACAATATGCCTCTATACAAAATCTGCTTTTTGCTTGACGGGAGTTTTTTCGTCTGCTATAATGTAAGTGCTATAAAGTCACGGCAAAAGGAGAGGTAAAAATGAAAATAACCGCAGATTTTACAAATATAACAGGCAAAATAAAGCCTATGCACGCAGTTGGTCAGCCACCTATGGTATATAACACGTTCGATCTTTTCAGTTATCTTACGGAGGCAAGCATTCCCTACTCCAGACTTCACGACGTCGGCGGATGGTACGGCGGAAACCTCTATGTTGATATTCCGAATCTGTTCAGAGATTTTGATGCAGATGAAACAAAAGAAGAAAACTATGATTTCACCCTTACGGACGGACTTATGGCGGCTCTGTACGACTACGGTATAAAACCGTTCTTCAGACTCGGAGTTACAATAGAGAATCTCTATAAGATAAAGAGCTACAGAATAGATCCGCCAAAGGATTTTGCAAAATGGGCAAGAATATGCGAGCACGTTATTCGCCACTATAACGAAGGCTGGGCAAACGGCTTCCGCTACGGCATTGAATACTGGGAAATCTGGAACGAGCCTGAGGGCGAAATGAATGATGTCGGCGGTGCGATGTGGACGGGAACAAAGGCTCAGTATCTTGAGCTTTATAATGTGACTTCAAAGCATCTGAGAAAATGCTTCGGCACATCCATAAAAATAGGCGGTCCTGCGGCGATAGGCTTTATGTCCTACGAAAAGGACAAGGACCTTTGCGGAATACGTCCCGAAAACGGAGTTTACACCAACAACCATGACTGGTGGCTTGATTATATTCACGACTTTCTTGCATATTGCCGTGACAACGAATGTCCTCTTGACTACTTCTCGTGGCACAGCTACTGTACACTTGAAGACACTCTCGCTCATGCGGATCATTGTCAGAGGGTGCTTGACAAATACGGCTTTGGTCATATTGAGCATATCCTCAACGAATGGAATACCAATCGTCATCAGAAGGAGCTTCACGACACGGGTATTCCCTGCTCAAAGACGCTGTCAATGATGCTCGGTATGCAGAAAAAGTCTACTGCAATGCTCTGCTACTACGATGCAAGATGCGGCATCAGCACCTACGGCGGTATGTTCAATCCGGAAACAAAGATGCCCAGAAAGAACTACTATGCCTTCAGAACCTTCGGAAGACTTTATGATTACAAAAACGAGGTAGAAACCGCAAGCGATGACAGCGGAGTTTATGTAGGCGGTGCAACAAACGGCAAAAAAGCAGTTCTTGCAATATCAAATCCGTCGGACAGAGAGCTTGAGTGTGAGCTTTGTCTTTGCGGTGTTGATATGGCAGATGCAGATATCATAATTACGGATGATACAAGAATGTATCTCGACACCGGCAAAAAGATAGTTGACGGTAAAATCACACTCACGCCGTGGTCCTGCACGGAAATCAGATTGGATGCCGAATAAAATATAAAAATTGCCTTGGCTTTGGATTTCTCCTCTGCCAAGGCTTTTTGTTTAAATTCCAAGCTCCTTGAAGCTATACTTCACAAGCTTATGAAGTCTTGTGTTCTCATATGCAACATAAAGCATCTTCTCGTTATAATCCGCATAAATGTGAGGATAGAACCAGTTCTGCTCGGGATTGTCAATCTCGCAAAGCTTCTCGAATTTCTTGCCGTCCTCGCTTACCGCAAGACAGAGATTTATTCTGCCCTTGGGGCTTCTCTCAACGAAATTGTTTACCATAATGATTTTACCATTTACCTTAAGCACGGAAATCTTTGTGTCGGGGTTGGGGATATCGGAAAGATAAGGCTCTGTCCAGGTTCTTCCGTAGTCAAAGCTTTCGGAAATCTGCATATAGCTCTTGTCGCATCTTATGTACATAACAATGTGTCCGTCCTCAAGCTCCACGGCATTAGGCTCCCAGAGAGAGGTGTCCGCATCCTCAATATATCCGAAGCGCTCAAAATGAATGCCGTCCTTTGAAATGCCCGCACCTGTTATGAACTTCCATTCCGTGCCCTCATTTTTGCCGTCCCAGCCGAAGCCACGACGAGCTTCCTGCCAGTAAAGCGGAAAGAGGTATTCACCGTTTGACATTTTTATGCCCTGACGGATACTGCATCCGTTCAGATGACCTCTGATTGTCTCGGGCTCTGTCCAGCTCTCGCCGTCGTCGGAGCAGTAGGAAACGTAGGTAAGAAGCTCTCTGTAGTGGCAGGGTGCGTTGTATGTGTGAACTACCGCAAAGGGCTTTTCACATTCCGTGAACATTTCCGTTGTCCAGCAGCCTCTGTGCGGATGGGAAAATACCTTTTCGGGCTGAGTCCAGGTTACACCGTTGTCACGGCTTTTCGCAATGGCAACAAAGTTTTCGTTAAGAGGCTCGGTCACGCCTCCCGTAAGGAAGAAGCATACAAGCGTGCCGTCCTTTGTTCTTCTGAGAATCGGCTCTCTTGTGCAGGTTTCGAATTTTGCGATTTCGTATCTTTCCATAATAAAAATCCTTTCGGCTTTATTTTTTATTCTTCTTCAAGAAAAACTCTCCTGCAGGCCTCGAGATGTCCGTAGCCGTGAAGGTCGTCGGGCTGAAGATAACTGCTCTCTGTCCATTCGTTCCAGCTGTTTACAACGACAAGGGGTGCTTTGAGATCGGGGTGGCTGTCGATATAGTCCTTTGCAAGACGGAAGCCCTTTTCCACATTTTCCGATGTATCCTCAAGGCAGAGCCACTTGCGGCACCATGTTCTTATGTATCTCGGAGTTGCATCCCATCCGCAGGAAACATGGGGATAGAAGGGTGCCTTTATGTTTTCCTCGACATACTTCCATTCTTCCTTTACCGTTTCGAGAATTTCGGGATAGGTTCTGTTCATTTCGGCGTAGTCAAAGAAATTGTAGTGGGTAACTCCGTCAAAGCCCGCATTGTTGATAAAGGTGAAAATGTCAGTCTTGTCGTCAAGCATTATCTTCATATATTCTCTGCTTCTGACGGTGAGAAGAAGCTCAAGACCGGGATAGCCTGCCTTTACGGTTTCGTCTCTGAAGTACTGAATAGCCTCATAGGTTTCCTTGACGCCACCAAGACCTCTTACGAGATTTTCCACATCGAACATCATATAAACGGGCTTGCCGTCTATCTTGTAGTAGGAAGGCTCGGAGAAGTATTTTTCTATTGTGCGGTGAACAATGTGGTTGTAGGTCTTTCTGTCAACGGCACCGTCCCAGATGGGGGTGTACTGATCTGCCGTTCTTATGTCCCACTGCGAGTTTGCGGTGTGGTTTGCCCACATAAGGAAGAACTTCACCTTATCGTTGTTTCTCGCCTTGAGATAACCGTTGTTAAGGCACTGCTCAAGAAAAGGTCGGTTGTCGTACCAGTACCAGTCGTAAATGAATACATTTACACCGTGGGAAGCCGCCGCCTCGATTTCCATTTCCATAACGAAGGGGTCTGCCTCGTTGACATATCCCCAGAGGGGCTTTCTCGGCCAGCTCTGCTCGGGGTACATATTTTTTGCTTCCTTTACCGTCTGCCATTCGCCGTAGCCCTCGGGCCAGAATATTCTCGATCTCGGCTCGTCTCCTGTGTATGAGGGCCAGATGTATGCCGCAACATCGTATTTTTTCATATGTTTCCTCCGTGTAGATTTTATTTCCAGTACTTTTCGTCAATAACCTCGTCAAGTAAGATGACGTCACGGTGTCCGCTTCTCTCATAAATCAGCTTCATAACGTCCACCATTTTTCTTGCATCGCAGAGCTGGGTTTTCGCACCGCCCACAAAGCCGTCAACCACACAGCCGTGATATCTGAATGCGGGCTCGTACTTCGGGAAATGCTTGTGAGCACCTGCGATGTGATGGTGAAGCTTTCTCGTTGTAACGGTACCGTCGGGAAGTCTTATCGTGGTATCAACCGTGTTTACGGAAAGTCTTCCGGGAAGGTCAAGTATTTCCTCGGCAGAATGAAGGAAGGTGTTGTTTCCGTGAGCCACACCCACAAGAAGAATATAGCCGCCTCTTTTGTAAATCTTGCCGTAGCATCCGTCGGGGCTTGTGGATGTGTCAATGCTTTCCTCGCCGGAAATGAATTCCTCCGCCCTTGCATCGTCACCGAAAACCATCATAGAATGTGTGGGGTGAATGCTTCTGTGTCCCTTTGGGTGCGCCGCCGCAATATTCGGCAATGTGCCTACGCAGGTTTCGTTTGATTGCATATCCAGAGTGTATTCCACATCCGTCTTACCGAGGCTTGACCAGGTGTGAGTCGGTATGCAGAAAAGTCCGCCCTCCGATGTGAAATATTCGATAAGAGCATCAAGAAGTCCTTCGCCTCTGCCCTCAAATTCGCCCACCGCACGGAGGGATGTGTGCATAAGTACAACCGAATTCTTCGGTGCGTTCATTTCGTCAAGCTGACGGAAAAGCTGCTGTTTTGTATACATTTTATTTCCTTTCTGAAATCGTGTTTTTATCAGTGCGCAAAAACCGAAACGGATGTGATTTTCATACCGTCCTTGCCGAGGACTTCGATTATGACCTCGTCCGTTCTTGCGGGTGGGAAGCTGAGTATAAGCTTGTGACCTATGCTCTCGGCACTTGCTACAAGTATCGGGTCACCGCACCATTGGGGTCTTATATATACTCTCACAAGGGAAGCCTTTTCACAGCTTTCAATGTTTTCCGTAATCATAACCGAATCAATCACGGTCGGCTCTTCAAGCTTTACGGAAATGCTACCGTCCGAAAAAACGGGATTTTCCGCCTTTACAAGAGGACTTCCGTATTTCGCCGCCACCCTTCTTCCGAAGTCAACGAATCTCTGTGCATCCTTCTGCGGAAGTCTGCCGCTTCTGTCGGGGGCGATGTTCAGGAGCATATTCGCTCCTCTGCCCACCGTGTACAGATAGTTGCCCATAAGCTCGTCCGTGCTTTTGAGCGTTGCGGAGTCGTTTTCCGAATAAAACCAGTGGTCACGGATTCTGAAATCGCATTCCACGGGAAGGAATACATCTCTGTCGAGAGCATCCTTTGTGCTTGTCTGCACGGAAAAATCAAGCTCGTTTACCACATTGACATTCGGCATTTTCGCAAAGCCGCATTCGTTTCCGACCCATCTTGTATCGGGATCCCACATATTGAACAGAAGTATATCCGGCTGAAGTCTTCGGATTTCACCGACAATCCGCTTGGTGTCATACTCGTGATTTTCGCTTCCGCAGCCGTCAAACCAAAGATAGTCGATTTTTCCGTAGTCCGTCAGAAGCTCGCCGAGCTGATTTATGAAGTAGTCATCGTATTCGGTGCTGTTCATTTCCCTCGAGCCGAACTGTGCGGGGGAATAGTAAAGACCTACCTTCAACCCATATTTTCTGCAGGCGTCCGTGAATTCTCTCACCACATCACCCTTGCCGTTTTTCCACGGTGTGTTTTTTACGGAATAGTCCGTGTACTTTGACGGCCAGTTAGCAAAGCCGTCGTGATGCTTGCAGACGAGAATGGCGTATTTTGCACCGCCGTCGTATGCTGTTTTTATCCAGCCGTCGCAATCGAGCTCCGTGGGATTAAAGGCCTCAAGTGACATAGGCTTTCCGTCCCAGTCGCGGTGTCCCTCATAAAAGGTTCTTATGCCGAAATGAAAGAATACACCTATTTCCCAGTCGAGAAATTCAAGCTGCTTTTGCGTGGGCTTAACATTGTTTGCCATAACCGTTCCTTCCCTTCGGTGTGCTTTATTACAGACAGCTTACCGAAACATTTACATTTTCGTCCGTGCGGATTTCAACATCAAGATTGCCTTGCTTTTCAACCGTAAGAGCTATGCCTCCGCCGTCTCTTCTCCACTGAACACAAACCTTGCCGTTGTCGTTTTCGTAGTGTCCCTTCGCATAATCAAGTGCTGAAAGGTAGCGGGGAGAAATAACTATTCTGTCCTTGTTGTCCATATCGGGATTTACCCTTATACCGAGTACATCCTCCATATACCACATTGAAGGCTCAGCCATAAAATGGTGATTGTGCGAGCCCGTTCTTCCGCCCGCATACACAAAGCGCTCCCACACCGTGGTTTCACCTCTGTATATCATATTGCCGAAGGAAGGATGGGTGGGCTTGGTTATCATCTTGTGTGCAAGGTCTGCGTAGCCGTATTCGGAAAGCACGTGGAATATCGCACGGATACCGAGGAATCCGCAATCGAAGCTGTCCTTCTTTTCGTGTATAAGCCTTACAAGAGTGTCAATCGCCTCCTGCTTTTCCTCGTCCTTGAAAATACCGAAGAACAATCCGAGCGACTGCGATGTCTGACAAACTGCGTATTTCGGCTTTCTGTATTTTTCCGTTTTGCCGATTGTGACAATACCGCCGTCACAGTATTCCGCTCTTATCGCAGACAAAAGCTCCTTGCCCGAGTCCTCGCAGAATTGGGCGTAGTCCGTAAGACCTGTTCTGCCAAACATAAGCTTACCCATTCTGCACATCTCATACATAATGGCACTGCAGCAGAAGCCGAGGGGAGATGCGGAATCGAATGCCCCCGAATCAACGGGAAGCCAGTCACCCATACCTCTGTCAACAATTCCTCGCTCGTCTCTCATACCGAGATGGTACTTGAGATTTTTTATCATAGCATCGGCGTTGTCCGTGATTATCTCCGTGTCACCGCTGTACTTGTAAGCGTAATAGGGCAGAAGGAAAAGAACACTGTCCCACACAACACTGTCCGAGCATCCGCCGTGGCAGGGCACAAGACAGGGAATGCTTCCCGTGGGAGCCTGAGTGTCTCTTATGGAGGAGAGCCAGTCCGCAAGATTCTTTTCTATACCGTAGCCCATAAGAATGTGGTCTGCGGAGATTGCCGCATCACCCGTCCAGCCGTTCTTTTCTCTGGTGGGACAGTCGGTGATGATATTGTGCATATTGGATTCGTCACTTCGTCTGCAGGCATTGAAGATGAGGTTTGAAATTTCCTCCGAGCACTCAAAATCCGAGCGGACAAAGGCATCGTTTCTCACAACGGAAAGCTCAATGCTTACATTCTCTCTGTCTATGCCGTGAAGATAACAGTATCTGCATCCGTGATAGGTAAAGGACGGAGTATAAACCTCCTCATCCGCACCACGGCAGACATAAATATCCTGCTGACAGCATCCGTCGGGGTAAACGTCCACGTTTATATAATCGGGGAAGCCCTCGAAAAGAAGCTCGGTGAACTGCATATGTATCACCTGACCTGCGGTTGTGTTTTTGAGTGTAACCGTAGGTACACCCGCAACGTTTTCACCGAAGTCGTAAATGATTCCGCCGAATTTCGGAGCGGGCTTCATAAGGTCGCATTTGTGATAAAGCTTCGTCCCGAATACATCCCTTATTCTGTAGTCACGCAGATAATCCTCGGGAAGAATTTTCGGTGTAAGACTTCTGATTTTTCTTATAGGCTCGCCCGTAACAAAACGCTTTTTACCCGTAGGCTCCTCACGCACCGTGGGAGCGTGCATCTCGCATTTTCCGCTTTCGATACCGTCAATTATTCTCGCATCGAAATATGTTCCGATTCTGTAGTCGTCAAAAAGCAGAGGAGAACGAGTCCATTCCATATCCTGCGCACCGAAGGAGACTTCTCCGCACACAAGGGACATAGCAAAGGCGGGCGCACCTCTCGTTCTGAGCTTGTACTGATCCCAGATCTCACCGCCGATGGGGTTTGCAAAGCCGTTTCCGAGAAGAACGCACAGCGAGTTTTCGCCGATTTTCAGCTTTTCCGAAATGCGGTAGCTTCTGTAAAACACGGTACACTCGGAGTTTGCGATAAAGGGCGCAAGAAGTCCGTCGGTTATGTTTTCACCGTTGAGATAAAGCTCATAAAAGCCCGTGCATCCGATGACAATTTCAGCATCGTCGGAGATTTTTTCAATATTGAATTTTTTTATAAAAAGCGGAGCGGCAACCGACTTTTCGTAGGTGCAGTATTCCTTGCCCGCAGTTACAAATACGCAAGGGAACATAATCTATCTCCTCAGATTTCTTTCTTGTAAGCCTTATAAAGATGAACGATGTTGATATCCTCATCCATATCAAGGCCGTGCGATCCGCAATCGCCGTCAATAAGATGACAGCCGTGATCCATAGCAAAGCCGACAAGGGTGTTGTGTCCCTTCCAGTATCTTCTGATAAGCTCATCAAACGTACCGAACGCACGGGAATTGCAACGAAGCTCCGCAAGAGCCTCATACCCCTCGGGACCTACCTTGTGCATACGTGAGTCGTAGTTTCCGTTGTACACAACAACGAGGTCGTACTTGTCCTGCATAATAACCTCTGCCGCCTTTGCGTTTACCTCCTCGTATGTATTATAAAGGAAATAATCCATTTCACGCTCAAGGAATATTTTGCCTATACTGCAGGATGTATCCGCAATAATAACGGGCTTCTTGCCCGCCGCAATAAAGGCATCAAAAATGGTTTCAATCTTGATTACGGGCTTTTCGTATTTCTGAATGCCGTGAACAGAGGGCTGTGCACCGGTGTACATAGTACCGAAGCAAACGGGAGTAACCGAGGGCATAACAGTCTTAAAGGGAACGGCAAGCTCGGTTCTGGCAATAGCCTCACGCATAAGGTCGGGATACTTTTCGTAAATCCACTGAGCGACAGCATCGGGGTTATACATAAAAATTCTGTCAGCCTTCGCGCCTTCGAAGGCATTCTTTGCATATTCTATAAGATTTTCCTCGGGCGCATTGGCTGTACTCGGAGCTTTTACTCCTGCGATTTCGCACAGGGCTGCGCAGAGGGTGTCGAGGGATGTATTGTTTTGCATTTTGGTGGTCTCCTTTTTTGGTTTTTTACTTGAGTATATAATACTATACTTTTTGGGGAAATGCAAGTATAAAAGAGAGGAAAAACGTAAAAAACGGAAAAAGAAAAAGCGGAACAAGCTTTTCTTGTTCCGCTAAAGGATTCGGATGACAGTTTAATTAAAATTCCTTCTTCAAATCAACGCCGTTGGCATCCTTGTTGAGCGAGCCTGTGAGCAGTCTGATAAAGTCAATCAATGCCCAGATGCTTCCGCCAAATCCTGTGCAAACAGTAAGTACGATTTTAATGATTCCGAACTTGGTATATCCGAGATAAAAATCGTGAATACCGATGGAACCAAGGAAAAATGCAAGCAATACAGCAACAAGCTTGGACTTCTGTTCGCCGTTTGCGCTTGCAACGGTTGTACCCTTTACAGCGGCTCCGCAAGCTGTACAGATAACCGCACCGGGATTGATTTCCTTTCCGCAAACAGAACAGAACTTTTCACCTGTGCCCTTTGCGAATCCGCAATTCAGACAAACTGCAGCATTTTCGTTGATTTCTGCTCCGCAATTCTTACAAAACATTTTCAACATCCTCCTGAATAAATATAAATTTTAATTATCCAATTAACAACTGCCAAAGCAGCAATTAAACAAAGTAAGACACCGTGTATTTTATGCTTTAAATCAAAAAAAACATATATAAATATATATGGCATAAAAAACACAACAGCATTGTATTTTACCGCATTTAAAAAATCAAGCCTGAGCAATGACAATGTGGCGCGTGTCATTCCGCAACCGGGACACGGAATATTGAAAAATTCCAGAAACACGCAGGAAATATCAAAGTACCACATCAGGGAATAAACAACTGTAAAATACAGTAAAAGAAATAACAGTAAGGTCTTTTTGTATTTGATTTTATTAAGCAAGATAACTCAGCCCTTGGTGTTATAGATTGCACACAAAGATTTGTTGGCTCCGACAGCCTGCGGCGGAGTATAAACGCGCCTATGACAAGAATACCTCGGAGAATGTCCCGAAATGGGAAAACCGGATTTTCTGTTGATAATCGCCCCGGAAATCAGAACAATATTACAAGAAAACTCAAGGTTCTACAACAATCGATTTGTTTAATAAAATTATAACACGCCATTATCAAAATGTCAAGAATAATCATAAAAATCTTTGAATAGCACGATGAAATCAAATCCGTATTCAATCAGCCGTAGGCGTATCTCACATTGCGAAGCAGATTTCATACACGAAGTGGATTTATTCCGTCGCAAGACGGATTTAGTTGAAAAAAGCACTTGCTCTCGCAAGTGCTTTTTCCGGAACTAATGATCAATTATTATAGAAATATAATATATCTATTTATCAATATTTTGTTTGGCGGTGTTAATAGAGGATATGAGCATTTTGCGTATCGTTCCGCATTCATTATATATTTCTTTGGCAGTTTCTCTATTGAGTAAATCGGATTTAACAAAAAGCTCTAACCAATATTCCGTTTCATAACACTCTTTTAAGGCAATCTGTAGTTTGGAAATAAAATCATTTTTACTTTGAGCATAATTTGCCTCGTGTATATTTGCACCTATTGATGTTCCGCTACGCTCAAGCTGATTGGTAAGTGAATAATGTCCTTTAATGCTTTCGCATAATTTAATTATTTTAACAGAAAACTCAACAGATAAATTCCGAAGCTTCGATTCAGCCATTTCATATCATCTCCTTGAATTATTATAGTATATATTTACACTTTTGTCCATAAGTGAAATATCAACTTCGTTGATGAGAAATAATTCACTTCGTGAATTGTGAAATGTTACGTCCTTCGTCCGCAACGTGAAATGAAATTCGCCCCTCACATTTGCGAAGCAAATATTTCACAGCGCAGCTATTTCACATGGCGAAGCCATATTTCACTCGCCGAAGGCGAATTTCGTTAAAAAAAGCACTTGCTCTCGCAAGTGCTTTTTTTGGTGACCCGTACGGGAATCGAACCCATGTTACAGCCGTGAAAGGGCCGTGTCTTAACCGCTTGACCAACGGGCCATATTGTTTTTGCAACCTTTTGCACATATATAATAACAGATTTCATGCCGTTTGTCAAGAGATTTTGCTCAATTTTGTCTTTAATACCGCTTTTTCTCCAGAATTCATAAACGGGAACTTACTTTGACGGGTGCTGTTAGTTAATTCGCCATAAAACACAGTTCACACATCCTTTAAAGATAACTAAAATTAGGTTTATTTGTACATTTTTATGGCTAAATAACACAAAAAAGCCCCCAATCTCAAGTCACCTATTGACAAACAAAACATTTTGTGCTATAATTATAGAGTAATCTGCCTATAGTGTGCAAACAGGAGGGGATAGCTTGACAAGAGTTGTTATTGTGACGTCACTCAAGGGCGGCGTGGGAAAGACCACGGTCACCGCAAACCTTGCAATGACGCTGGCAAGAAAAGGGCATTCGGTTGTGGCAATTGACTGCGACCTTGAATCCAGATGCCTTGATATGATTCTCGGTCTCGAAAACGATTCCCTCTACAATATCGCCGATGTGCTCTCCGAAAGATGCACAATCGATGAGGCGGTTATACGCGATTCGCGCTGTGATAAGCTTTCCTTTATTTCAGCTCCCGCGGGAATCACGGATAAGGAAAGCGAGGAATTCGCAACCACCTTCTCAAGGGAAAATGTGGACAAGCTTATCGAAGGACTTACGGGTAAGTTCGAGTATATCTTCTTCGACCTTCCCGCACATCCCGACGGATGGTACGAGCTTCTTCTGAAGCATACCGACTACGCACTGGTTGTGGCTATGCATACCGCGGTTTCCATTCGTTCTGCGGAAAAGACGGCTATGACTATCGGCGAGGTCTGCGAGAAAATCGGCGAGAACTCAATCCTCTTTGATGAGGACGGAGATGTTATCGAGCCCAAGCTCAAGATTCGCCTTATCATAAACGGCTTCCGCTGGCGTGATGCCTCGGGCGGTGTCCGTTCGGGAGTTTACGATATAATCTCCAAGACATCCGTAAAGCTTCTCGGCATTATACCCTACGACGAAAATATGGCGTCCGCGCAGGAAAGCGGCAAGCTTGCCTTCCAGATTACAAAGGGCGAGGTTCCCTCGAAAACCGCATTTGCAAATGTCGCTCTGCGACTTGACGGTGCGGGCGTGCCTCTTCTTTCCGGGCTTCTGGATAAGAAAACAAGAAGAAAAGTATTATAAAAGTCTACATTATATATTATATATAGAGAATCGGTAATATTGAGTGGCGCGAATTCCGTCGCTCTGATATAAAAGCAAAGACTTCCGATAACAATGAAAGGAACGGTATATAACAACATGGAAATAGCAATTATAGCCTGCGACCAGAAGAAAGAAATTATGACACAGTTTTGCACTGCTTACTGCGGAATTCTTGCAAAGCACAACATTTACGCGACTGAAATCACCGGCCGCTATATATCGGAAGCAACAGGACTCAATGTTGAAAGAGTAATGGCGGGCGTTCAGGGCGGTACAGAGCAGATTGCCTCCAGAGTTTCCTGCAACGAAATCGACCTTGTTCTCTGCTTCAGAGAAACAGCGGGCGTTCACGAGCCCAACGAGCAGGAGCTTAACCTCCTTCGTCTTTGCGACGTAAATAATGTTCCTGTGGCTACTAACATCGCAACAGCCGAGGCTCTCATCCTTGCACTCGATCAGGGCGCACTTGACTGGCGTGAGCTTGTTAATCCCCGTTCAAGACTCAACAGAAATAAGGCTACAAGAATTATTTAATCAAAAAGAACCGAAGCTCTCCGAGGTGAAATCCTTGGGGAGCTTTAAGACTTAAAAGACTGATTAAGGTCTTTCAAGTCTTTGAAGAATCCTTCGGATTCTTCTTTAGTATATGCTTGTGTGGCTTAATGAATCGGAATTTGTTTCGGAAGGAGCGGATATGATGCTTGATGCTATTTTGGAAAGACACTCTGTAAGAAAATATCTTGACAGAGAGATTGAAAAGGAAAAGGTTGAGCTTTTGCTTGAAAAGACAGAAGAGCTTAATAAAAAGAGCGGGCTTTCGATTCAGCTTGCGGTGAATGAGCCTCAGGCATTCGGCGGACTTCTCGGCTCTTACGGAATGCTTTCGGGAGTTAAAAATTATTTTGCCCTTGTCGGCAAGGACACCGACCGACTTTCCGAGCTGTGCGGATATTACGGCGAGCTTCTTGTTCTTGAAGCGCAGAAAATGGGACTTAATACCTGCTGGGTTGCGGGTACATATCAGAAAAACAAAACCGTCTGCGAAATCGCAAGTGACGAAAGGCTCGTCTGCGTAATCGCCCTCGGCTACGGTGAAAACAGCGGAAAGCCCCACAAGGGAAAGAGCATCGAAAAGCTGTACAAGTGTGACGGAGAGGCTCCCGAATGGTTTATAAAGGGCGTCGAGAGCGCAAGCCTTGCACCCACGGCACTCAATCAGCAGAGATTTGTTTTTGAATATTCGGACGGTAAGGTGTATGCAAAATCCCTCGGGGGATTCTATTCGGATATAGATCTGGGCATAGTAAAATGCCACTTCGAGCTCGCCTCGGGGCATAAAGCAGACTGAGGCTACGGCTTGAGCTCCTCCATTTCGGCATATGTGAGATTTGGATTCAGAGCCTTGTTGACCGTCATCGCAATAAGCCTTGCGGCACAGGCGGAAACCGCATCTGCGTTTTTCGGCGTTACAAAATATCCGTAGGTGCTTTTTTCAAGCACGGACTTAAGAACCGCACCTTTGAGATTTTGCGGAATGGAATCGTTTTCCGCTTTGGCAAAGCACTCCTCAAGAATATCTGCACCCACGGTTACGGCATCCACCACCGTGGGTATTCCTATTGATATCACGGGTACTCCGACGGTGTCAAGGTTGAGGGCTGCTCTGTGGTTTCCTATTCCCGAGCCGGGAGCAATTCCGACATTGCTCATCTGTATTGTCGTCCCAACTCTTGCCGTTCTTCTGGCACAGAGCGAATCCACCGCAATCACAAAGGACGGCATTGTGCATTCCGCCGTGCCCTTTACTATCTGTGCCGCCTCTATTCCCGTGCTTCCGAGGACATTCGGAACAATGCAGGAGGTTTCAAACAGATCCAGCTGTGAAAACAGACGGGGGTTGCTGTCCTTTATGTGTCTGCTGACAATAAAATGCTCCGCACACAGAGGCCCCTGCGAGTCCGCGGTAATTTTTCTGTTTCCGAGGCAGGCGAGAAGACAGCTCTTCGCATTTTTCGGCAGAAGCTCCGTCAGAATTCCCGCGCAGGTGTCGGCGGTTTTTTCAAGCCTTTCCCTTGTGAAAAGCGGAAGGCTTCCTATGTCGAGGGTGACGTATTTTCCCTTGGGCTTTCCAAGCTTTATTGCTCCCTCGTCACTTGTGATTTCAAGAATGTGGAAGCCGATATCGTCTATTTTGCCATCCTCGGAAATTATGCCGTCAAGGTCGGGCTTCTTGCCCCTGAAGGTTATCTCAAGGCATTCGTCAGCAAGGTCTGTTCTGGGTGAAAATGACGAAAGCGGTGGAGTGTTTCGGATTCCTTCGGTCATATAAAGCTCCTTTTCTGTCGGTTTTTGTATGCTTTTTTTAAAAAGACTACAAAAAACACGGCGTTTTTGCATAAGATTTAGGTTTTTTCTCCCTAAAAATAATTTTTTTTGCAAAAACTATTGATTTTATTATTTTGTTGTGATATAATAATATGCTGAATAAGGAATGTTTACAGGGAGGTGAAAATATGCCTAACATTAAGTCCGCTAAGAAGCGTGTTAAGGTTACAGAAGCAAAGACTCTTAACAACCGTACTTTCAAGACAGCTCTCAAGACTTCCGTAAAGAAGTTTGAAGCAGCAATCGCAGCAGGTGACAAGGCAGCAGCAGAAGCAGCTTACAAGGAAGCTGTAAAGAAGGTTGACAAGGCAGCAGCCAAGAACCTTATCCACAAGAGCGCTGCAGCAAGAAAGAAGAGCCAGTTCACACTTAAGCTCAACGCTATGGCGTAATTTTCAATTTAAGAAAAGCAAGAATGAGATGTTTCCTTCGGGTGACATCTCTTTTGCTTTTTATACCTATATTATATTTTCAAGAGTAAAGCTCTCGCGGGAAAGCAGTGTGGAAATACGAAGGCGAGACTCGGACAGAGCCGCATCGTAGTCCGCGGGTGTCCTTGAATCACAGAAGACGGCAAGATTTCCGAGGGCGGCTGTGCAGTCACGAAGCTCCGCCTGGTTTATGGTCAGAGCGAGAAATCTTCTGTGCCGTTGCCAGAAGTCAAAAAGTCCGTGCACTCTGTCGGAAACCTCACGGGGGATTTCCGCCGTGTCCGAAATTTCGGGAAGTGCCGAAAGTGCCTCGTCCATTTTTCCGAGCACGCCTGTGACATATACACAATTGACCGCAACGGTGATTGCGGTGATGCCGAGGAATATAAGCGACACGACAAAGCTTTTCATTGGATTTCCTCCGGGGCATCCGTCTTTTTTATAACGGTGACTCTGTCGTTGTCGTCAACGGCAAGGTAAAATACATCGTCAAAGGAGTCGATGTTGTTGCTTCTCAGAACCGCATCCAGCCATTTGTTGCTTTTGCCCACAACGGAAAGCGCGTTCTTTATGATTTTGCCGTCAATAATAATACCGTGGTCGATACCGCTCTCGGCAATTCTTATGTTGGCATCGGCAGGGGTGAGCGGCTGCTTTGATATTCTCGGAATCACGGAGATTTTCCCGCTGGGCTCCAGAATCATATAATAAATCTCGGAAACGGAATTGAAGCCGCTCGCACGGATTTCGCTTATGACCTCGGTCAGAGTTAGCCTTGACGTAACCATTTCCTTGCGGTTTATTTTTCCTTTATATATAATAAAGGAAGGCTTTCCGTCAAAAAGCCTCGAAACCAGCCTGCTTTTAACACTGAAAAAGGAAATAGACACCTCGAGACATATAAGAATGAACACCGGGGCGATACTGTATATGATGGGAATGTCCGTATCCAGAATGGAATAGGAAACAAGCTCGGACAGAATCGTGACGGTAACCAGCTCGGAAAGCTGCATCTGACCAATCTGTCGCTTGCCCATTATCTTCATGGCGGCTACTGTCAGCAAATATAACAAAACCGTGCGAATAATTGTTGTCGGCATAGGGGTCTCCTTTGGTAAATGTGCAATAAAATGGGATTGGGTTATTGTTTAAGATACCCATAACGAGGCGAAAATATACAAAAAACGACTAACTGTTGTATAAAATATACACAAGAGTCGAAGCTTGTCGCAAAACCGCTTGTGTAAAAGGGAGAAGTGCCCCAAAAGGGGTTGACAAATGAGGAAATAAGTGTTATAATAACGGAGCTGTCTGAGGGACGGCGAAAGAAAATAAGCGAAATTCCGAGAGCCACGATCATTGAATCGCAAAAACCGCTCGAAGGAAAAAACTTAAAAAACTTTTGCAAAACCTCTTGACAAAACGAAAATTATGTGATATAATAATCGGGCTGTCAAAACGACAGGTACGAAAAACAAAAAAACTTGA
>JAFYPA010000048.1 GCA_017560085.1 Clostridia bacterium
ATGGATAAATCTAAGTACAACGACTACGCTAAGTACGACCTTAACAGAGACGGAAAGATTGACTCTAAGGATGTAGCGTATGTACTCGTTTCTTGGGGCAAGTAAAAATAAAATGCACAATGCGGAAGAATCCGCAGGATTCTTCAAAGACCGCTTGCGGTCTTGATAATGCATAATGCATAATCGAGGCTGGAAGCTTCGCTTCCTTCAATTGAGATTTGAATTTTTCTCCCGTGGGACTTCGGTCTTGCGGGAGTTTTTCTTTGCTTGGGGGTTGATTTTTGCGCTTTTGTGTGGTAGAATGGGTGTAGCATTTGTGTGCGATAAAATATGCATAAAAAGGAGAATAATTATGATAAACGCAACCAAAGAATTCCTCGCAAATCAGGACGCACTCTATGATGCGAGAAAAAATGAAATCAGAAGCACAAAGGATAACCTCGATATCAAGGGCACAGCATACTATGTAAGCATCAGCGGTGACGATGCAAACGACGGTCTTTCTCCCGAAAAGTCCTGGAGAAGCCTTGAGAAGGCGTCAAATACCGCACTTTCCGCAGGTGATGCAATTCTCTTCAAAAGAGGCGACCTTTTCAGAGGTCAGGTTACAACTCAGCCCGGCGTAACATACGGCGCATACGGTGAGGGCGCAAAGCCCGAATTCCGCGGATGGAACGAAAATCTTGCAAAGCCTGAGCTCTGGACTCTCGCAAATGCCGAAAAGAACATCTGGAAGTACACAAGACCCATCCTTGACCCCGGTACACTCGTATTCAACGAGGGCGAGGCTCACTCCATAAAGCTTATTCCTTCCTACAGAGACCTTAAGTTTGTCTGCCGTGACGATGAAAGCCGTGACTTTGTTATGGAAAACGAAATGATTCGTGACCTCGACATCTTCTGGCACTTTGATATGACTCTCACAAGACAGCCCTCCAAGGGCGAGGATTTCCCCGTACCCGTGACAGGTGATAACTCTTACGGTGCGCTTTATCTCCGTTGCGACAAGGGTAATCCCGGTGAGATTTTCAACTCCATCGAGGCTGTTGTAAGACGAGTTACCTTCAGAGTGGGCGGAAATGCTAATGTTCATGTTGACAATATCTGTATGAAATACTACTGCTTCGGCGTGTCCGCAGGCGGTCATTCGGTCGGACTTCATGTTACAAACTGCGAAATTGGCTGGATTGGCGGTAACATTCAGCACTATTTCGGCACAGACCCCAACTATCCTCAGGGTACAAGAGGAAGCGTAACCAGATTCGGTAACGCCATCGAAATATACGGCGGATGCGAGGATTACCTTGTTGAAAACTGCTATCTCTATCAGTCCTACGACGCAGGTATGACTCATCAGGTAACCACTTGGGAAAAGAGAACAATGCACAAGGTACGCTACCTCAATAACCTCGTTGAAAAGTGCGTATACGGCATAGAATACTTCCTCGACCAGAAGGACGGCGAATGCGAAAGCTGTATGGACGACATAGTAATGGACGGCAACATCATAAGACTTTCAGGCTACGGCTGGGGACAGCAGAGACACAATGTACATACCCCCGCACTTATCAAGGGCTGGAGCTATGTTAACACCGCAAGAAATTACTCCATCACCAACAACATCTTCGACCGCAGTGCATACAAGCTTGTTCACCTCGTTTCCTTAAAGCCCGAATCCAAGCCCGTGATGGATAACAATACCTTCATTCAGGACTTCGGCGGTATGATAGGCAGAATCGGTGCAAACGAAAACGGCGAGCCGCCCATCGAAATCTTTGACGACAACGCAGAGGATAAAATCAACAATATCTTCGGTGATAAGAACGCAAAGGTTTATATTATCAAATAAGGAACAAAGCTATGGCAAAAATACATTTCCTCGGCACCTGCTCGGGCACAGAGCCTATGGAGGGCAGGAATCACGTTTCCTTCGTGATAAACGCAGGAGGCTTCAACTATTGGTTTGATGCGGGCGAAAACTGCTCGAGAAGCGCATATCTCTCGGGAATTGACCTTCTGAAGGTTAAGGCGGTCTTTATATCCCATCCGCACTATGACCATATCGGCGGTCTTATGGGGCTTATGTGGAATATCCGCAAAATTGTAACCTACTTCAGAAAGAGCCTCGCAAGCGAAAGCATCGAAATCTTCACCCCGAAAATGGAAAGCTGGGAGGGCATATACAAGACTCTGCAGTACACGGAGGGAAACTTCGTCTGCCCATATAAGATAAACTCTCACCTTGTCCGTGACGGCGTAGTATTCGAGGACGAAAACATAAAGGTAACCGCCTTCCACAACCACCACCTTCAGACAGAGGAGGGGGAGGGCTGGCTTTCCTACAGCTATCTCATTGAAGCTGACGGTAAGAAAATAGTCTTTTCGGGCGATGTGAAAAGCACCGCAGACCTTGAAGCACTTGTTTCGGACGGCTGTGACTACCTCCTTATGGAAACGGGACACCACAAGATTTCGGATGTTGCGGAGTTTGTAAACGCAAGACCGATAAAGAGCCTCATCTTCGTCCATCACGGACTTGAAATTCTGAACGATTTCCCCGCGGCATATGAGAAAATCAAAGCGGTTAAGGTCGGAGCGAAAATCGTGGATGACGGCGACACCATTGAGCTTTAAGGTGTGAATTATGAAATTTAAAAACGTATATTTTATAAACGGCACCGCATATGCGGGCAAATCCACTCTTGTAAAAAATCTTGCGAATGAATTCGGCGGTATCGCCTGCGAGGAGAATTATCACGACGAGCTTCAGGACGAAATCAGCCGTGAGGAATTTCCGTATCTTCACTACACAAAGGATTTGCGGGACTGGCACGACTTTGTAAGAAGAACTCCCGACGAATACGAGGAATGGATAGACGGAGTTTCAAAGGAATGCGAAATACTTGAGCTTCGTATTCTAGAAGGGCTGTGCAAGAGCGAAAAGCCGATATTCGTCGATACCAACATCTGCATCGAAACCCTTCGGAAAATCTCCGACAAGAATCACGTTTTGATAATGCTCGCAGACCCCGAAATTTCCGTCAAGCGTTTTTTTGAGCGACCGGACCGTGAAAAGCAATTTCTTTACAGGCTTCTTATGGAAGAGGAAAAACCGAAGCTTGCTATGGAAAACTTCAGACAGTGCCTTGCAAGAATCAACTCACCGAAGCGGTATGAGGCCTTCAAGGGCTCGGGCTTTAATGTGATTCTGAGAGACGAGAGCAGAAGCGAGCGGGAGACAATGCTCCTTGCGGCGCAAATGCTCGGACTTATGTAAAGCTTTATAATCCCGAAAGGATACAGATATGAATATACAAATCCTCCAGCTCACCGAAGGCGCAAAAAAAGCACGCGGAATAGCCGTAATAATCGATGTGTTCCGTGCGTTTTCCGTGGAAGCATATATGTTTTCTATGGGAGCCGAAAAAATAATCCCCATCGGTGATGCGGACATTGCCTATAAGCTTAAGGCGGAAAATCCCGAATACATTCTCGCAGGGGAGAGACACGGCAAAATCCTCCCCGGCTTTGATGTGGGCAATTCCCCTACGGACATTTCAAAAATGCAAATAAAGGGCAAAACCGCCGTTCACACAACAAGCGCGGGTACTCAGGGAATCGCCAATGCAAAAAACGCAGAGGTTATTTTGGGCGCAAGCCTTGTAAACGCAAGAGCCACGGCGGAATATATAAGAAAAAGCGGAATTTGTGACATTTCCCTTGTATGTATGGGACTTGAAGCCCTTGCCCCCACGGAGGAGGATACCCTCTGTGCACAGTACATCAGAAGCATTCTCCTCGGTGAGGAATTTGACATAGCACCGAAAATCGAGGAGCTGAAGCTTACATCGGGAGCAAAATTCTTTGATAAGGCACAGAACGATGTATTCCCCGAAACAGACTTCTTCCTTTGTACTCAGACGGACAAATTCGACTTTGCAATGAGACTCACACGGGGTGAAGACGGAATTGACTTTATGCAAATGTGCAGATAATTAAAAAGAAAGCTCGGACAGCAATATAGCCGTCCGAGTTATTTTTTATCCTATGAAATAAAATTGCGCATCGCTTTCTCCAAATGCCTTCCGTACCTTGTCGGGTGAGTCATAATTGAGATATAACTGCTCGGACGGAATTTTGCCGAATTTTGCAATCGTCCTTCCCGCGTGCTGAATGTAGATATTGCCCGAAAGCACGGGAAGCCATACCTCGTAGGTTGCTCCTATATGGTAAAGGTCTGCGTAGCTGTCACAGAAAATGTTGTTTGTTATAGTGAAATTCTCCGAGTGATTGTTGTGATCCCAGCCCTTTATTGCGGCGGCGTTGGTGGGATTCTTTCTGCCGAAGCCGTAGCCCGTGTCTCGGATTATGTTGTCGTGGATGTGCATATTGGTCATAATGCGCTCAACATATGTTTCCGCAACGCCCATAAAGTACTCTATACCGTAACAGCAGCGCTCTATTATGTTGCCCGAGTATTCTATGTTGTCGTTCCTTATGGCATTGGTGCCGCCCTTTTCGTACTGGTTGCTTATGCCCGCATCGTATACATCGTGAACATAGTTGTTGTATACATAATATCCGTCGCACGCACCGTAGAAGTTGATGCCGTTGCCGTATCGCACGGGATTTCCCGATGTTCCGCTGAACACGTCATACCCCTGAAGAACTCCGCCGATATATCCGACCTCGCAGTTCTGTATGGTTGCGTTTATAACAAGATTGCTTCCGTTGATACCGCCCTGAGCGTACATCGTACAGAGATTGTCAATCACAACATCCGCCTTGGGGAAGTAAATTGCGTGTCCCGTTGTAATAAACTCTATATCGTCGAAAACCTCGCCCGGATTTCCCTCGTCAAGTCGCAGGTATACATATCCGTAGGCCTCGGGAGATTTAAGGTTTTTGAAGGGAATGTCCGAGAAGAAGGTGCCGTTTTCGACAAGTCCCGTTTTTACGTTGAATACATTTTCGTCCTCAACATTGTAGAAAATACCGTCAATCATTCTCGGCGCAACCTTTTCAAGTACACACTCTCCGCCACCGATAACGATTCCTCCGACATCACGCATCTTAAGATGATATTTCCAGATGTTGTCCGTGCCCTCAACGAGAGTCCACCTTTCCGCTACAGCACCGTTTTCGGGAGAGCCGTAGAATCTCGGCTTTGCACCATCACCGTATGCGGAGTAGGTCACACCCTTGTCGCACATAAGCTGCTCGCGCCACAGGTCTCCACGCCTGAAGAATACACCGTCACCGACACTGAATTTCGTGTTGTTAACCTTATTAACGGTACGCCACGGAGTCTCGGGTGAAAGACCGTCGTTGCTGTCGTCACCGCTGTTTGATACATAGTATTTTGTCCCCTTTACGGTAACCTCCGTCGGACTTTCAAGTATCGCCCTTTTCCTTTCCTCGAAGAGAGCATCAACCTCAGCCTTCCTTGCGTTTCCTTCCTCAATGAGCCTGTCGGAAACACCGCCCGTACCGCCGGAAACAAGAACGGCATCCGTGCATATAATATCATCACCGCTTACGATATGCCTTACGCAAAGCTCCTTTATGATATCCGAGCACCAGTGGTCGTACGGAACATCCGGGAACGAGCTTATAATATCAAACTCCGCAACATGACGGCCTCTGCCGATAAGATTGGAGATTATCTTCGCCGCCTCCGCTCTCGTAACGGGGGCGTCCGGTCTGAAGGTGCCGTCACCGTATCCTCCGATAATGCCCGCACCTGCGGCTTTTCTTACCGAATCGTAGTATTTGTGGTCTGTGTAAAGGTCGGAGAAGCTTCCGAGAACATCCGAGGCTTTGATTCCGAGACGGTAAACCATATCGGTAAGCTCCGCTCTTGTGGCTTTTTCATCGGGGCGGAAGCTCTTTTCGGTTGCATCAATAACTCCGCTCAGAGCGAGTGTGTTCACTGTATCATAGTACCACGCACCGCTCTTTACATCAGGGAAAATCTCACTGCTTTCCTTCTTTACAGTAAGACCCGAAACACGAAGCACAAGCGAAGCCGCCTCGGCTCTTGTAATATTTCCCTCTGGCTTGAAGGTACCGTCGGGATAGCCGTTTATTATGCCGTCGTGAAGCGTAGGATTGAGCCTTTCCTTTGAGAAAATAATCTTGTCAAGATAGCACATCGCCCCGAAGGGAACATCCCTTGCAAGCACTTTTCCGAAGGGCAGAAAGTGTATCTGCTTGACATATGCCTGTATCTTTTCGTCAATAAGAAGCTCACGCAGAGCGGAAATATCGAATTCGGCAACGCACCATTCGCCGTTTTTAAGAGTGGTCGAGGAGCTTACATTGAAAATTTTGGAAAACACATTGCTCTTCATAATGTTCATAGACGGAACAATGTTATCCGCACCGTCAACCTTCATAACCACATACGCATAATTGTGCACCGACGGAGCAATACGCATTCTGCCGTACTCCCAGCCGTCAAGCTTCAGCTGGTGGGTGAGATTCTTGGTATACGGATGTGCACGGGCGGTGAGAAACTGACCATCCTTGTCCGCAAAGCCCGTGTCAAGACCGTCCACAATACAGTTGAAGTAGTCCTTGAAATTGCCGTAAACTATATCGGATGTGGCAATTCCCGTGGCTTTCGGAACATAATAGGATGTAAAGGTAATATTTTTGTCAATCTTTACGCATTCACCCGGTTGCATAAGAATCTTTGCATTGCTTCCGGGAATGTAGCCCTTGAATTCGTAGCCGTCCTTTTCCGCATTTTTCGGAAGAGTAAAGCTAGACTCGGGAGCGACCCTTGTTTGCTTGCCGTCAACGCTGACAGTGAAAAATCTGTCCTTCTTGGGGTCTGTCACGGAGAAGGTGATTTTGCCTATAATAATCTCATCGCTCGCCGAGAGCATATTCACATACTCATCTCCGAAGGGGAAAAGGTGAAGCTGTGAAATATAGGGCGTTTCGGGGGTTTTTATAAGCTCTGTAAGGTCGTGAATGTAAAAGGTCATACTCGCAAATCTGCCCGAAACAAGCTCATCGTCCGCCGTAAGGCTTACTTTTGTGGTCAGCACCTTCTGCGGCAGAATATGAAGCTTCGGATAAGTCTTCACGGGCGTGGGGGATGTGTATTTGTATTCCACCGTGACATATCTGTACCGTGTGAAATCAATTTTATATTTGTCAAGTCCCCAGGAATCAAGGGAGATGCTCTTTTTGGCGTTTTTGTCCGTGAAAAGGGCAGACTCGGTGTCGGGGGTTACCCGAAGAATTTTTTCTCCGTCGACAGAATCCTTGACTGCCTTTGCCGTCGGTTGACCGTCAACAACACAGTTGAAGATGTCCGAATATCGGAGCACAATGTCGTCATAGCCGCTATTCTGTGCAAGGACACATAAGGGGAGTGAGGTTGTAAAAATTGTGATGATAGTCAAAATAAACGATAAAGCCTTTTTCATTTTGCGTGTCTCCGTTTCGCTGTGTTTTATAAATTCATTTTATAGTAAATTTTTTGCCGTGTCAACACCAAAACGGAAATTTGTTATTTAAAAGGGGAAATAACTGTACGAATTTAGCATAAATATACAAAAAGTTAATGTTTTTTTAATGTTTATTTATATAGATATGGTATAATATAAGCATAACAAAAGAAAATAATATATTTATACGGAGGAATAATATCATGAAGAACACACTCACACTTATCGGAGCTATCGTGGTTGGTATCGGCGTTATCGCAGGTGCGGCTATCGTTGTTAAGAAATACGTAGACAAGCAGGCAGAAAAGAAGAGACTCGAGGAGGAAGCACTTTTCGACTGTGACGGCACATGCTGTGACCTCGGCTTTGACGACGAGGACGAAATCAACTGGGCAGACATCCCCACAGAGGATGATGACGACATTCTTTCCGAGGGCATCGAGGAGCTTAACGACCTTGATACTGACAAGGAATAAGAGCAGAATCCCAATAAAGCAAAAAGAAAGCTGACGGCGAAATATCCGTCAGCCTTTTTTGTTTCTTACATAAATTGACAAAGAATAATCGGAATGAACATTGCGGGAAGCATATCCATAACCTTGATTTTTGTAACTCCTATAAGGTTAAGACCGATGCCGATAATCAGAATCGAGCCCGCACTTGTCATCTCGTTTATAAGCACATCCCCCGCAAACAGCGGTGCGGCAACTCCCGCAAGAAGCACAAGAGCTCCCTGGAATACAAGCACAAAAAGAGCGGAAAGGCTAACTCCGAATCCGAGAGTGGAGGCAAAAACACAGGAGGAAACAAGGTCAAGCAGTGCCTTTGTGTAAAGCATAGTGTTGTCCCCGTAAAGACCTGCATTGAGCGAGCCTACTATAGTCATAGCACCCACACAGAACACAAGCGAACTTGTAACAAAACCTTGCGCAATACTTGATGTGCCCTCTTTTCCCTTTGAAAGCTTGTTCTCGATTTTTGTACCGAGAGAGGAAAGACCGTCGTCAAGGCGAAGCACCGAGCCGATAATTGTTCCTATAACCACGGAAAGAATCAGAATAAGAGTGTTCTGCCCCTTCAGTGCTCCCTGAACGCCGATAAACAGCGTACAAAGTCCCAGTCCCTGCATAAGCTTGTCCGCAAGGGATTTCGGTATTGCCTTTTTAAAAAGAATCCCCGCAAGACTTCCGACAACAACCGTGCCGACATTTGCGAAAACTCCGCTCATATTTGAAAGTGTCTGTAGTATGTCCATAATTTCACCGCCAAAGAATTGGTATAATACATCGGTTATTATACATCCGAAATTTGCAAAAATCAATGTATACAAAGTTAATTATTGACAATTTGAAATTTGGTGGTATAATATAAATAAAAAAAGATTTGGAGAAACAAAAATGATACCTAACGAGTTTATGTTTGCCCCCTCGGTTTTTGCCGTTGAGGATAATTACCTTATATGCGTTGCATCTGATGTTGAAGCAACTGTGTGCGTAAAAATCGGTGACGAAATGTTCTACGATTCCTCAAACGGAATCCTCCGCTCAAAAAAATACCTCCATATGGTGGAAATCCCCATGGAGGTACTTGATAAGGAAAAGAAATATACAATAATCCTTCGCGAATACATAGAAAGAAAGCCCTATTTCCCGACCTCCAACGAGCCCGTGGAATATACCGTTGACTTCAGCCCCCTTGAAAAAACGGAGAATATCAACATAAGCTACATCTCCGACACCCACGGCAGAGTTGAAATGCCATCTAAGTCAGGCAGATACTTCGGAGAAAAGCTCGACCTTCTTGTTCTCGGCGGTGATATCGCAGACCACAGCGGCGAAATAGAAAACTTCAAGACACTTTTCCATATCGCAGGTAATATAACAGAGGGTAAGTGCCCCTGTATTTTCTCAAGAGGCAACCACGACCTTCGCGGTCAGTGTGCGGAAATGCTTGCGGACTATACTCCCACAAGCGGAGGAAGGTCCTACTATACCGTACACCTCGGACCTATCTGGGCTCTTGTTCTTGACTGCGGTGAGGATAAATCCGACAAAAACGCCGAATACGGCTATACCGTAGCCTGCCACGACTTCAGACTCCGTGAGACCCGCTTTATAAAGAAGGTAATCGAAAACAAGGCAGTCGAATACGAAAAGGAAAATGCAAAGTACAAGCTCCTTCTTTCCCACGTGCCCTTCGCACAGAGATATCCCGACCCCTTCAATCCCGAGGAGGAAATCTACACCGAATGGTGTAAGCTCTGCCGTGAAAACGTAAAGCCCGACCTCTGGCTTACCGGACACAAGCACACAGCGGAAATCCGCCCCGTCGGAAATCCCGACGACCACTTCGGTCAGCCCTGCACCTGCATTATAGGCGCAAAGCCCGACTTTAAGGAAAACACATTCGTAAGTGCAAACATCACACTGAGTCCCGGAAGGGCAACAATAATATTTGCCGACACCGAGGGCAGGGTAGAGCGCACGGAGGAGATTTCCTTCTGAGCCCTGTCAGATAATACCTATAATCGTACCCGGATAATATTTTGCGAGAATAGAGTAAAAGCTTTCACCTTTATTCGCCATAGCAACCGCACCCAGCTGGCTCATGCCGACTCCGTGCCCGTAGCCTCTGGTGATAAAGGTGATTTTGTTTTCCTCAAAGCCTATCTCAAAATCCGTGCTCCGAAGACCGAGAATTGCACGAAGCTCCTTGCCCGAAAAGCTTCTTCCCGCAATCACGGTGCTTGCAACACGCCCCGATTCCGACAGCTCCTTGACACTTATAAAGGTGTGGAAGGGGCTGTCCTTGTATTGCAGAATATCATTAAAGCCCTTGCTCTCGAATTTTGATATAAACTCCTCACGGGTAAAGCTTACCTCGCTTATAACCCTGTCACGGAGCGAATCATCCGAAAGCTCTGCCGTTTCAACACTGACAAGATAATCAAGGCTTCCTCCCCAGACCTCCTTGCTTGAAGCGGTGGAGGCTCCGCTGGAGGCGTGGAAAACCGCAACTATCGGCTGATTTTCGTAAAGGAGAATAAGTCCCCGTGTGGAATTTACGGCGTTCTCCACTCTTTGGAAAACATCCTTGCCTCGCTCACCGTATTTTTTCGTCAGCTCATCATACGAAACAAAGCTCTGGCAGTGCCCCGAATCGGTGCAGATGTCCGCACCCATATGCTCGGATTTTTTCGCTTCTCCCATATATTTCACCGCAAGAGTCCTCACCGCTACCGCCTGAGCCCTGAACGCCTCCGCGGGAGAATCGGAGGGCATCTCTGCGGCTACAACGCAGGCTACATACTCCTCAAGAGGCATATCGGAAACGGATTTCGTACGGTGGTTGAAAACCTTGACGACAGAATAATCCCGTGCATTGCGCGTTCCGTCAATTGGGGCTTCCCGAGCAACGGCAGAGGTAGGCTCAGCCTCCTTTTTGTCAGCACCGATATATGTATCGTCCGCCTCGTATTCGTCATATTCAACAGCGGAAGCACTCGTCCCGACACTGCTGAGTCTGTTGTAAAGAGTATCCGAATATACACCGCTTACGGGAAGCGGATCGGTCTGCATTTTCACACTGTAAGCAACCGCAAGACAAGATGCAAAGAGAGTAATGACGGTCATAATAACACGGGGAAGGGTTCTTTTCTTCATTTTATTTCACGCCGTTTCTCGGAATTACAACAGCCCTCTTATCCCCGAAGCTTGCCGCATCCTCGCTCATACCGTTTACCGCAAGAAGCGACCTCGGAGATACTCTGTATTTTTTCGCCGCAGACCATACGGTTTCCGTGCCCTCGGGATAGTATATGATGTATTCCGATTTGTCACGGCGGATTCGGCTTTCCGTGTCCGTGCTTGCTGCGGTGACGGCTCTGATGCTCTTTCTTGCGTATAACGAGCTGTTAAGGTCAAGGGTCAGCACGCATCTGATTTCGCCGTTTTCTATTCTGCAATCGCAGGAGCGAACATATACCGAGGAATCTATATTGCATTTCTCCGCATCCACACATACCTGGGATGTGCCCTGCACCCTGAAATTGAAGGATGTCCCCGCACTTTCAAGATTGCCTGTGTCCGTTGTACCGCAGATTCCGAGAGTTGCCCTTAAGCCGTAAACAAGATTGTCTCCGTTTCTCTCGCAGGACACAACAAAGACCTCTGCCGACCTTGATACAACCTCGGTTATGCTTCCGAGAGATGCCTTTATGCTTTCCGTTGTCGTCACGGTGTCGCAGATACCGCATATAAAGCCGTCGTAGGCGATATCACGAACCTCACATTCGCAGTCGTGCTCCGTGGAAAACACATCGCAAATCACCGTGTCACGAGCCGATTCATATGCTCTTGCCACAATTTTTATTTCCGCACTTACCGAGCAAAGTGAAGCCTCGCCGTAGTTGTCCTGCTCGGGATTTGCCCCCGATTCGGTGATAACCCCCTTGCAAAGAAGAAATGCATCCGGGGAAACGGACATCACTGGGAAGCGCTCCGTAAAGGGAATATCCTTGCTGAAGGAAACATACTGTCCCGATTCATCCTCCGACTCCCCGAGATACATACAGCTGAGCGAAGCCGTCCCCGTAAAAACAGCCTCTCCGTCACGGATTTCCCCCGTGAGCGAGCATAAATTCGTATCACAGCATACAATCTCGCGGATTTTCGGCATTCCCTCCTCAAGGGAAACACTCTCCCGAAGGCTTACCGCAAAATCACCGAGCTTTTTAAGACTCAGGGTGTCGATTTCCTTGCAGAGCCTTTCAAGAGGAGCATCATTGTCACTGCCGTATATTCTGCTTTTGCCTGCACACACAGCCTCAATTCCAACTGTAACCTTGCAGGAAACCGCAAGCCTTCTCGGGGAAAGCACGTGCCCCTTTTCCTCGCTGACATACACTGAGACATCCCAGAAGCCGTCGTCCGCCAGAGCTTCACCTATTCCTCTTGCGGGGAAGGTGTGGCTGAACTCCTGAGTGAATACGGCGCATTTGAGTCTGTCCCTGAAGTCTGACCTGTAAACCGCCGAAAACCTTACACAGCCGCGAATGAATATCCCATCCTTCTGCACCTCGGTTTCCTCGGCAACACCTACCGCACGCACCTTGATTATTTTTACGGCTCCGGGGAGATACTCCTGAAGATTTATCTCCGCACCGACAGATTTTTCCGCTCTGTCAAAAAATGATTTTTCGTAGGTTGTAAGAAATTTTTCCATATTGCCTGCTCTCCTTTTGAATTCTGAATTCTGTTTTGTAGATATATATTCGTGTACCTTTCCGAATATGCATAAAAAAAGAGCCGCCGCAGCGACTCGAAAAATTTTCAGCTTCTTCCGATTTTTGCAATAAGTCGCAAAGCACCTGCGACAAGCCTCGGAGGCTTAAGTACAATGATTTTCATAAGATTACTCCTTAAATAAAAGCACAGACTCAAAGCACGCAGAAAACATAAAGGATTCCTGCGGCAATAAGCATAGCCGCCTCAATAAACACTATCACCGAGGCAGGCAGAATCGTACACATTAGTATGCTCACCCCGAAGGAAAGCATAAATATTCCGATAAGTGCCGCAGCCTTTTTCATTTTCGCAACCTCGCCCTCTGTTTTTCCCGATTGTACGGGATGGTTAATTATATGCACAAAGCTCGTTTTATGTTCGTTTCTTCCGTAATAAAAATAAAAAAATATCTTTTTTTGCTATAAAGAGCACACATAAGAGTGAAAACGTTTAAAAAATCAGCCTTACCGCACCGCCCGAAATCTGTGTGTGTCCTTCCGCCGCTTTACATCATATTCTTTATGCATATAATACCACAGCCGCAATACGCGGCAACAAAGAAAGGAAGGTACACATGAACACTGCAAAAATCGCCTTTGTCGGAGGCGGTAAAAGAATGCTCTCCTGTGCCGAGGCTCTGTCACGGCACGGTCTCGAATGTGCCCTTTTCGGCTTTGACGAAATATCCGACAAAACAAGCTGTACAAGATGCGCAAGTCTCTACGACTGCTATATAAATTCCTCCGCAATAATACTTCCGCTTCCGCTCTCCCGTGACGGAATGACATTGGGCGGCACGAATGCAAGAATTCTTCTTTGCGATATATTCGGAAAAGCCCCCGTGGGAGTGCCGATATTTGCGGGCAATGTCTCCGATAAGGCAAGGGCGGTAGCGGAAGAATCGGGCAGAGAAATATACGACTATTTCGACAGCGAAGCCCTCACGGAAAAGAACGCATACGCAACGGCAGAGGGCGCAATATACCTTGCAATGCAAAACAGCGAGCGAACAGTATTCTCATCAAAATGCCTTGTTGCGGGCTACGGCAGAATCGGCACATACACTGCAAGACTTTTAAAGTGCCTCGGTGCCGATGTTACGGTAATGGCACGGCGCGAAATCTCAAGAGTTAAGGCGAGCCTTGACGGACACAAGACCGTATCTTCCGAGGAGCTTTGCGGATGTATACGGAGCTTTGACCTTGTATTCAATACCGTCCCCGAAAACATATTCGGCGAGAAGGAAATTTCAAAAATGTCCTCGCATCAGAGGTATATCGAGCTTGCAAGTCCGCCATACGGTCTTGACAAACGCCTTTGCGAAAAATACAATGTCGAAATTGTTGACGGCTCGGCACTTCCGTCAAGATACTGTCCCGAAAGCGCGGGAGAATTTATAGCGCAGGAGCTTTTCCGTGAGCTTGAAAGGAGCGGAGTAATATGACGGGCTTTGCATTCTGCGGCTCATTCTGTAATCATAAGGCAAGCCTTGAGGTTCTTTCGGAATTTCTGAATAAGGGTGCGGATATCCTTCCGATAATGTCGGAAAGAGTGTACACCACCGACACGAGATTCGGAAGGGCATCGGATTTTATTTCAGCCGTTGAAAATATGACGGGCAAAAAGGTCATCCACACAATAGAGGATGCCGAGCCGATAGGCCCCAAAATTCACCTTGATGCTCTGGTAATCTGCCCCTGCACGGGCAACACTACCGCAAAAATGGCGCACGGCATATGCGATACCGCCGTAACAATGGCGGCAAAGGCTCACCTTCGCAACGAAAAGCCTCTTGTCATAGCCTATGCCTCAAACGATGCCCTTTCCATATGTGCGCCCAATATAGGACTGCTTCTTCAGCGGAAAAATGTGTATTTCGTGCCTCTCTGTCAGGACGATGCGGAGAATAAGCCGAGGTCGTTGGTATGTGATTTTTCAAGAGTGTACGAAACCTACCTCGACTCCATAAAGGGCAGACAGACGCAGAAAATATTCTTCTGATTTTCTTTTTTGCATCGAAAATGAGAGAATTGTGCAAATGAAAGATTGAAATTTGTATTGCAAAATTCTTAGTTTTGTTGTACAATAGAGTTAATCTGAACAATACTTGAAAGAGGCGGAAAAATGAAGGACGAAATGCGTGAAAAATGGCTTCACACTATGGAAATATACGACGAATACGAGCGTAAAATCGCAATGCTTCGTGCACAAAAGAGGCTTGTATTCCCGACAACCGAGGAAAGACGCGCGGAAATAATTGCCGAAACCAAAAAAATACTCGGCTACAGAGAGGAGCTTATGCCGACTCTTCACAATGTCGAGGAATTGCAGAAGCACGACTTCGGCACATATACCGTAACCCAGCTCCGCTATGAAACCTGGAACGGCTTCTACGGCTGTGCATCCTTCTTTCTGCCCAAAGGTGATGAGAAGGTACCGCTTGTCTGTCAGATGTGCGGACACGGTGACGAGGGCAGAAGAGCACACTCCTATATGATGATGGCGCACAAGCTTGCATCCTCGGGAGCAGCCGTAATTATCCCCGATAACATCGGTCAGGGCGACAGAGCGGACGAGGAAAAGGCAAACCACAACTTCTGCCACACACCCTTTTACTGCGGTATTTCCCTTCAGGGAATGATAGTTATGGAAACTCACGCCGTGATAAAATATATGATGAAGCATCCGAGAGTGGATACCGAAAGAATAGGTGCCTGCGGAAATTCGGGCGGAGGCACGCTTGCACTTTTTGCGGCGGCTTGTATTCCCGAAATCAAGGTAATCTCAAGCTCGGGTTATCCTTGTGAATTCACCTATATCCTTATGAAGGAAAGACGCCACTGCTGCTGTAACCTTCTTCCGGGTATCGCAAGAGGCCCCGAAATGTGGGAAATCCTCAGCACCTTCGCACCGAAGCCTATGCTTCTCGAGCAGGGCAGATTCGATGACCTTATCCCGATTGACTACGCACAGAGAAACGCAAGAAAAGTGGAAAATGTGTATATTCAGCACGGATGCCGTGATAACTTCAAGTTCACCTTCACACAGGAAAAGCACCCCTGGGCGGAGGCGGATGTCCTGAAAATCAGCCAATTCCTTGCGACACACCTCGGAGTTGCGTGGGACGAGAGTATACCGTGCGAGGAAATTTTAGATAAGCGCTCGGAATTCTCCGTTGACATTCTCGACAGAAGCATCACCACAGCCGAGTGTGCCGAGAATATTACGGGAATCAAAATGCCCGAGGGAACAAAAATCTGGGAAATCTTCAGACCCAAATTCGAGGGCAGAGAAATAACTCCCGACGAGATTATGGATGACCTCGGCAGAGGCGAGGTTATGCGTGTGCTTGCACAGTTTGAGTGTACCGTAAAGGAATTATAAAAAACGAGGTATAATAAAATGAAATTCTTCAAGCCCTTTGAAATGCCCGTACCGCCCACATTCCGAAATGCGGACTATAATATAGTCGACTTCGGAGCGATAGAAGGCGGTAAGGAAAAAATCACCGATGCCGTCCGTGCGGCAATAGAAAAATGCTCTGCCGACGGTGGCGGACGGGTAATATTCCCGAGGGGCGAATGGCTCACGGGACCGATTCACTTAAGGGACAATGTAAACCTCCACTTTGAAGAGGGATGCTATCTTCACTTCAGCAAAGACTTTGGCGACTATCTCCCCGTTGTTTTCGGAATTCTCGGCGGTAACAGATGCTATTCCGTGTCCCATTTTCTCTATGCCTACAGATGTAAGAATATCGCAATATCCGGCAAGGGTACGCTTGACGGTCACGGCGAGGCGTGGTGGTATATGAAAAAGGCACAGCCGGGTATGGAGGACCTTACCGCAAAGGGCAGAATACTTGCCCCTATGTCCGAGCGTGTTTACGACAAGCCCGAGGACGGCGTAAGACCGAGAATGCTTCAGTTTGTGGAATGCGAAAATGTTCTTATCGAGGACGTAACAATGAAAAACAGCCCCTCGTGGACTGTGCATCCCGCCTGGTGCAAGAACATCACCGTCAGAAATCTCATCATAAGAAACCCCTTCGACTCACCCAACACCGATGGTGTAAACTTCGACTCCTGCAAGAGAGGACTTATCGAGGGCATTGATGTTGAAACGGGTGACGATATGTGCTGTCTTAAGGCAGGCAAGGATCAGGACGCGTGGGATGTGGGTGTCCCCTGTGAGGATATAGTTATCCGTAACTGCAAGGGGGGACTTGGGAACGGCGGTCACGGAGGCATCACAATCGGAAGCGAAACAAGTGCCTGCATAAAGAACGCATACATCCACGACTGCGAGCTGGGCACTCTCTACTACGCCGTAAGAATGAAGTCCATGAAGGGCAGAGGCGGATATGTTGAGAATATTGACTTTGAGAATATCACCATAAGGAACGCAACCAAAACTCCCATTTCAATCACTCTCAGATACACGGGCGAGCCTCTTGACGACCAGTCAAAGCCCATAGAAAATATGCCCGAGTTCCGCAATATCTCCGTGGAAAACCTGCGCTGTGACAGCAGTGATGTCGCAATGGATATCTGCGGGGAGAGGGGATACGACATAAAGAACGTAAGCCTTTCGGATATCTCCATCAACTCCCGAAGGTGCGCAACGCTTGAAAATGTAAGCGGAATCAATATGTCGAATGTAAAGGTCGACTGCATAATCAAATAAAGAATTGCACCCTCGGAAAAAACGGGGGTGTATTTTTATGCTTCCTCGATTAGTTTACGAAATATTATTGACTTTACGCTCTTCGGATGTTATACTGTTATTTGTAAAAATGTGTATTTATCTCATCTCATATATCTGAAAGGAAGTCCTATGAAAAAGCTTATATGTCTTATTTTGTCGGTGATGCTTACAGCCTCACTCTTTGTCGTAACATTTAATCCCTCCGCGGCGGGGACTCCCGATGTTAACGGAATGTTTTTTGCAAACTTTTCAAACTCAAGCGTTCCCGTGTATGACGGACTTAAAAATTCAAAAACCGCATCTCTCAATAACGATGCAACCGTGTCCTCCTATAAGGCAACGCTTGTAACACCTACTCCCGACAAAAATCAGGACGACCCGATTGTCATTCGTCACAGCTCTGTGCCGAAGCTTTCCGTTGAAATGGAGAATCTCCGCTATATAAGGTACTATTGCTACTACGGCTCCTACGGTATGCCCGGCTACACAACCTACGACGACAGAGCAAAGCTTGTCATAAAGCAGTCGGACTTTAACCTTGCAAAGGAATGCACCGTATATTCCATGGACAAAATCGTTCCCGATGAATGGAATTATATTACCTTCGATGTGGGCGAGGTGCTCAACAGCCACATCCTTGAGGGCGGAGTGCTTCCCGAAATGGAATTTTATCCCTTCGGCAACACTCCCTCAAAGGAGCTTTCGGAAAAGGACAGCATCGCATTTCTTCAGATGTTCCTTCTTGCGAAGGGCAGTACCACCGCACAGTCCGCAGTCTTAAACGGAAACCTTGTGCATAAGTACCCGATATACTTCGTGCCCGGCAGAGCCGAGTGCGAGGGCGAAATGGAAACAATGTATGTAAAGCCCGGTGAGACATTTATTCTCCCCGAGTGCGAATTCACCCGTGAGGGCTATGAATTCTTAAACTGGATATGCTCCTACGGTGCGGGCGTCTACTATCCCGGTGACGAATACAGCACCTCCACCTTCAGCTATAACGGCACGGTGGGCATAGAAACGGGACACAGATATTTCTTTGCCAACTGGAAGCCCATAAAGAGCGGCGATGAAATCACCACCCATCCCGATATAGCTGTTGCGGGCTACTCCGAATATTGGGGCGGTCTTGTAAAGCCTGCGGCACAGACCTATGCATATACCTATGCGGATGTCTATAAAAACTACGAATTCGACGGCGTAAATACTCTCCGACTCGTTTTTAACCCCGACGACAAGGATGCGGCAAGAGTAATAAACCTCGACGGACATCAGTACAATAAGATTCCGCTGGATATTCTCCATTACTCCTACCTTGCAATTCCGTACTATTACAAGACGGACAGAGATTCCTCTCCCTACGACCCGCCGAAGTGGTCCTTCCTTCCGGGAAACACAAAAGCTCTGAGTAAAAGCGTGACGATAAGCGCAAGCTCGGGCAGACTCAAGACAAATCAGTGGGGCGTTATGGTATTCAAGTTTGATTTCAATAAGGACTATACGCTGTATAAAAATCTCAATCCTGACAGTACAACCACATTTGTAAATCAATGTCATTTCAATCCCTTCGGCACAATCAGTACCGTTACAAGCAAGGCGTGTGCATATGCATCCACAATGATATACGGCGACGAGCTTTACCTCGGTAACTTCATATTTATGAAGGATATTCCCAAGACCGACCTCGTGCTGGAAAAGGGCTACATCAACGGCTACGAGGACGGCACATTCAGACCTAACGAAAGCCTTACAAACGCCGAGGCAGCCGTTCTTCTCGCAAAGGGAATGGGCGTGGCAATGATTGACGACGACGCCTATTCAACCTCCTACACGGATATAAAATCCTCCGACTACGACTGGTGTCGTCCCTATGTAGCATACCTTGAAAGCAAGGGCGTTCTTTCGGGCGGAGGTAAGTTCAACCCCTCGGAGGGCATAAGAAAATCCGAGTTCACAAAGCAGCTTATAAAGGCAAAATCGGGCATTGCCGACAACGGCTCCGACTACACGGGCGAAAGCAAGGTAAAGCTCCTTACCCGTGCCGAGGCGGTAAACCTCATAAATTCCCTTTATAAAAACAAGACACCGTCCGAAACAAAAACGGCAGATACTCTTTTCAAGGACGTAACAAAGGGACAGTGGTATTATTCGGATATTCTCACCGCATCCCGAGATACACTTGCATATACCGACAGAAGCGGTAAAACACAGCTTCTGGACGCTCTCGGAAAGGCGGAGAAAATAGAAAACACAAGCCACGGTGTATCAGAGGAGCTGATAGAAATCGGCGACGAATACCTTGCAGACCTTGAAGGCTACACCAACGAGAGAATTGCGCAGATTCGTGCAACCGAGTCACAGTATTCCGTAAAGGACGGCGGTAAAATAGTGTACGTTTCCTCTTCAATGGGGTCATTTGACGGCGGTGACAGTGAGGATAATCCGCTGTATGTTAAAACTCTTAACGAGGCATCGGATGTGTCTCTGAATCCGGGCGATGTTATGCTGTTCAGACGAGGCGATACCTTCCGCGGAATCCTCAATACCACCGCGGGCGTAACCTACTCCGCATACGGTGTCGGAGACAAGCCCATTTTCACACGCTCCCCCGAAAACGGAAGCGGTACAAAGAAGTGGACACTCGAATACTCTGACGACAGCGGAAAGAAAATCTGGAAATACTACGACGAATCCTACATCGATGTGGGAGGTATAAACCTTTTTGATATCAGCGGCGAAAATACCGTTGCATACAAGGAGGTACCAAGCTCCATAGACGGCAAATTCTGGGTAAGAGGCTACAAGCCGGGCGAGAATTCCGCATATCCCGACGGTATAGAATTCGACTACATAGAACAGCTCGACCACGACCTTGAATTCTTCCATAAGGCTGATTCCCGATACTCAAATTACAATCATGTAAACATAGGCACAAACAAAGCCCCCGAGCTCGGAAGCTCAACGGGACCCGTATATCTCAGATGCGACAAGGGTAACCCCGGTACGCTCTATTCACAGATTGAATTCAACCTTCGCTCCAACTGTATTGCTGTCGGAAGCAACAATAATGTAACTGTGGATAACATCTGCATTAAGTTCTTCGGCTCTCACGGTGTAGGTGCGGGTAATGTCAACAATCTTAAGGTAACAAACTGTGAAATCGGCTGGGGTGGCGGTGCAATCCAGAACTATCAGACAGCCGCCAACTATTCAAATCCCGGTCATGTTGTAAGATACGGCAACGGCATAGAAATCTACGGCGGATGCGGTAACTACACTATAGACAACTGCTATGTATACCAGATATACGATGCAGGCATAACCCATCAGGTTTCGGGACACTCCAACGGTAACTACCTTATGGAAAACGTAATTTACACCAACAACGTACTTACCGACTGTATCTACAACATTGAATACTTCCTTACGCAGAACAACACAAAGAACGCAGACGGTACGCTTCCCTTGTACGAAAGAATAATGGACAATGTACTTTTCGAGGGCAACATCTGCCGCAGAGCGGGCTACGGCTGGGGAGTACAGCGTCCCGACGGAAACGTTCCGTCAAACATCAGAGGCTGGGGTACTCATAACCTCACCAACAAATACGTCATCAGAAACAACATCTTCGACAGATGCGTAGACTTCAAGAACTCCACAAACGACTTCACGGTTTCGATAGGCTCAGCCTTTGAAACAGCGCTTCCTTATTTTGAAGACAATATCTTCGTTCAGGTCCCCGGAAGAACACTTCTCGGCTTCGGAACGACATCGAACTACGGCTGTAACATCAATGCAGAGGCACTTCTTGAAAGCTTCGGCGGTGTAGGAAACAAGGTTTACTTTGTAACCGACGACCAGGCGGAGGCATCGACTAAGGTGCAGTGGAGAAACTGACGGAAAAGATTAGTGAATAGTGAAGAGTGAAGAGTGAAGAGTTAATGAGGATTTCCGCACCATGCTTTGGCGATAAGCTGAGGCTTGGATGGCGGAAATCTTCTTTTTTTATTTAAAAATATACGGTTTTAAAAATATACGGCAACAAAAATCCCTCGGCAAAGCCCAAACACTTCACCGAGGAAATTTAATTTCAATTGAAGATTGCGAAGCAATCAACCACAACTATTCACTATTAACTATTCACTCTTCACTACCCGGTTTCTTACTTGGAGAACATTCTGATCGCGTTCTCAATGTCAGCCTGAATAGCTTCCTTTGCAACTGTTGCAATGTCGTGGAAGAAGGTTGTGTCCTTCATTGCCGCAACTGCTGTGCCTGCCGCCTTTGCGCTGTAGGTGTAGTAGTTAATCTTGCGGATACCTCTTTCGATAACCTTCTTGTAGTCCTCCTCGGATACACCGCTTCCGCCGTGCATTACAAGCGGAATGTCGAGAAGCTCGTTGATCTTTTCAAGTCTCGGGAAGTCAAGCTTGGGTGTCTTGAGGTAAAGACCGTGAGCCGTACCGAATGCACACGCAAGTGCGTCGATACCTGTGTTTTCGGAGAAAATCTTTGCCTGCTCGGGGTCTGTGTAAACGCTGTCGCCGCCTTCTCCTCCGGATTCTCTTGCACCCATGGAGCCCATTTCAGCCTCAACGCTCGCACCGTATCTTGCGGCAAGCTCAACGGCTACGCAGGTGTTTGCATAGTTTTCCTCGGGGGAAAGCTCGCTTCCGTCATACATTACGGATGTAAAGCCGATGTCAAGAGCCTGCTTAACATATGCAAGGTCTGTACCGTGGTCAAGGTGAACACATACGGGAACCTTTGCCTTGTCTGCCATTAGAAGCATAATTTCGCCGATGTAGTCAAGTCTTACCAGCTTCATTTCCTCGTGTACCTGAGCGTGCATAATGATTACGGGCATATTTGTCTTTTCAGCCGCATCGAGAATCGCAAGAAGGCTTTCGAGGTTGGGTGTGTTGAACGCACCGATGGCAATCTTCTTTGCTTCTGCGATTTTGAGAATTTCCTTAAGTGATACTAACATAGTAGCCTCCGTATTTTATAAAAATTTAATTTTAAACCTTTTATTCTTCTATCCTGATTGTGATAGTCTGACTTGCACTTTCTCCGCTCGCAAGGAACTTTAAAAGCTTCTTCTCGCGAAGCACATCTCTTCCGTCGGGAGTGCAGTTACCCGGCTCAAGACCGAGAACATAGTCGCCCGCACCCATCATCTTCCATTCCGTGAAGAAGGGCAATTCCCTTGTGTCGTAATTTATGGAAAGACCTACCTTCACATCGGGGTTGTAAATCTTGACACAGCCCTCTGTTACGTCAAAGTAGTAGCACTGCTCCTCAAATCCCGCCTGAGGCTTTTCCATACAAAGAGCATTTTCGATGCCCTCTGCCGCTCTGTCGTTTCTGGGAGTGATGCCCTTGTTGGGAACAGTCACAACCGCATTTTCCGAGAGAAGCGGATAGCCCATATTGAAATGATAAAGAATCATATAAGGACTTTCCTCAAAGCCGATGTTGGTAACCGTGTCCCTGATTGTAAATTCGTTTTTGTCAAGAGGAAGCGTGTATTCACGGACGAGTACAAGCTTGTGTGAGAAGAGAGTCGCATCTCTTACCGTAAGCTTAATGTGAAGCGCACCGTCCTGTTCGTAATACATAACATTCTCCGCGGGAGTGTTTCCGATAGTGCCGTGAAGAGGAAGCACCTCGCCACCGTCCTCGCAGGGAGAGCCGACCGCACAAAGACCGCAGGTCGTAAGGAAGCCCGCAGTGAACGAGCCGAGGAAGCCCGCACCCTTGTTGTCGTAATATTCGGGAGCAACATATCCGCAAGGGGAGAAGAATCCGAGATTTATGCCCTTGTAGGAAAGCCTCGGAATGTCACCGCATCTGTCTGCGGAAACCGTAAGCATAAGTCCCTTGCCGTTGTTTGCCTGAAGTAGGCGCATACCCTCAGCCTTGCCGCCGCAAAGTCTCATTTCCTCAATGCCGTAAAGCTGTGAGGGGTGACCGATGTATTTGTTCATTATCTCAGCTCCTTTGCGATTTTGTACATCCTTCTGTACTTTTCGAAAATTTCCGAGTAAGCCGCGTGCTTTTCGGCATTCGGCTCGTAGGTCTTGCCAATCTTGATGTATATTTCGGAAGCAGACTTCAACGACTCAAATGCACCTACGGCACAGCCCGTAATCATAATAGCACCGAGAGTACCAACCTCGGGAGCATCAATAACCGTTATGGGCATACCGAGAACATCCGCCTTGACCTGAAGCCATACGGGACTCTTTGAGCCACCGCCCGTAGCGAACATCTTCTTGGGGTTGATGCCGAAATCACAAAGAGCTTCCATATTGGTTCTCATCTCATATGCAACACCCTCCATAACAGCCTTGTATATGTCATACTTGCTTGTTTCGAGAGTTACATTCGCAATAAGAGCCTTTGCCTCTGCATCCATATAGGGAGTCGCCGCACCCGCAAAGTGGGGAAGCACCATAACGCTTGAGCACTTGTCGCTGACGCTTGCATCGAGAGCGGAATACTTTTCGTCCTTTGCAAAGTTGTCTCTGAACCACTTGAGCGAAGCACCGCCCGTGAATGAGAATGCATAGCAGACATAGTTGCCGTCAAAGTAGGGGATAAAGGGGAAGCCGTGGTCGCAGGTGGTAAGGTCGTCGGGAATGCTTTCGAATACGGGAGTAATGCACTCAACCGTACCGCTTCCGTCAACGGCAACACCGGGCTCGAATGCACCCGCACCCACAGCGGAAGCAATCTGATCCTGACCGCAGACAACAATTTTTGTGTCCTTGAGTCCGAACTTATTGGAAATGCCGACCATAGTACCGCAGGGCACAGGCTTTGACATCTTTTCAATTTCGATGCCCGCCATATCAAAAATCTCACGGCTCCATTCCTTTTTACGGATGTCGAACGCCATAGTACGGGTAGCAAGCGAGTAGTCAATGCAGGCATTACCCGTAAGAAGATAAACAACAAAGTCCTCCATAAGAAGAATCTTGTCGCACTTTTCGTAAATTTCGGGCTTGTTCTTCTTTATCCAGACAACCTTGGGAAGGCTGAACATCCCGTGAAGAGGACAGCCCGCCGTGTTCATAACGGTAGCTCTGTCAAAGGATGAAATATCCGCTCTGGGGTCGGTATAAAGCATAACATTGTCAAGCACGTTGTCGTCCTTGTCAAGAAGCACGCAGGACTCGCCGAAGGAGGTAATACCCAAAGCCTCGGGAATATTCTGTGTCTGTCCGATAATTTCCTTTATAGCCTTGATAATCTCGTTTGCATCAATTTCATGAAGCCCGTCCGAATGAACGGAATCGTATTCCTTGTAATGATTTTCTATAAAATTACCCTTATCGTCATAAACGGTAATCTTGCAACCGCTCGTGCCGATGTCAAGTCCGCCGATAAACATAGTAGTTCTCCGTTTCGTAGAAATAGTGAATAGTTAAGAGTGAATAGTGAATAGTTTAGGTTAATTTGCTTCGCAAATTTTCATTTGATTAAAAATTGCAGAGTGCAGATTTTCAGGTGAATATGTTGAATTTTTGATGTACTAATTTGAATTCAATTGAAGAAAACCGAAGGTTTTCAACATCAACTATTCACTCTTCACTATTCACTCTTCACTAAAAAATCAAATGTCCATCACATCATACCCAAGATAATAAGTAAACGCCTCACGAAGCACAAGCTCCATATGACCTACACCTACAGCGGTATGATGTCTGAAGCCTGTTCTGCCGAGAGTGATGAGCTTCTTCTGAAGTCCGTCAATCTTTGCAACACCGCCACAGCCGAAGAATTCCTTTTCAATAGGCTCGCCCGTGAATTCACCCTCGCCGACATACATAATGAGCTTTCCGCCCTCTGTGATACAGTTGGAGTATGTCATGGGGAATGCCTTGATTCTGCCCTCGTTGGAGCCCCATCCGCAGCCGGGGTCTGCCTTTGCGAACATCTTGTGGTCTGTTACAAGACCCTTTTCCTCCATAAGAGACTGCGCAATAGGTCCGCAGTGGAAGAGGATAACCTTGTCAGGATCGTCACCGTAGTTGTTGTTCCAGTCAACGCAGGCTGTAGGCTTTTCGGAGGCAAGGCTCATTGCGTACATATTGATAGCGGAGCAAAGGTCGATTTCGCAGGATGCTACAATGCCTCTGTCGTTAAGCTCGGAAAGAAGAACGCAGGGAGCAACACGGAGAATTTCGTGCATTTCGTCCCAGCAACGGAGCGTGATACAGTCGAGTCTGTATTCCTCAATGTACCAGTCAAGCACACAGGAAACCTTTGCGAGTGTTGTGAAGTTCTGTGCGGGACACTGTGAGAAGTTGGTGTAATTTGCAAGTCTTTCCTTCTTTGCAAGCACCTTGGGATCGTTGTCGTCCATCTTCTGTACCTTGTAGATAAGCTCGGAAAGGTCGAAGGTTTCAACGGTGATGCCGTACTTCTGGAGTGTGATTTCGTCGTATCTTACTGTCTTGAATTTTGAAGTTCTTGCACCAATTGCACCGATGGAGAATCTCTTCATACCGTTAACAACACGGCATATAGCGGCAAAGTCCTTGATGTTCTGATTGAATTCGGGAGTGGAGGGATGTACAACGTGAGGCTCAAGCACGGTAAAGGGAATTCCGTACTGATGGAAGCAGTCCTCAACGGAGAATTTTCCACAGTAAGAGTCACGTCTGTGCTGGAAGTCCATCTTGCCGATTTCATCGGGATAAGCCTGAATAAGAATCGGAACATTGGCATCCTGAAGAGCCGCAACGGCACCGTTCTCGTCACCGAAGTTGGGGAGAGAAAGAATAACGCCGTCAAACTCGCCTCTGTGCTCCTCAAGCCAGGCGGCATAAGCTCTGCCTTCCTCTCTTGTTTCAACCGCACCGTATCTTGTCATATCGGCATCGGGAATAATGTAATCGTAGCCTGCAGCCTTAACCGCAGCCGCTACCTCCTCTCTTGCACCTGCAATGAGAGATTCGGGGAAAAAGCCTCTGTTTCCGAAGTATAATGCGAATGTCATAATAAAACTCCTTTCGAATTTGAATTTATGATTGAGATATGAGTGGACAGTGGACAGGGGTCAAGGGACAGGGAATGTTGGAAACTTCGTTTCCTGCGATTATTTAAATTGGTGTTTGTCGGTGAGGTTTGTTCACCCTCTAATCATCGTGTAAATTGCGATTATTTCGATTCCTGCTACCCCTCATCAGTCAGCTTCGCTGACAGCTTCCCCCTCGTGGGAAGCCATTATAGCGCGCCACTAAACAATAGCGAAGGTGGCACAAACAAGCCTTCCCCCCCGGGGGGGGAAGGTGTCGCCGTAGGCGACGGATGAGGGGAATTGCTCCCCGACAAACCCTAATTTGAATTTAATAATAATGAAAATTCCGAAGCAATCACCCTCAATTCCGAATTCCGAATTTCATTCCTCACCCCACAAAAAACGGTTGTACCCCCAAAGATACAACCGTTAACATCAATTATTTCCCCTTATAAAATTACTTCGCCTTCTCAATAAGTCCCGCAATAATTTCACCGAGAATCTTGATACCCTTGTCAATTTCCTCATCGGAGGGCATCGAATAGTTAAGACGGAAGGAGTCGGAGGGTGCGCTCTCGTCGCAGTTGAACGCCTTGCCCGTAACAACGAATACCTTCTGTGCGATGGATTCCTTCATGAAGTCGTCAAGGGATACTCCCTCGGGAAGTGTGCACCAGAGGAAAAGACCGCCCTCGGGACGGGTGAATTTAACTTCCTTGGGCATATACTTTTCAAGTGCCGCTATCATAAGAGTAGCCTTGTGCTTGTAAAGAGCGTTAATCTTCGCAATGTGCGCGTCCATATCGCATTCCTGCATAAAGCCCGCAACGATCATCTGGAAGAACTGATTTGTATGTACGTCCTCAACCTGCTTTGCAACAACCATCTTCTGAACGACGGTCTCGTTACCGCAGACAAAGCCAACGCGCATACCTGCGGAGAGAATCTTGGAGAAGGAGCCGCAGTACATAACTCTGCCGTCCGTGTCCATAGACTTGTATGTGGGAACATTTTCACCCGCAAAGCGGAGCTCGCCGTAGGGGTTGTCCTCGAGAATCATTACATCGTACTTCTGAGCGAGAGCATAAACAGCCTTTCTCTTTTCGAGGCTTGTTGTAATTCCCGCGGGATTCTGGAAGGTAGGAATAAGATAAAGGAACTTAACCTTATCGTTTGTCTTAAGAACCTCCTCGAGAATCTCAAGATTGATGCCGTCATCCTCAAGCGGAACACCAACGGGCACCGCACCGATGGAGCGGAATGCATTGAGCGCACCGATAAAGCTGGGATTTTCGCAAACGACAACGTCGCCTCTGTTACACATAACCTTACAGAAAAGCTCAATACCCTGCTGACCGCCGGAGGTGATAATGGTCATATCGCCGTCCTTTGCGCAGTCGAACTTATCGGCAATTCTCTTTGTAACAAGCTCGCGGAGAGGCATAAAGCCCTCTGTCGTGCCGTACTGAAGGGAAGCGGAAGCATTCTCCGCAAGAATCTTATTGGCAATTCTGGTAATATCCTCAACCGGGAATGACTCGGGAGAAGGATTGCCTGCCGCAAAGGAGATAGCACCGGGAGTACCGAGGCTCTTGAATATCTCACGGATTGCGGAGGGCTTCATGTTTTTGATGTTGTCTGAAAGATTGTAGTTCATAGTAAAAAACTCCGTTTTTTTTGGAAATGCATAATGCATAATGCATAATGCATAATCGAGGTTGATTGCGAAGAATTCTGCGAATTCTCCGCAATCTTCATTTTATTTAATTATAAATGATATAAGAGGAATTCCTCTTTTTGATACGACAATTTTAATTTAATTGAAGGAAACGAAAGTTTCCATCAATGATTATGCATTATGCATTATGCATTATGCATTCGATATTTAATCGAATCATAGATTCGATTAAATATCACTCATATCCGCCATATGAATTCCGTTAAGTCTGAACAAATCCTGCGCTGTGTCTGCGTCGTTAACCTTCATAACCACCATGGCGTGGGACTTGGACTTGGGAAGGAATGCGTAGAGATATTCTACGGAAACGCCGCCCTCCTTGAGAAGGGAGAGAACTGCCGCAAGTCCGCCGGGCTTGTCGTCGATGGCTACGCCGATTACCTCTGTTACCTTAACGATAACTCCGCTTTCGGCAAGCACCTTCTTTGCTTCCTCGGGCTTGTCAACGATTATTCTCGCAACACCGAATTCGCTTGTGTCCGCGATTGAAAGTGCGCTCATATTGATGTGATTGTCTGCAAGTACATTGCATATGTCGGAAACTCTGCCGAACTTGTTTTCTACAAAAACCGATAACTGTTTTATTGACATGATTTGTTACTCCTTATTCTGATTTAGTTTTAGGGAGATTTTGAAAATGCATAATGCATAATGCATAATGCATAATCATTGTTGATTTTCGCACCAATCTTTTCAAAAAAGTAAATCCCCGATAGCGAAAATCTTCATTTTATTATAATTTTATATTGGAAAAATCAAGCTAAAGAATTATCCAGACTCCAACCCGCAACATCCGAAATCAAGTTTTTCCGCAAAATCCATTTCCCCGCCGTCAGGCGATTAAATAAAAATTTTTCTGCGAAAAATTTTCTCCTCAATTCCGAATTCCGAATTTTAATTCCAGTCTTCAGCCCAATTTTTTCACCGCACTCAAATCTTACGATTATCTATAACTCTCTTAGCCTTGCCTTCGCTTCTTGCGATAGTCTTGGGGTTAACAAGGTGTACCTTGGCGCCGATGCCGAGGATGGAGCGGATTTCGTCGGTAATCCTCTTTTCGAGCTTTTCGATGTTCTTAACGTCGTCTGTGAAGAGCTCTTCTGTCATTTCTACGTTTACATCCAGAGTGTCGTTGTTGTTTACTCTGTCAACGATGATTACATAGTTGGGTGTTGTACCGCCCGTTACCTTCATGAGCACCTCTTCAATCTGGGACGGGAATACGTTTACGCCACGGATGATAAGCATATCGTCGCTTCTGCCCTGAGGCTTGCACATTCTGACGTGTGTTCTGCCGCATTCGCAGGGCTCATAGTTGAGCTGACAGATGTCTCTTGTTCTGTAACGGATAAGCGGGAAGCCTTCCTTTGTAAGTGTGGTGAATACAAGCTCACCCTTGGAGCCTCTGGGAAGAACCTCGCCCGTATCGGGGTCGATGATTTCGGGAATGAACATATCCTCACAAACGTGCATACCCGCCTGCTTTTCGCATTCGTAGGATACACCGGGACCCATAATTTCGGAAAGGCCGTAAATGTCGTAAGCCTTGATTCCGAGACCTGCCTCGATGGACTTTCTCATTTCCTCGCTCCAGGGCTCTGCACCGAAGATGCCTGCCTTAAGCTTGAGCTGATCCTTAACGCCCATTTCCGCAATGGATTCCGCAAGGAACATAGCGTAAGAGGGAGTACAGCAGAGAACAGTGCTTCCGAAGTCAACCATTGTCTGAATCTGTCTCTGTGTGTTACCTGCAGATGTGGGGATTACGGTTGCGCCGATTCTTTCAGCACCGCTGTGAGCACCGAGACCGCCGGTAAAGAGGCCGTAGCCGTAGGAAACCTGAATAAAGTCGTTTTCGTCTGCGCCGATTGCGGAGAGCATTCTCGCAACACAGTCAGCCCACATTTCAAGGTCTTTTCTTGTGTAGCCTACAACAATCTGCTTACCTGTTGTACCGCTGGAGGCGTGTACTCTTACGATTTCGTTCATGGGAACTGCAAAGAGTCCGTAAGGATAGCAGTCACGAAGGTCCTGCTTATATGAGAAGGGGAGCTTGTGAAGGTCCTCGATTCCGTGAATGTCGGAGGGCTTAAGACCCTTTTCATCCATTCTCTGACGGAAAAGCGGTACCTTTTCGTACATTCTTGCAACCTGAGCTACAAGTCTTTCGCTCTGAAGCTTTTCAAGCTCCGGTCTTGGCATACATTCGATTTCTTTCTGATAGAACATTTCGGTCATCTCCATTTTTTAGATTTTTGCTTTTTGACTTTTGCTTTAGTTTTAAAATTGTATTTTGTTTCTCGCCCTTGCAAAGCCTTGAAGCACGGTATCGTTTACCTCTCCGTTTTTACCGAGAGTCGGGCAAAGATAACCGCCCTCTTCAAATTCGTTCCAAGCAAAAGCAATTGCGTGGTCGGTGTTTGCTTTGTCGGGATGATTATTTATAAATTCCTTCAGCCTTTTAAAGCTGTATTCAATGTCTTCCTCCGTAGGCTGACCTGCGTACTCCTTATGCTCGTATGTGACCCACGGACTTGGCTTTTCCACTCTCGGCATAGGATTCCACCCCATTGACAAAAGAGGAATCACGGGAAGTCCGAAGTCGAGACGCCTTTCATTCGCAAGGTAGGTGTTATCCGTGTGCTGTCTGAAGTCTCCGATACAATCCGAGGCATACGCCGTAACAGCATCTGCATTTGAATAGTCCGCACCGTCTGTCGGGCAAAAGCCTATGAAGGCAAAATAGGGATTATGTCCTTTTTTCCTTGCAAAGTCTCGGACAATATCTATGAATTCGGAGGAATAACCGCCGAAAATCATAACAAGCGGTCTTCCGTCGACCTTCTCATAAAAGTCCTCGCCCATAATGTCCGTAAGAGCCTCAAAATCCGATTCCGAATAGGAATTTACGGAAAAAACGATGGCGCACATATTTATTTCGTGACGCTTTTCACTCTCGAGATACATATTTCTCGCAAGGTTAAGCTCTGCATAATGCTCTTTTAAGAACGCATACATTTCGGCATCCTTCCACACCGTACGCTCCGAAGGGGCGGAATCGGGATACCAGCAGTATGCAAAGAAGTCGATGCCTGCATTTATCGCATAAGAAAGCTCGGCATCGTAGTCAGCCTTGCTTCGCACGGGTATTCTGTAGCCGTTTTCGTCCTTCAATGCAAAATACGGAAGACGGCAGGCATATTTTTCGTTGCAAAGAGTATTATGCGTAAAGCCACCGAAATAAGTGTCCTTCGGCAAGGAGGCATCCCAGTTTATTACTCCGATTCGCATTTTTCAAATTAAAGCTTATAACCCAATTCAAATGCCTTGAGATTTACCTCGAGGAACTTCTCAGGCACCGTAGTCTTGATGGTTTCAACCCACTTCTCATAAGGAATGTCGGTGGACTTTGCCATAACGCCGATAAGAACAACATTAACAGCCTTTGTGTTGCCTGCTTCCTTTGCAAGGGAGAGCGCGTCAACGAGTGTCGCATCAACCTTGTCGGAAATCTTCTTGTCGATGTCCGCGGGATACTGAGCCGCACCCGTAATTACGGGCATGGGATTCATCTTCTGTGTGTTAACTATCATCTTGCCGCCCTCCTTGAGGTAAGGAAGAGCACGCATAGCCTCAAGCATTTCGAAAGCGAGAATAATATCAGCCTCGCCCTTATCAATAATAGGTGAATAAACCTTTTCACCGTACTTAACATAGGTAACAACGCTACCGCCTCTCTGGCTCATACCGTGTACCTCGGAAACCTTTACATCATATCCTTCACCGATAACCGTGTTACCGAGAATTCGGCTGGCAAGCAGTGTTCCCTGACCGCCTACGCCGACAATCATTATTTTCTTTGTCATAGCTTTACCTTTCTGTTAATGCATAATGCATAATGCATAATGCATAATCGAGGTTGATTTACTTCGTAAATCTTCATTTTTGAATTTTTAAATACTCGATTTTTATACCTTGTCCCGAAATTTCAACCTGAAATAATTTCAATTTATTCCGAAGAAAAATCTCCGATTTTTCAACAATGATTATGCATTATGCATTATGCATTATGCATTAAATTTTCAGTCTTTCTTCTCAATCGCAGAGAACGGACAAACATTAATACAAAGTCCGCATCCGTTACACTGTGTGTCGTCGATTACAACCTTGCCGTCTATTACGGAGATTGCGGGGCAGCCGAGCTTCATGCACATCTTGCAGTTCTTGCACTTGTCGGCGCTGATTTCGCAGTGACCTGTGTACTTTACTGTCTTGAGAAGTGCACAAGGTCTCTGTGCGATGATTACGGAGGGCTCGTCTCTGTCTGTTTCTTCCTTGACTACCTTCTCGAAGTTCTTTATGTCAAAGGGATCCGCTACGACAACATGGTCGATTCCGCAAGCCTTGCAGAGATCCACGAGGTCTACCTGACGGGTGGGCTCGCCCTTGATTGTTCTGCCTGTTGTGGGGTTGTCCTGGTGACCTGTCATACCTGTGATGGAGTTGTCAAGGATGATTACAGTGTTGTTGCCCTTGTTGTATACGATGTCGATAAGTCCCGTAATACCGGAATGCATAAAGGTGGAGTCACCGATAACGGAAACGAGCTTCTTGTTGAACTCCTCGCCTCTCGCCTTTGCCATACCGTGAGCCGCAGATACGGATGCACCCATACAGATAACAGAGTCAACGTTCTGAAGAGGAGCAACCGCACCGAGTGTGTAGCATCCGATGTCGCCGGAAACCGTAAGTCCGAGCTTCTTGAGAACATAGAATGTACCTCTGTGAGGACATCCAGCACACATAACGGGAGGTCTTACGGGGATATCCTCGCCGATTTCGGCACTCTTTGCGGGTGCTTCGCCGAGAACAACGCTCTTAATCATAGCGGGAGTGTATTCACCGAGAAGGGAGAATTCGCTCTTGCCGATAACCTCGATTCCGAGGGACTTGCAGTATGTCTCGATAACGGGATCCAGCTCTTCTATAACATAAACCTTCTTGTGCTTCTTTGCAAAGTCAAGAATCTTCTTTTCGGGCATGGGATAAATAAGACCGAGCTTTAAGAAGTCTGCCTTTTCACCGAGGGCTTCCTTTGCGTAAACATAAGCGATGCCTGCGGAAATAACACCGATTTCGCTGCCGTTGTCCTCAATTGTGTTAAGCTCTGTTGTTTCCGCAAACTCTGCGAGCGCCTTCTGTCTTTCCTCAACCACAACATGACGCTTGATTGCCATTGCGGGCATCATTACGTTCTTGGGGATGTTCTTTTCGTAGGGCTTGAGCTCGTCGTTTGCTCTTTCGGAAAGCTCAACGAGGCTCTGGGAGTGGGAAACTCTTGTGGAAAGTCTTACAAAGAAGGGAGTATCAAACCTTTCGGAAAGCTCGAATGCCGCCTTTGTGAAGTTAAGACATTCGGAGGAGTCGGAGGGCTCAACCATCGGAATCTTTGAAGCCTGGGCATAGTGTCTTGAGTCCTGCTCGTTCTGGGAGGAGTGCATACCCTGGTCGTCTGCAACGCAGAATACAAGACCTCCGTTTACACCTATGTAGCTTACCGTGAATACGGGGTCAGCCATAACATTAAGACCAACGTGCTTACAGCAGGACATCGCTCTTGCGCCTGCGATGGATGCACCGATTGCAACCTCTGCCGCAACCTTTTCGTTGGGAGCCCATTCGGAATATATTTCATCGTACTTTGCGATGTTTTCGGTGATTTCCGTACTGGGAGTACCGGGGTAAGAGGAAACAACCTTAACGCCTGCTTCGTATGCGCCTCTTGCCACAGCGGCATTACCTAAGAGTAATTTTTTCATATTTTTTTCCTTTCCTTTTGCAATGGAAGTCTATATTTCTATGCAAAGAATATATTTCTACAATTATCTATTATACAAAAAAATACCATATTTGTCAAGGGTAAGCACAAATTGGTTACATTATTTACAATATTTGTTTGCTTTATTGTGCTAAATTGAAGAAGCATCACACCCCTCAAGACGAAAAATACCCCAAAAGACATCAAAATCCCGTACACACAGACACATTCCGTACGTACGGGAAAAATCGGCTTATATTTATTTTTCCGTGGTAACGGTAAGATTCATACCGTCACTTTCAAATATAATGTCTCCGTGGAAATCCGTTCTGAGCACCGTTGCCTCCGCGTCACGAAGTCTTGAAAGCACCGCCTCTGTCGGGTGACCGTATGTGTTGCCCTCGCCTACGGAAATTACGGCGTATTTCGGCATAATCTCGCGAAGGAAGGGATATGTGGTTGCGTTTTCGCTTCCGTGGTGACCTACCTTGAGAACATCGGCCTTTATCTCCTCGCCGCTCTCGAGAATAATCTGCTCGGTTGCCCGCTCGGCATCTCCCGTGAATATAAAGGAGTTTTCTCCGTGGACGATTTTCAGGACAATCGAGGTATCGTTTATCTCGCTTGTGCTGTTGACAGCGAGAATTTTAACGGATGCACCGCCGAGCATAAATTCGTCACCGACGCTTGGAATCTCTATTTCGGCGCCGTGCTTTTCGGTGTACTTTACAAGATTAGAGAATACCTTGGAATCATATTCCGATGTGGTGCAATAAACCTTTGACACCGAGGCGAAATTCAGCGCACCCGAGAGACCTCCTATATGGTCCTCGTGAACATGGGTGGCAATGATATAATCGAGATGAGCTATGTCGTGGTCACGAAGGTATGAAAATATAAGGCTTGAGTCAGTACCGTTACCGCCGTCAATAAGCATATGATGACCGTCACAGGAAACAAGAGCGGCATCCGCCTGACCTACATCTATAAAATGCACATCAAGAAATGTGGGCTCGGGCGCGACCTCGGGCTCGTTTTCGGGTGTCTGTGCCTGCTCGGTTGTCTGATTGTCCTCAGGAATTATGGCAGGATTGGGTTGAGGCTTGTGCGAGAGCCCCTTGCAATGCAGAACAAAGCATGTTGTGATAAGCAGCACGCTTACGACGGTAAGCGTAACAATTGTAGTTGCGGCAAATCCTATGCCGCGATCGTGGATGTTTCTTCTGTCTGAATAAGCCATGGGAAATTCCTCCTTAGCCTGTTACCTTTGTAAGGTTATAACCTGATTATAGCATATGCCACAGATTTTGGCAACATTTTTTTGTAAAATTATTTAACCGCTTTCCGCATATATCCGAAATACTTTATTGACAAATCACGCATTCCGTGGTATTCTTTTAAATATACAGATACAAATATATAAATCAAAAAATCGGAAGGATTGCTGTTATGACAAAGCTTGATATAACACCCATTCTCGAAAACGCCCTTGCGGTAGTGGAATCTCACAAAATTTCCGACGGCAACTATTCAAGATGGATAAAGCTCCCCGGTATGGGCGAGCGTAACTACGGCACGAACGCATACGGCTGTGCGGATGCGGCGAATATTCTCTATACCCTCGGAAAATTCCCGACGGACCTTGAGCTTCGTGCGTCCTTTGTGAAGCATCTTCAGTCGATGCAGAATCCGGAAACGGGCTATTTTACCGAAGGCTCGCACCATATAATCCATACGACGGCACACTGCACCGCCGCACTTGAGCTTTTTGACGCAAGACCGCTTCATCCATTTACGGATATGCTCAAATATCTTGACATAAACGAATTCAAAAAATATATGACAGAGGACTATAATTTCCTCAAGTGCGGAAAGGCGGCACACGCGGGAGCGGGAATTTACGCCTCCTTCTCAATAAACGGCGATGCGGATGCAGACTGGAAGAAGGCATACTTCGACTTCTTCGACAGCACCTGCAACCCGACAAGCGGACTCTGGGAGAAGAACCCCGATGCGGACTTCACAAGACGCTTCCAGATAGGCGACTCCTTCCATTACTACTTCAACTACGGTGATTTCCACAGAGCGATTCCCTATCCCGAGGCACTCATTGACTCCTGCCTTGACGCCTACAAGGGCGGAATGTTCGAGGCGGAATTCGGCAGACAGTTCCACTTTATCGAGATGGACTGGCTCTACTGTATGAACAGAGCCTCCCATCAGACAAGCCACCGCTTTGACGAAATCAAGGAAACGGCGTACTCCTTTGCAAAGGGCTACATAGATTATCTTCAGAATGTAGATTACACCAACGACCCCAACGCAAACGACCTGCATCTTCTTTTCGGCGTGATGTGTGCTCTTGCGGAGCTTCAGAAGATGCTTCCGGGCGAGGTGGAGTCGGAGATTGGACTCAGGCACGTTCTGGACAGAAGACCGTTTATTTAATGCATAATGCATAATGCATAATGCATAATCAAGACCGCAAGCGGTCTTTGAATTCGGAATTTAGGAGAAAATTTTTACGCAGGGAAAATTTTATTATTTAAAATTATTGCTGTGCTTGATTTTGGGGAAAGTTGGTTTTTATGAAGGTAGTTGTTCCGTCGTATTACGGAAAATTTAAGTGTATTGCATCGGCGTGTCGGCACAGCTGCTGCGTCGGATGGGAAATTGATGTCGATGAGGATACGCTTGAATATTATAAAAGTGTTGGCGGTCGGCTCGGGGACAGGCTCAGGGAGAATATTTCCGAGGACGAGGGGGCGCATTTTGTTCTTGGTGAGAATGAGAGATGTCCTTTTCTGAATTCGGAAAATCTGTGCGATATAATATGTGAGCTCGGTGAGGAGTCGCTCTGTCAGATATGCTCCGATCATCCCAGATACAGAAGCTTTTTCTCGGACAGAGAGGAAATGGGCATCGGGCTTTGCTGTGAAGAGGCGGCAAGAATCATTGTAAGCGAAACGGACAAAATGACTCTGACCGTTCTTTCGGACGACGGCGAGGACGATATCGCAGACCCGATTGACACCGAATTCTACCGTGTGCGTGACGAAATGCTCGCTATCGTGCAAAACCGTCAGAAGCCGATAACCGAGCGACTTTCCGACCTTGCCGAGCTCTGCGGAATAAGCGAAATGCCCTCGGAGGACGATAGCATCTCACTCTTTCGGGAGCTTGAATATATGGAGCAAAGCATATACGGAATTCTCTCGGGCTCTTATAAAAAGGAAAAGCACTCCGAACAGCTTTCGGCATACGAAACAGCCTTCGAGCAGCTTTCGGCGTACTTTATTTTTCGTCATATGCCCGCATCGATTGAAAACGGAAGCCTTCGCGGCACAGCGTTTTTCTGTATTCTGTCGGTAAAAATCATAATGCTGATGTGCGAGAAGCACCTTTCCGAAAACGGCTGTCTCGGACTCTCGGACATAGCGGAGGCGGCGAGAATCTACTCCGCGGAAATAGAATATTCCGAGGAAAACACCGATCGACTTATGAACGCAATATAAGACAAAATCCCCGTGGGAAATTCCCGCGGGGATAAGCCTTGTACGGTATGGACGGCAAGCTCGGTATTATGATTTATACAGTTATTTGACGAATTTTTTACAAAAGATAAATACCGCTGTAAAAATCAGGGATTAAACTGTAAATAATAAGCTTTTCAAACGATTTGTGCATCCTTGCACGACCTTTGTGTGCTTGCACAAAAAACAAAACTGTTAAAACGAAAGGAAACGGAAAATTATGTATCTCAAAAAAATCACGGCTCTTTTGCTTTCGGCGACCTTGCTTGGTTGTTCTGTGTGCCTTGAATGCTCGGCAGAGGGCTTTACAAAATCAAGAGCCTATCAGCCCGGGCTTTTTACCGATGTCGGCGAGGATGCCTGGTATGCGGGAAGCGTAAAAAGTGCATATGAGCTCGGACTTATGAGCGGTACTGCAACGAATGCATTTTCTCCTGCGGGAATGTTTACTCTTGCGGAGGCGGTAACGGTAGCTGCTCGTATGCATAACATCAACAGCGGTGCAGATGGCAAGATTCCGTCCGCGGCGGGCGAATGGTATCAGGGTGCTGTAAATTACTGTATCGAAAACGGTATAATAGAAAAGGGAAGCTTTTCCGACTTTACCAAAAACGCAACCCGTGCGCAGATGGTAGGTATTCTTCGTGCGGCTTTGCCGGACAGCGCATGGAACGCAATCAACGACGTAAAGAAGCTCCCCGACGTTAATCTGGTTACTCCCTATTCGGAGGATATATTCCTTATGTACAACGCAGGCGTTATTTCGGGAAGTGACGAATACGGTCGTTTCCAGCCCTATGCCTACATTACAAGAGCGGAGGTAGCCGCAATCGTAACCCGTATGGCGGATGCTTCCGCACGTAAAACTCTGAATCTTACTCCCATGACGGAAACAGCAGCACCTGTTCTCAGTAATTCCGGCAAAAACTTTTCCGAATATGATATGTCTTGCGGAAGACTTCCCGTGGGTGACGCCAAGACCGGAAAATGGGGATATGTTGACGGAACGGGAGCTATGGTTATCCCTGCGATTTATGACAAGGTTACAAAGTTTAACAAGAACGGTTATGCGATAGTCTATAAAGATAAAATGTCCGGGACTATAGACATAAACGGCAATACACTGGTTCCTTTGAATGATTCGGGGTATTTTAATATAAGAACATATGATAGCAGTGCGTTAAAATGGAAAGAGGCCCTCGTTATTGACGGCAGACCTGTGACACCCTTTAATTTTGCGGACGATTATTCATATTTGTTTGAAGCGGATGGTGTATCCTATTTCCGCACATATAAGTCAGACTTTGGCTACGGAATTGTTGATTCCAAGGGCAAGGTTATAGTTCCGAGTGAATACGCAGGAGTATATTCCAACGGCACTCATATTTGGGTTACCAAAGATATCGAAAGTCCCCATTATGATGTGTACACATTGACCGGTGAAAAAATAAAGAGCATGGATTACGGTGTTTATCTTAATATGATTGCGGGAAATTCACTGTTTCGTTATCAGGACGGCACAAAGCTTGGTGTAGCATCCGTTGAAGGCAAGCTTACCGAAGCTATTTACGATGATGTAATACTTTGCGACAATTCCGATTTTGCAATTATAAAATACGGAGATATGACAGGTCTTGTAGGCACAAACGGAATAATCTTCGATCTCGGTGAGTATCAGGTAAGAGATGCATACGGAAAATACGCAATGCTCAGAAACGAAGAAAACGAAGTGTTTTTCACGGATGTAAACAAAAACTTTACGGAAAAGGTGCGCCAGTCTCCGAGTGCCTATGATGGTATTTTCACCGTAACCGATGACATTATAAACTATTCGGTAGGTAATTATTACGTATACGAAATCAAAACCGGGGAAACGTACAAGCGTGCGAATTCGAGTATTGTCGAATGGGAAAAGGGGTTTCTTCTCCCTGACGGACAGCTCTGCAGAGAGTATGAATATATTGACGGATGTTATTGCTATAAAACTGCGGACGGTCTTTACGGAGTTTATGACAAGGATGATGGAACTGTCACAAAAGCCGAGTATACAAGTGCCGAAGAGGCTATCAAGGCATATTGGTTGACTCTCGGAAATTATTCCGTAAGAAAAGAAAACGGCAAGCCGATAGTAGTTTACGACCGTTATAACAGCGATGAGGATGATGTTGTCATCCGATACTACAAGAACAAAATTTACTACGACGAAATAATAAGTGTCGGCGAGGGCTATTTCGTCTGCAGATTTAACGAAACCTGGTATCTTGTCTGTGCATAAGACTTAATTGGACAGTAAAAAACAAAATCCTATAAACAACAAAGAAGGACTTCGGGAAGCAAATCCCGAGGTCCTTATGTTTTGCAGTTTATTTATTATCCTTCTTATTCCCGCCGACCTTTTCCTTAGTACCGTCGGGACGCTGAATATAGGTATTATCGAGAATCCCCGTAAACTGCGCACGGTAGTCGCGGATATACTCCTCACGAAGCGCCTTCTGCTCCGCCTTCTCCGCCTCGGTAAGTCCCTCGGGAGTTTTGGATTTTCTTGCAAGCTCGTTTATTCTGTTTACCTTTTCCTGTACCATAGCTTTTCTCCGATTCTGTTTGTTGTTGCAGACATTATAACATATAGATGGGTGAAAGTCAAGAGCGAGAAAAAATGCACAATGCACAATGCACAATAAAGACCTCGAAGCGGTCTTGGATGATTTACTTCGTAAATCTTCTTTCTTTGATTATGCATTATGCATTATGCATTATGCATTATAAATCCCCCTTCCCCCTTGACAAACCCACTTTTCTATGCTATAATACCCCCGATATACATAGCAGAGTATTGGAGTTGCGAAGGTATACACCCTTAGGTGAACTATACCCATTCGCACTCTTTTTTTATGCTCATTTCTGAAAGGACGGGATTTTTGATGTACGATGTTGCGATAATCGGTGCAGGTGTTATAGGGTCTCTTATTGCGAGAGAGCTTACAAAATACAGCCTCTCCGTTGTTGTAATTGAAAAGGAAGCCGATGCGGCTCTCGGTGCTACGGGGGCGAACAGCGGTATTGTCCATGCGGGCTTTGATGCAAAGCCGGGAAGCCTTAAGGCGAGATTCAATGTTGCGGGCAATAAGATGATGGAGGAGGTTTGCCGTCAGCTTGGCGTAAGCTTCAAGAACAACGGCTCTCTCGTTATCGGCTTTGACGACGAGGATAAAAAGGTAATCGAGGAGCTTTACGAAAGAGGCACAAAAAACGGCGTTGAGCGTCTTGAGGTTATTGACTCAAAGAGACTTCACGAGCTTGAGCCCAATGTCAGCGAAAAGGCTACCGTTGCACTCTATGCTCCCACGGGAGGTATCGTCTGCCCCTACGGACTTGCCATTGCCGCACTCGGAAATGCAATGGACAACGGTGCGGACTTCAGACGTTGCTTTGAAGTAAAGAGCCTTGAATTCAAGGATGGCTTCTATGAAATCTCCGACGGAAGCGAAAACATTTGCGCAAAATTCGTAGTTAATGCCGCAGGCGTATTCAGCGATGCCATTGCAAGGCTTGTCGGCGATGACAGCTTTAAAATCACCCCCCGAAAGGGCGAATATATGCTGTGCGACAAGGAAAGCGGCGGCATTGTTTCCCATACAATATTCAGAACGCCCTCGAAAATGGGCAAGGGCATCCTTGTTTCTCCCACGGTTGACGGCAACCTTCTTTTAGGTCCTACCGCCACGGACATAGACGACAAGGAGGACACCTCCACAACTCCCGAGGGACTTGCGGTAATCGCAAACGAATGCCTTGCGGATGTTCCGGGTGTGCCCACAAGAACGGTAATCACATCCTTTGCGGGACTTCGCTCCGTTGACAACAAGGGCGACTTTATAATAGATTCCCCTGCGAAGAATTTCGTAAACTGTGCGGGAATCGAGTCCCCCGGTCTTACAAGTGCGCCCGCAATTGCGGTATATGTGGCAGAGCTTCTCGAGGGTCTCGGACTTGAGCTTAAAAAGAACGAAGCCTTCAACCCCTACCGCACGTCAATGCACGAATTCCGTGATATGACAATGGAAGAAAAAAACGAAAAAATCAAAAAAGAGCCCGCCTACGGCAAAATCGTATGCCGTTGCGAAACCATCTCCGAGGGCGAAATCATAAGAGCCATCAGAGAAAACCCCGGAGCAGTAACGGTAGACGGTGTAAAGCGCAGAACAAGAGCCACCATGGGCAGATGCGGCGGTGGATTCTGCACTCCCACAATCGTTGAAATCCTCGCAAGAGAGCTTGGAATAAAGTATGAGGAAGTGACGAAGTTTGGTGGGGAGTCGGTGTATAATTTTGGGAAGGTTAAGTAAAGTGGAAAATTGGAATGCATGATTCATAATGCATAATGCATAATGCATAATGCATAATCGAGGTGGGAAGCTTTCGCTTCCTTCAATTAAATTAAAATAGAAGATTGCGTAGCAATCAACATTAACTATTCACTATTCACTATTAACTATTCACTATTTTCGGAGAAAATTACTATGGAACACAAACAGTTAATCATCATCGGCGGCGGTCCTGCGGGGATGTCGGCGGCGGTGAGTGCCTGTAATGAGGGCATTCGGGATATACTTATAATTGAAAGAGAAGAGGCTCTGGGCGGTATACTCAAGCAGTGTATACATAACGGCTTCGGGCTTCATAAATTCGGGGAACAGCTTACGGGTCCCGAGTATGCGGAAAGATACAGCGACAACGTAAAGGAGCTTGGGATTCCTTATATTACGGAAACTATGGTTGTTGATGTGTCGGACGACAGAGTCGTGACCGCCGTGAACAAGGAAAAGGGTTACTTCCAAATTAAGGCTGATGCCATTATTCTCGCAATGGGCTGCCGTGAGAGAAGCAGAGGTGCACTTAATATTCCCGGTGCGAGACCTGCGGGTATTTATACGGCGGGCACTGCGCAGAAATTCGTAAATATTATGGGCTATATGCCCGGTAAGAGAGTTGTAATTCTCGGCTCGGGCGATATAGGTCTTATCATGGCGAGAAGAATGACTCTTGAGGGAGCAAAGGTTGAGGCTGTCTGCGAGCTTATGCCCTATTCGGGCGGTCTTACGAGAAATATCGTTCAGTGCCTTGAGGACTTCGGTATTCCGCTTCTTCTTTCCCACACAATAACGGAAATCCACGGCAAGGACAGAGTTGAGGGCGTCACCATCTGTGAGGTTGATGAAAAGAGAGTTCCCAAAAAGGAAACCGCACGGCATATCGAGTGCGACACAATTCTTCTTTCCTGCGGTCTTATACCCGAAAACGAGCTTTCGAAGTCTGCGGGCATCACACTTGACAGAGTTACAAGCGGTGCTGTTGTCGACGGCGACAGACAGACAAGCGTACCCGGTATTTTCGCCTGCGGAAACGTGCTTCACGTTCACGACCTTGTTGACTTCGTTTCGGACGAGGCTGAAATTGCGGGCAAGGGTGCGGCTGACTTTATCAAGGGCATAAAGGAAGAAAAGGAAACGGTGGAAATCATCCCCGAGGGCGGTGTTCGTTATACCGTACCGCAGAAGGTTGCAAAGGGCGAGGGTGCGTCCCTCTATTTCCGTGTGGCTGATGTATACAAGAATGTGACAGTTGCTCTTTACGACGGTGAAAATCTCATCGCCAAAAAGAAGCGTCCCAAGGTTGCACCGGGCGAAATGGAACGGTTCGAGATAAAGCCCGAATACCTTGAAAACGCAGAGAAGCTCACACTGAAGCTGATATTCGGCTGATTTCGGAGGTGTAGATATGACAAGAGAAATTATATGCACAAACTGCCCCATAGGCTGTCCCCTCACGGTTGAATTCGAGGACGGCAAAATACTTTCAATCACGGGCAATACCTGCAAAAACGGCATAACCTTCGGCACAAACGAGGTGCTCTGCCCCAAGCGCACAATCACAACAATCGTGAAAATGGAAAACAGAAGCGGAATGCTCCCCGTAAAGTCGGCATCCGAGCTTCCCAAGGAAAGAATATTTGAATTTATGGCAATAATCAACAAAGTGACCGCAAAGGCTCCCGTAAGGTGCGGAGATGTCATAATCTCCGACATAGGCGGTACGGGGATTGACATTGTTGCAACAAAAACCGTAGAATAAGCACAAAAGGACTGTATCACACAGATACAGTCCTTTGATTTTTATAAGCCCCAGAGCTCAGATTTCGAGGTGGAAATGGCACTTGCCCCCGCTGAAAGTGCGGCGATTACGTCGTCCTTTGTTTCTATAAGACCGCCCGCAATTACGGGAATGTCGCATTTTTCCGTAAAGTAGGTTATCTGCCTTGTCATAAGTCCGGGCATAATCTCAATCATATCGGGCTTTGCGCTCTTTATGGAGTCAAACGCCGTTTCTATGGAGTGGGAATCAAGTATGAAAAACCGTTGCACCGTCATAAGACCAAGCTCCCTTGCGCTCTTTATGAGGCTTCCTCTCGTGGAAATGATACCGTCAACGCCGAGCGCACGCAGAAATTCAAGCCCTGCCGTGTCCTTGCCTATGCCGTCCGCCATATCTATGTGGACGAATATCTTTTTTTCGGACGGGGACAGCTTTTTTGCCTTTAAAAGGTCGGATTTTATTGTCATTATATTGGGCGAGAGCCAGAAGATAATCTCGCAGGGGGATTTTACCGCTTCGAGAAAATCGTCGCTGTGTCTTGCCGCCGCTATTATCGGAGTGTCCTCTATATTTATCATTTTAGCCTCCATAGAATAATATTTTTCCGTATTTACCTTCCGCCGAAGAATACCTTTCGGGAGAGGGCACGAAGCTCCTTACCGCTTGAAAGTCCGCATTTTTCAACATATTGCTTCACTCTGTATTTTACACCGCTGACGGAAAGCGAAGCTGCCTCTGCGATTTCCTCGTAGGATTTACCATCGGCAAGCATTGATATTACCGCCACATCCTCGGAGTTTCCGCCCGACAGAAGCTTTTCTATTTTTATAAGCGACTCCACCGCAAGGTCGTTGTAGAAAAGAGTCGGAATCTGCTTCTGTCCGCTTGGTGCGTGGGATGTACGGCGGGTGAAGGGAATGAATTTCGTGGTTTCCCTCGGCATTATTCCGCTTTTAACACAGACGGAGAGGGATTCGGCACCGTTTTCCCGAAGAAGCATAGTGTAAATGCTCACAACCGCCTCACCCAGAAGATACTCGCTGTTTGTAACGGAGGTCACCGACGGACTTGCACACTCGCAAAGCCTTGTATTCGCAAGGCTTACTATAAAGGGGAAACCCTCCTTGGAGACACCACACTCCGCAAGGCTGTTTACAAGGGAAATTGCCGAATAGTCGTTGGTGCATATAACCGAATCGTATTTTTCGAGGTCGCCTCTGAAGCTTCGGAAGCACTCGGAAAGGTTGTCACGGCTGTAGTAAACCCTGCTTTTTTCGGGGAATGCCGCAAGCTTCTTCAAATCCGCCGCAAGGGACGGATTCACCCCGTAAAGAGCAGGGGACGTCTTACCGCAATCCTTTGACAGATACTCAAGCACACTCTTTACCGAATTTGCCGTGTCGGTATACACCGAGCTTACGCCGTGGTCTGTGCATTCCGCACCCGCAACCACGATATATGCGTCGGAAAGGCTTCGGGACTGCATTACAAGCTGCTCTGTCTTGTAAGGATTGTGGGCGATAACCGCTATAAGGTCGTCCTTTTTCGGGACGGATTTCGCTTCGGGTGAGAAAATGTCCTCCGTCATAACGGAAAGACGGGACTTTTTTGCGCTTTCCGTGATGCCTCTTATGATGTCCGCACACCAGGTGCTTTTACGGAATTCCGCTTCCGCGACAATAAAGACCGCCATTTTTTCTCCCCCTTTCCTTTTTACCGATTATAACAGAATTTTTCCTTCAAGTCAATAGAAAAGGAATTATAAAAAGTACAGAAAAACCCTTTTAAATTTTTTGTATTCTGTCTTGTTTTTTATCAAAATACATTGTAAAATAGAATTACAATAATATGCAGAGGTAAGAAAAATGAGGCTTGAAGCAGGAAAAGAAACAGTAATAGTACAAGGCATCCGCCCCGAGGAGCAGCTGTGGGGGGCATATCAGTTTCCCCGTCCCTACAACATAGACGGCAAGCTCTATGTTTCCGTCCACGTAACGCAGGACACAATGAAAAACACGGGCGAGCCTACCCGCTGGTTTGAAAGCACCGACAACGGCGAGAGCTGGAGCGAATCCGTGGACGCCGCGGAAATCGTAGCCTCAAGATGCGGACTTCTTCTTCCGAGCGGGGACAGACTTTATTTTCCGCTTGAATCGGGAATGCCTCTTACCGACTACAAAATCCCCGGCATTCTCTATAACACTCCCGGCGTTGACTTCACAAAGCAGGCGGAGGAGGGCACGCTTCCCATTCACGACGGTATGACCTTCTGGTTTGACGGCACCGTCATAAGAGCCTACAGAGCGGAACGACTTCCCCCGAGCCTTGCAAAAAAGGAATGGAAGGCAGAGCGAATAAAAAAGGGCGAATCGACAGCCACACCCGAAACGGTAAAGGTAAACTGGGACTGCCTTACAAGAGTGGTATATTCGGGACCGAACTATAAAAATATAATGAAGCCGATATATCCGAGAGGCACACCCAAGCTGGGTCCTGACGGTGCAATATGGGTAGCCGCCTTTTCGGGAGAGGGACACATAAACCCCGAAAACGGACTTTACACCCCCTACTACAGCGCAGAGCTTTTCAGAAGCTCGGACAACGGACATACATTCGAGCATCACGCCCATATGGAATATCCCGCAGACGGCACGGAGGAATATCCTTACGCCAGCGGAGGCTTTTCCGACAGCGACTTCGAGTTTATGCCCGACGGCTCAATGATATGGGTGTTCCGCTCGACGTGGGCTCTGTCCGTCGGCAAGGAGTGGGCGCCGATGTATATTTCCCGCTCAGAGGATATGGGTAAAACCTGGACAAAGCCGAAAATTTTCACCCCTATGGGCGTGCTTCCGAGATTTGTCACTCTCGGCTGCGGTGCAACACTCATCTGCTACGCAAGACCCGGTACATATGTCAGAATGTGCACCGACAAAAGCGGCAAAGAATGGTCGGAGCCATATGAAATTATGACGGCAGAGGACAGAAGCTCACTTCACAACCTGAAAATCGAAACACCCAACTTCCACGAATGGGTAGGCTCCTGCAATAATCCCGAGCTTCTTCCGCTTGACGACAGAAGCGCACTTATCTTCTATACGGACTTTTACTATCCCGACAAGGACGGCGTAAAGCGTAAAACTGTTCTTTGCAGGAAAATCACCGTCACAGACTGAAGGGGGAGGTCGCAATGCAAATATTACACCTTCTGCTTCTTGTGCTGTCGCTTGCCTGCGGAATAACCAAAAACGTGGTTTCAAAGGCGGCGGACGGTTATTATTCAAGGCTTGATTCGTTGATGACATCAAATATGTTTACCGCCTGTCTTGCACTTATAGTATATTTTGCTTCGGGCTTTGAGCCTTCGCTTCTTGTAAATCCGCTGTTTCTTCTTATGGCTCTTTGTTACGGACTTCTGACCCTCGGCTCGACAAGCTTTTACATAGTCGCCGTAAAGGACGGTGCGGTTTCCGTCTGTGCTCTTATTTACGCATCCTGCTTTATTATTCCCACGGTGTTTTCTGCATTCTACGACGGCGAGCCGTTACATCTTCCGAAAGCGGTCGGAATCGTGCTGATGCTTGTCTCAATACTTGCCGTATCCTTCAAAAAAGACGGCACGGGCGAAAAAAAGCAGATTGTGTTTGCCGTTCTTGCGATGCTCTGTGCGGGCTGTGTGGGAATTATGCAAAAGACCTTCGGCAATGTATTCGGTGCGGAAAACATAAACGGATATCTTTTCGCCTCCTTCTTCTTTATGCTTGTTTCCTCGTTTATTATAAAGGCTGCAATTTCAAAGGGCGGGGAAAAGGGTGCGAAGCCGTCGAGAAAACAGCTTGTCTGCATTCTGCTTCTTGCAATAAGCCTTGTTTTTGCAAATAAAATAAACATATTCCTTGCGGGCGCACTTCCCGGGATAATATTCTTCCCCGTGATAAACGGCGGTACGGTTATGTGCTCTGCCGTGATTTCGGGAATCGCCTTCGGTGAGAAAATTTCACGGCTTGCCTTTGCGGGAATCGTGCTCGGTATATCCGCAATGGTGCTTATTGCTATGTAAAAATATAAAAGGAGACTCATTATGAGAAAAATACTGTCGGTATTATCGGTGCTTTTGCTTGTATTCTCAATGTCTGCGGTATGCCTTGCCGAGGAATCGGGCGGTGCACTTTACACCGCAAGCTTTTTCGATACGGTAAGCAAAAAGAGCGGCTTTGAGGTGAACAACAAGGCGGCAGAAATAAAGGCTGTCACGGAGGACGGCAGAGAATGCGTCAGAATCACTCCGACACCGACTCAAGCGGCCGCGGGCAAGGATGCCAACTTCAATTTCTACGGTGGCTCACTTATAAAAATCCCCGCAGATGTGCTTGCACAGAGCAAGAAAATCACGGTAAGCTGTAAATACATCCTCCCCGAGGGCAAGGAAAGTCACATTTCCGAAATGCAGCTTGTCATACTTCCGTCGGGCGGTGCTTTATCGGCAAATCTTACGGCAAACGCCTTAGCAAAGCCCGAGCCTGATAAGTGGACAACGGTCAGCTTTGATATAGCGGATTCGGTAAAAAAGCTCTGCACGGGAAGCGGCGAGGCGGTTCAGATGTGGCTTCGTCCCTTCGGACCTTCCCCGAGGGTGCTTGCGGAGAATCTTGCGGAATATGAGGTTATGTTCCTTGAGAGCATAAGCTTTTACGGAAGTGCGGATGCATCCGCAAACGAAAGCGGTGAAGCCCCGAAGCCCGGTATAATTTCGGGCACGCCCATAAGGAGAGAAGATATGACAGATGCAAAATTCACGGTAGATTACCCCTCAAAGGTCGCGAAGATTTACGACAACACGGGAATCCTAAACAAAACCGACGAGGCAGACGGAATAAAGTGCCTTTCCATAACTCCCACACCCACACTTGCGACGGCGGACAAGAAGATGAATCTTGACGTATACAGCCTCGGTATAAAGGGAAGCGACCTTGACGGCGTAAAATTCCTCGGAATTCCTTACAAGTATGTTGTTCCCGAGGGAGTAACGCCTTGTGCTACCGCAATGCAGATAAACACCCTTTCGGGACACAGCATAAAATACACAAGCATAACCGAGCCCGTAACCAATGCGTGGACAGAGGCGCTTTTCGATATCCGTCAGGTTGCGGCTCTCTTTGCAAAGGACGGAACAACCCTCAATCAGATGCATTTCTACCCCTACGGAAATGCCCTCGGTACAAGGATGAACCAAAACGAGGTTATGTATATCGGTCAGTTCAGATTCTACGACAGCTATCCTCTCAAGAGCAAGAATTTCAGCATAAGCTTCAGAGTTGACCATCCCGGTGCTGTGGGTAAAGGGGTTGATGCCCTTGTAATGAAGCCCGAGGAAAAGTATACTCTTCCCGAAAGTCCGTGGAAGGTTGAGGGCGCAGTCTTTGCAGGCTGGAAATCCTCCCTCGACGGCAAGCTTTACTCTGCGGGCACCGAGCTTCTGTCGGAGGATACGGATATAGTTTACACGGCACAGTTCGAGACGGAAACAGCCGACGAGAAAATACTCCTCTTTCAGAATTATCAGAGAGGCACGGTAAACGGACTCAAGTACTGTCTTGAGGTCTCAAATGTAAGCTTTGAAAATTCGGCGTGCGTAAAGGTTGTCCCCAACAGAGACTTCGAAAACGCAGGCTCTACCGTAACTGTCGAGGGCTATTCCTACGACAGTGCGAGGGTAAGCCTCAACGAATACAGATACGCCGCAATAACATATTTCTGCAAGGATGAAAGTCCTGCCGAAACAAAATTCAAAATGAACTTTATGACAAACGGCGGAGCACTTTTAAAGCAGTACAGCAAGGAGGCCTCGGAAAATCTCATCTACGGTGAGTGGGCAATTGCAACCTTTGATTTTTCCGATGTCGATGCATACCTGAATCCGGAAAAGCAAAGCGAGGTTATCCGTCAGATTCATGTAAAGCCCTTCGGTGAAATTAAGGTTTCGGAATTTTCGGGCAACGAGGAAATGTATGTAAATCAGATAATTTTCTTCAAGGAAAAGCCGAGCCTCAATATGTACAAATCCTATATGAACGGCTACAGCACAGGCACATTCAGCCCCTCGGGCAATATGACAAGAGCGGAGGCTGTTACGGTTATCGCAAGACTTGCCGCAGGCTCGGATGCGCTTGTTCCCACGGATAAAATATCCGCATTTTCCGATGTCACGGCAGACAAATGGTATCATAAGTATATAGCATATGTCGAAAGCCTCGGCTATCTTGCAGGGTACGGAGAAAGCTTCCTTCCCGATAAGGCTATAACAAGAGCGGAATTTGTTGAGCTTGTATACAATATGGGACTCCTTTCCGACAACGGCAAAAACGGAGTGTTCACGGATGTCCCCGCATCGCACCCCAAGGCATCCGTAATTTCCGCCGCAGGCAAGGCGGGACTTGTAAACGGCTACGACAATGGTGACGGCACATTCCGCTTTGCACCCGACAACACCATAACAAGAGCCGAGGTCGTGACGGTTATAAACAACGCATACGGAAGAGCAAGCAGGACAGAGGACATCTCTGCCGATGTGCGTTACTTATTCTCGGACGTTGACAAGAGCCATTGGGCATATGGACAGATTTGCTCCGCAACGCTTTCGCATCTTTCAAACGGAAGCAAGTGGATTTGTTCCATGACAGCACCTTCATCCTTCTATGACCTCTCGTCTGTGGATACATCTATCGGCGAAGCGTACATAAAGGAGCTTGACGGAATAGCCGAAAAGAGAGCGGCAGAGCTTCGCAGTACCGAAAGCAGATATTCCGTAGCGGGCAAGGTATACTATGTAAGTGCCGACGGCAACGACGCAAACGACGGTCTTTCCGAGCAGACAGCGTGGAAAACCACAGCCAAGGTTGAAAACGCACCCTTAAAGCCCGGTGATGTCGTACTTTTCAGAAGAGGCGATACCTTCAGAAACAGCTTCAAGGCATCTGCGGGAGTTACCTATTCCGCATACGGCGAGGGTGAAAAGCCGATAATAAACGCCTCCCCCGAGAGCGGTGCGGATGCTTCCCTCTGGACTCTTATGGACGGAACGGAAAACATCTGGATTTATAAAAACAAGCTTTTCGATGTGGGTACGGTAGTGCTTAACGGCAATATCACCGCTTGGAAGATTGCTCCCAACCTCAGAAACGGAAAATTCGTAAATTCCGACGGAAGCGACTTTGTCATAGCGGATAAGCTCGCGCAGGACCTTTACTTCTTCTCCGAGGTCAAGAGCACAAGCGTAACAACCGAGGTCGGCACTCTTTATCTCAGATGCGACAAGGGAAATCCGGGCGAAATCTTTGATACGGTTGAATTCAACACAAGAACAAGCGGAATCAGAATCGGCGGAGAGGGCATCACAATAGACAACCTCTGTGTTATCCACGCGGGCGTGCACGGTGTTGCCGCAGGAACAACAAAGAATCTCACGGTAACAAACTGCGAAATCGCATACATTGGCGGCTCCATTCAGCACTACAGCGAAACGGGTGTCCCCACAAGACTTGGTAACGGCGTTGAAATATACGGCTCTGCCGACGGATACACCGTTGACAACTGCTACATTCACCATTGCTACGATGCGGGCATAACACATCAGTATCACGGCAAGGAAAGCAACCATATGTACAATATAAAGTATACAAATAACCTCATCGAGGATTGTGCATATTCCATAGAATACTTCAACAGCGACACAGATCCCCTTCCGACAACGGTTTACGAAGGCAGAAACTATCTTATAAGCGGAAATATTATGCGCCGTGCGGGCAATTCCTTCGGAAGACTTCCGGGAAATACCGCCTCCACACATCTTAAGGGATGGACAAGCGAGAACAAGTACGACAAGGGTACGTTCATCATAGAGGAAAACATCTTCGACAGAGCGGCGGGCTATATTCTCCAGACTCCCGCAAAGTATATCGAATGGCTTCCCGTATACAGAAACAATACCTACGTTCAGAATCTCGGCGGAAAGCTCGGCTACTATGACGGCGACCTTATGTACTACGGAGCGGAGGCGGAGCTTATAATCAAATATATCCTCGGCGACATCGGAGCAAAGGTTTACTTTGTTTCGTAATGAATAAAAAATCGGGGCTGTATAAGCACAGCCCCGAAATCGGAGTTTTCCACAGACAAGAGCTTTGTCTGTGGATTTTATTTATTTGTCGGGATGCTCCCTGTAAAGCATTCTTGCCTTTTCCGAAAGTCTGTGATAAAGCCTTGACGAGGTCACAACCGTAACCAGAGTGGAAACGGTAAGAATTCCGAGAGCAATTGCAATTGCAATTCCGAGCGTTACCGAGCCCTGCGAGAGAAAGCTGTCCCATTCTCCGATAACGGCATACCGCATCGTGTAATACAGAGCACCTCCGGGGATAAGCGGAAGCACTGCAACGGCAAAAATATTGGTGGTCGGCGTGCGAAGAATCCTTGCGAAAACCTCCGCATAAATACCTACAACCGCGGAAGCAATAAAATAGCAGGTCGGCTCGGACTCAAAAAGCAGAGCGGAGGCAAGGTACGCCGCCCAGGAAAGAGCACCGCCCACCGAAACCGCAAAAATATGCTCCCTTTTGGAGCGGAACACCACGGAGAAGCCCAGTGTACCGAGCATAGCGGTAAGTATACCCACGAGTGCATTCATCATACCGCACCTCCCATAACAAAGACCGCGGCAAAATATCCGCCCGCAATTCCGACCGCAACAAGGCAAGCCTCAAGAAAACGCAGAACGCCCGACATAATATCGCCGCCGATAAGGTCACGGAGCGAGTTCGTAAGGGCAAGACCGGGGATGAGGAGCATTATGTTGCCTATTATAATCTTGTCCGCACTGTCCCCGAGTCCGAGCTTTACAAAAATCGTTGCAAGCACGGTTATAACAAACGAGGAAAACAGATTGGAAAATACCTTGTTTATTCCCTTGCGGTCAATAAAAATAACGCACAGAAGAAGAAGCGCACCGATAAGAGCGGAAACAATTCCGTCAAACAGAGAGCCGCCGAAAAACACGGTGAAGGCTCCCGATGTCAGAAAGTGTGCGAAGAGCTGAAATGGCGTTGAGTAGTCCTTCTTCCCGAGGATTTCGGAGATATGCTTTTCCACATATTCGCCGTCGGGCTTCTTTGCACATATGAATCTTGAAAGGTTGTTGAGTCTGTCAAGCATATCAAGATCCGTTCTGTAGCTTTTTATTCTTCTTGTCTGGGTGTAGGTTTTTCCGTCAAAGTCCGCAGACACCACAATGCTTGAGGTGATGGTGAAAACGTCCACCCGTGAAGCACCGTAGGCGGAGCATATTCTGACTATACTGTCCTCAACCCTCGAGACCTCGGCACCGCTGCACAGCATTTTTTCGCCGATGGTGATGGCATCCGACAGAAGCCTTGCATATTCCATGCGTATATCCTCCTTGATTTTATGTTGAGATTTATACTGATATATAATACCACTCTTTTGTGTTTGTTTCTATACGAAATATATTAAAATGAGTAAAAAAACAAGAAAAAACAATTTTCCCCGTGAGATTTTACCTCGTGCTTCGTTCTGTAATACACAACGGGATTGCAGAGCAATCTTGAAATGCATAATGCATAATGCATAATGCATAATCGAGGTGGACTGCTTCGCAGTCTTCGAAAAATCAAAATTCGGAATTTAGGAGAAAATTTTTTACAAAGGAGACACCTATGAAAAAATCAGTAGCAGGACTTATCATTGCGCTCGCAGCCGTATTTACCGCTCTTACCGTAAACGCCGCCGAATGTGTAAAGGTCAGGATTGCACCCTACTATACGCAGATAGCCGATATGAGCGTATACAACCCCGCAATCGAATTTCCGATTCTTACATATAAGAATGTAACATATCTTCCGCTGACACACGGACTTTGCGCAAAGCTCGGTTATGCCGTCGGCTTTGATTCGGAAAAGGGATTTTTTATCACAAAGCACCAAGATATGGCTTATACACTCGACGAAAGTCCGCTTTTCGGAAAAGATGCGGAGAATTATTACGGAGTAGACTACACGGCATATATTCCCGATTACCCGATTTACCTCAACGGAATCCGCATCGACAATACAAAGGAGGAATACCCCTTCCTCAATTTCAGAGGCATAACCTATCTTCCGCTGACCTACCGCTTCGGGGTGGAGGAAATGTGCCGTGATATAAAATGGTCGGAAACGGACGGCTTATTTCTGAATTCCGACCGCCGTCAGATATACGGTGATTTCGGAAAGCACGATGAAAACGGCGTAACCCTCATAACACAAATTCAGGGCTATACCACGGAAAAGGCTTCGGACGGCACGATAGAATATCACCACTATGCGGAAAGCTCAAAATACAGACTTCACTACGAAAACGAATTTGCCGAAAAGCTGGACGGCAAGCCCACCGAAAACGACTACGCACCGTACAGTCCCATCCCCGAATGCACCGAGATGACACTTGAAAACGGAAGCCTTTGCTATAGCTCCGAGCCCATTGTTCCCACAAATGCCCACAGCCAATACTCACGCAAATACGAGTTCGACGGAATAACCTTCATATGCACAAATCTTAATCTCGGCACAGCCCCCGCTCCGTACACGGCACACGGGGAGCATATTTTCGTTCTGAAGGATGGGAAAATCACACATCTTGCCGAGTGGGATACAAAAAACAACCTCACCAAAATTCTCTCCGACGGTGACGGTGGATATTACCTCTGCTCCGACTCCTATTCTCCCACGGGAGCAAGCCGATGGAGTAACCCCTACGCCTGCGTTTGGAGATATACAAATAACGGAGAATTCCTCGAGGTGACAATTCCCGACACAAACAGCATAAGCGCAATAGGCACTCACGGTACAAAGCTTTACGTAAAGGCAATGTATTACGGAAGCGACAAGAGCCTTGCGATAAATTCCGAGCCTCCGATAAGTGCCGTCAACAGCGGATTTTACGAAATAGATACCCTTTCGGGAAATGCGAGAAGGCTATACCCATACATCTCGGGTAACTGCTTCCTTGCGGAAAACGGTATGCTGTACTGTCTGGCGGACTATACAGCTTTTCCGAGGGTGGTGAATCTTGTGACGGGAAGAATTGTGCCTTTTACTTGATTTCGGTATATTTTAACCAAAATCTCCTTCAAAAAAGTTGCTTTTTTATATTTACAAACCAAAATTTATATGATATAATCAAATCGGAATACGGTCGTATGCAATACCTCCGTAAATAAAATCCGGAAAGGAATATATCATGAAAAACAACAAAAGAATACTCAGTCTGCTTTTGACACTTCTCATGACAATCGGTATGGTTTCCGTAACCGTAAGCCCCGCTATGGCTGTGCCTACGGGAAATACCGTTATCTTTGTCAAAACAGGCGCTGACGGTACGGGCGCAACTCCCGAATCACCTATGGGAAGCTTTGTTTCCGCAAACCAGAAGCTCGCAAATGCGGGCGGCGGTACTATGGTACTCGTAGGTCCTACGGAAATTACATCCAACACAGACTTCGGTCTCGGTGACGACTACGCCGCAAATATTCTGTTCACCTCCGTGTACGACGGCGTTGACTACAGAGAAACAGCGGATGCGGCTCTTATCTTTGCAAGCTCATGGAAGAATGCAGAGGTTCATTGCTGTCTCGAATTCGAGAACATTACCTTTATAACAAAGGGTAACTATTGCTCCTTCTATGCAAACGGCTTCCCGCTTGTTTTCGGCAAGGGCATTACCTGTAAGACAGAGGGCGTAGACGCCGCTATCCCCACAAATTACCTCGGTATCTACGGCGGCTCTGCCAACGACCTTTCCGGTACAAAGAACTTCCCCGCAAATACTTCCGTAACCGTTCTTTCCGGTACATTCTACGATATCAAGGGCGGCGGTAAGGGTAGCGCAGACAAGCCCAGACCTTCACTTTCCTCCACAATTACGCTCGGTAAGGACGTAAAGGTTATGGGTGCTGTTGCATTCGACTTCAACGACAACGGCAAGGTTGAGGGCGAAAAGGTACTCATCAAGTACGACGGCACAAACGAAAAATCCCCCGAGGGTGCTACAAGAACTCACGAAATAACAGGCAACGGCTATGTAAGAGGCGGCTCCGAGCCGGGTACATTCTATATTCAGGCACAGAAGGGCTATGCCGCAAGGATTGACGGCGAGCTCGTAAAGAACGGAGAATATATAAACGATGCAAAGACCGTAAAGTTTGCCTTTGAGGAATCCGACCTCAACAAGGCTGAGGAGCTTGCGGCTCTCCGTCCCACATTCTCCGCAGGCTTCCCCGGTGAATATATAAAGGGATATGACAACGGTGACGGCTCATTCTCCTTCAGACCCGCGGGAAATATCACAATCGCAGAAGCCTCCACAATTGTTGTAAGACTTCTCACCACAGAGGACAAAATCAAGGGCAGGTATACAACCGAAAGAGCAAAGGCAGAGGACTGGTTCTACGATAATATCGCATACCTCGACTCCTTCGAAACCTTTGAAGCCTTCGATAACTTTGACGGTAACCGTCAGATTACAAGAGCGGAATTCGTTCAGCTTATTTCCACCTTCAAGAAGCTTTCTCCCAAGAGCGACGAAATAAAGTTCACAGATGTTCCCGCCGACCACAAGTACAGCGAGGCAATAAAGAATGCCACAAGAGCAAAGCTTGTAAACGGCTACGACAACGGTGACGGCACATTCTCCTTCAAGCCCGATGCATCCATCACAAGAGCAGAGGTTGTAACGGTTATCAACCGTGTATTCGATATGGCTGATATCGCGGTTATCAAGTACAAGGACTTCGAGTCCAAGTTTACCGATGTTGACCTTGAGCACTGGGCGGTATATCAGATTATCGCGGCGGCAGGCGGTAAGGAAATCGACAAGAGCGGTCAGCTTGTAGGCTCGGGCGAGGTTGAACACGAGGCATTCGGTGAGGTTGTCTTTATAAAGGACGGCGGTACGGGCGACGGCTCAAGTGCGGAAAATGCCGCAAGCTATATGCAAGGCCACAGAATGATTAAGGACACGGGTACTCTTGTTGTCTGCGGTCCTGTTGTTATGAACTCCAACTTTGACTTCACGCTCGGAAATACGGGCAAGGTGCTCATCACATCCGTATATGACGGCGTTGACTACAGAGAAACGGCTGAAGCCGCAATCATCTTCGGCTCAAGCTGGAAGAACGGTGTTCCGAGAAGCGAAACAATCTTTGACAATATCGCATTTGTTTCAAGAGGCTCAAACTGCTCCATCTACTGCGACAACCAGAAGGTAACCTTCGGCAAGGACATTGTATGCGTTATCGAGGACGCAGGCGCGGCAATATCCGTATATGCGGGCAGTGCAAACGACCTCTCCAGCTGTGTAAACTACATAGACTCAACAAGCACTCACGTTTCCCACAACGGAAATTACTTCGGTAACCTCACCATCAACAGCGGTGTATGGGCAAACGTAACGGGTACGGGTAACGGAAGTGAGGGCAAGCCCAGAGAAAATAACGGCTCTGTTGTTTCGATAAGCGGTAATGCCAAAATCGGCTCTGTAGCCTGCGGTACAAACGATAAGGTCGGCAGACTGATTAACGGTCTTCGTACGGTTATCTTCAACAATGTAAAGGACGTTATCGCCGATGAGGCATCCTATGATATCTTTGTAAGCGTAACTGGTGCGGCATACGCAGAGGCTGTAGACGTAAAGAAGGACAGCATCACAATCAAGGTTACCGCAGACAACGGCTCTGTCGTTGAGGGCGTAGCCGAGGACGGCACAATCACACTTACAGAAGCAGGCGGTCTTGTTGTCACCGAAAAGGACGGCAAGGTAACCGTAGCAAAGACGGGCACAGAGGGTGCGGCAGGCTCAGAGGAGGACAGAGCCGAATTCGTAACGGCAGAATACCTCAAGAGCATTGACGATATGGAGGCAAAGAGAATTGCCGAAATCAAGGCAACAAAGTCCGACATAAAGCCCAAGGACGGCAGAGTTGCATACTATGTTTCCTCCTCCGAGGGTGACGACAGCAACGACGGTAAGAGTCCCGAAAAGGCTTGGAAGACAATCAAGAAGGTACAGAGTGCATCCCTTCTTTCGGGCGATGTCGTATATTTCAAGAGAGGCGACACATGGAGAGGCGAACAGCTTCCCACAAAGCCGGGCGTATCCTACTCCGCATACGGTGAAGGCGAAAAGCCGGTAATCAGTATGTCTCCCTTTGACGGCGCAAAGCACGGCACATGGACACTCGTTGAGGGCTATACAAATATCTATAAGTACAGCGAAACCTTCCAAAACGATATCGGCTCAATCGCATTCAACGAAAGAACATACAGAGACATTTTCGCACAGAAGATGTGCTATGACTACAACGGTGGCAAGGCATACAGAAGAGAAGCTCCCAACACAGTAATCGAGGACATCCTCGCAGATATGAAGAACGACCTCGACTTCTGGCACGACTGCGGCGGCCCCAATGTTCAGGCTCCCTCGGGCAAGGGTCAGCTTTACCTCCGTTCCGATAAGGGCAATCCCGCAGAGAGATTCACAAACATCGAATTCAACCCCAGAATTTCCGCAATCACGGGTGCAAACAATGTAACGATTGACAACATCACGGTACGCCACGCAGGTATTCACGGTGTATCCTGCGGTACAGTATCCAACCTCAAGGTGCAGAACTGTGTATTCGAATGGATAGGCGGCTCAATGCAGCACTACAGCAACGCATCGGGCAAGTCCCACAGCTTCACAAGACTGGGTAACGCAGTAGAGGTATACGGTGGCTGTGACGGCTACACGGTAGACAACTGCTATATCAAGGATGTATACGATGCAGGTGTAACACATCAGGTATCCGACTCCTCTGCGGGTGACTACGTTATGAAGAACGTTACCTATTCCAACAACGTAATTCTCAACTGTATCTACTCAATCGAGCACTTCAACCGTCAGCCCGCAAGCGGCAACACCACAAGATACCTTGTGAACATCCTCTATAAGGACAACCTCTGCAGATTTGCAGGTAACTGCTTCGGCATGACAAGACCCGACAAGTCTGTTGCGGCTCACATCCGTTCCGGTGGAATTGTTGAAACGGCGAACTTTGTAATAGAAGGCAACATCTTCGACAGAAGTGAGGTTTCCCTCTTCACCCTCAAGGCGGGCGGTGATCAGGAAATTCAATGGAAGAACAACACCTACATCCAGAAGCTCGGCGGAAAATACGGCACAATCAACAGCGTATCCAAGATTTACAACTCTCAGATAGCCTTTGAGGTCTCCACAGGCTTCAAGAACGCCGAGGTAGGCGGAACATATCTCTTCGTTAAGTAATTAAGAAAGAGGGGGCACCCCGACCGTTTGCGGTCGGGGGCTTTTGTGTGTGGAGTGCAGATTTGGGATTTGTCGGTGCGGTGCACCGAAATGCAAAATGCAAAGGGCAAAATGCAAAATTGGAATTTATAGGGGACAGGGACTAGGAACTAGGGGCTAGGGAAGGTTGGAAGCTTCGCTTCCTTCGTTAAGATTTAAATTGGAATTTGTCGGGGAGTTTGTGCACCCTCTGAACGCATTTTTAATCTGATGTGGGTGCTTCCTGCGGAACTCCCTCAGTCAGCTTCGCTGACAGCTCCCTCAAGAGGGAGCCATAC